>JAEWYL010000085.1 GCA_023395675.1 Chloroflexota bacterium | reverse complement strand
CTGGCTTTCCAGCTCTGGGGCAACCTGGAGAGCCTGCGCCTCTCTCCGGCGCGCCTGACCACCCAGTTCTACCCGATCACCCAGATTGACCACCGCTACGACGGCGAGCTGGCGGCATTCCTCCGGGAGCAGGGTGCGCGGCGCGGTTACACCAACTACTGGGTGGCTTACCCCCTGGCTTTTCTATCCCAGGAAGAGCTGCTTTTCGCCCCCCGCCTGCCGTACCATGCCGATTTCCGCTACACCGAACGGGATGACCGCTTCCAGCCCTATCTGGAACAGGTGAAAGCTGCCGAGAGGCCTGCCTACATCACCACGCACCACCCCGGGCTGGACCGGTATTTGCGGGAGCAGTTCCAGGCGCTGGGGGCCGCCTGGGAGGAGAAGCGCATCGGGGACTACCAGGTGTTTTACAATTTATCCATGCACGTGGACGCGGCTGAGATCGGACTGGGACGGACATACCCCTGAGGCCGGGCGGAGGCAGGCAATGGCAGGCGCATTCAGAGCTCGAGCAGAGAAGTTACAATCCTGGCTATTCCCCCCGGTGGAAGTCTACGCCCGCCGCCCATCCCTGGCTGTCCAGCTCCTGGTGGCCTGCGCGGCTGCGGCTGTATTCACGGGGCTGGGGAGCCTGCTCCCCCAGGATGGCCTGTTTGCCTTCGACTGGCGCCTGTTTCAGGGGGAGTGGGAGGCGCAGGCGTTTCACCCGCCCTGGACCGGGATCCTCCTGCGTGCGCTGGCCTGGCCGCTGTTTGCCGGCCTCTCCCTGACCGGGGTGTGTCTGGCGGTCTGGAAGCGGGCGGTGCACCCGATCAGCGCGGCGGCCTCCCTGCTCACCCTGCCGCTGTTCTGGACCCTCTTCCTGGGCCAGATGGACGGCCTGATGACCCTGGGCCTGCTCGGGCTGCCCTGGCTGGCGCCGCTGGCGCTGATGAAACCCCAGGTGACCGTCTTTGCTTTCGCAGCGCGGCGCGCGTGGCTCATCGGGCTGGCAGTCTTTCTGCTGCTCTCTTTCCTCCTGTGGGGCTTCTGGCCCGCGGATATGTTCCAGGCCCTGGCTTTTTACGAAGCGGGTAATTACGAGCAGGATATTGCCCTGCGCGGCTGGGGCATCCCCCTGGCCCTGGTACTGCTCTGGTTCTCGCGCGGGGATATGGACATGCTGATGGCGGCGGGCTGCTTCGCCACCCTGCACCTGATCCCCTACAATTTGCTGCCGCTCGCCCCGGCCATCAGCCGCCTGCGCCCGGGCCCGGCCCTGGCGGCCGGCCTGTTTTCCTGGCTGCCGCTGCTGGCAAACTGGATTGGCCCTGCAGGCTGGTGGCTGGGCTGGGTGTTCATCCTCTGGCTGTGGGGCGCGCTGGCCTGGAAGCGCGCCGGAACAGGCGCGCGTATCAGGAATTATCGAGAAAAATGGCTGCTGAAGAACACAGAACGCGTGCAGATCTGAGGCCGCGGGCGCCCGGCCTGCGGGCCCTGAGCCTCTCCTCCCTGGTGATGGCGGTTGCTCTGCTGGGCGTCTTCGCCATGGCGGCGCGCGTCACCATGGACACCGATACCTGGTGGCACCTGCGCGCCGGGCAGTGGATGGTCGAGAACCGCGCTCTGCCGTGGGTGGACCACTTTTCCTATACCCGACTGGGAGCGGAGTGGGAGTATCCCGGCTGGCCGGTGCAGATCCTGATGTACGCCCTCTATCGCGCCCTGGGACCGGGCGGGCTCAACCTGTGGACAGCCGCCATGGTCACCCTGGCCCTGTTCTTCCTGTGGAAGACTCTCAGCGGGGGGGCTTTCTCCAGGGCCTTTATCCTCATCCTGGCTGCGGCGGTCTCCGGCCTCTACTGGGCGGCCCGCCCCTACCTGGTCACCTTTGTGCTGGCTGCGGTCTTTCTCTGGGCGCTGGAGGCTTACCGCTGGCAGCCCGGCCCTCAGACCCGGCGGCGCCTGCTCTGGCTGCCGCCGCTGATGGCGCTCTGGGCCAACAGCCACGGCGGCTTTGCGGTCGGGTTCTTGCTCTGGGGGGTGTACCTGGCCGGGGAGCTGGCCTCGGGCCTGGCGCAGCAGTGGGCGGCCTGGCGGGCAGGGGAGGCGGGAGCGCCCTCCCCGCGCTGGGTGAGCGGGATCCTGCGCCGGGGGGGCGCCGCCTGGCTCCTGCTGATCGGGCTGCTGCTGGCACTGGGCGTATGCCTTAACCCCTACGGCCCCTCCATGCTCGCCTACCCATTTAAAACGGTAGGGATCGGCGCGCTGCAGGACTATATCCAGGAATGGCAGTCGCCGGATTTCCACTCCCTGAACGTGCAGCCCTTCGCCTGGCTGTTGATCCTGACCCTGGGGGTGGTGGGGGCTTCCCGCCGCCGGCTCGCGCTGACCGATTTCCTGCTGGTCGCCGGCTTCCTCTATATGGGCCTGCTGGCGGGGCGCAATATCGTCCTGTTCGCCCTGGCGGCGCCCCCGGTCCTGGCGCGCCACCTGGAGCCTCTGGTCGGGTCGCTCCAGGCGCAGCTCGGCCTGAGGCTGGACCTGGACAGTCCCCCGCCCCCTCGCCTGGCGCGCCTGAATTGGGCCTTGCTGGGCGTGCTGGTCCTGGCGGCGGCGCTCAAGGCGGCGCTGGTTTTTCCGCCCGCGGTGAACGAGGCCGCCTTTCGCAAATCGCTGCCGCTGGAGGCGGTGGAATACCTGCGCAAAAACAGCCCCCCCGGCAGGCTGTTCAACTCGTATAATTGGGGCGGCTACCTGATCTGGGCCCTGCCGGAGTACCCGGTCTTCGTGGACGGGCGCACCGACCTGTATAACGACGAGATTCTGGACCAGTGGCTCCAGGCCGCCCGGGCGGAGCCGGGTTGGGAGGCGGTCCTGGAGCGTTGGGAGGCGCGCCTGGTGCTGATGGAGCCCGGTTCTTCCCTCATTAAAGCGCTGGAGGCCGGGGACTGGCGGCTGCTGTATCAGGACGAACTGGCGGTGATCTACGGGAAGTAGCGCGCGGCTCCGCCGCCCACCTATTTACAGGCCGTTTGCTCCCGCGGTACGGCCTGGCGGTTGATAGTCAGGAACCACACCTATGGCACAAGCAGACAATTCGAACCGGCCCAACCGGGCCCTGATCACCGGCGGGGCGGGGTTCATCGGCTCGCACCTGGCGGAGGCCTTGCTGGCCCGGGGCGATACGGTGACCATCATTGACAACCTGTCTACCGGGAAGTTCGACAATATCACCCATTTGGTGGGGCATCCCCGCTTCCGCTTCGCCATTGACGACATCACCAACGAGATGGTGATGGACCGCCTGGCGAGCGAATGCGACGTGATCTTCCACCTGGCGGCGGCGGTGGGGGTGATGCTGATCGTCGAGCAGCCGGTGCACACCATCGAGACGAACGTGATGGGCACCGAGGCCGTGCTCAAAGCCGCCCTGCGCTACCGGGCGAAGGTGCTGCTCGCCTCCACCTCCGAGGTGTACGGCAAGGGCAACCAGATCCCCTTCCGCGAGGAGGACGACGTGGTGCTGGGCCCCACCTGCCGCAGCCGCTGGGCCTATGCCGCCTCGAAGATGGTGGACGAGTTCCTGGGGCTGGCTTACCACCGGGAGAAAGGCCTGCCGGTGACGGTCTTTCGACTGTTCAACACCGTCGGGCCGCGCCAGACCGGGCAGTACGGCATGGTCATCCCGCGTTTCGTGCAGCAGGCGCTGAAAGGGGAGCCGCTGACGGTCTACGGCGACGGGCGGCAGTCGCGCTGCTTCCTGCACGTGGAGGACGCGGTGGAGGCCATTCTGGCGCTGGCGGAGGCGCCGGAGGCGGTGGGCGAGGTGTTCAACATCGGCTCGACCGTAGAGGTCGATATCGCAGCCCTGGCTCAGCGGGTGATCGAGCTGGCATCCGGCGGGCAGGGGGAAGGCGCTCAGGTGCGCTTCATCCCCTACGAGGAAGCCTACGCGGTGGGCTTCGAGGATATGCGCCGCCGGGTGCCGGATATCTCCAAGATCCGCCGGGTTACGGGCTGGGCGCCGGTGCGCTCGCTGGATGAGACCTTAAAAGACGTGGTGCGGGAATTTTCCCGGGGATAAGCACAAAAAAGAGCGGCGGAAACGCCGCTCTTTTTTGTGCTCATTGGGGCGTTACTTCTTCCCGCCCAGGAAGGGCAGGTAGATAATCCTCCCATCCGGGATGACGGGGGCGATGACATTTGCTGAACCGGTAAAGGGGCCCTGTTTGCCGTTGCGGTCGATCATAGCCACACGCCAGTAGTAATTGGCGTTTCTGGGATATTCCTTGGTGGGGATATACACGGTACTGGTGGTTGTCACCGCATCGAACAGCGGGGCAAAGCTCGGGTTGTGGGCAATCTCGATCCTGTACTGCGCCGCTCCCGGAATCGCTTTCCAGGAAAAAACCGGAGCGCCGTTGACGAAGATGTTGCCGTTCAAGTTATCGAGCTCAGGCTGCCGGTACTGCTTGGTAAAGGTCGCGGACGGGCTGAAAGGCCCCTGTTTGCCTTTTCCGTCGATCAGAGCCACGCGCCAGAAGTAGGTCCCATCCTCGTAGCCCTTTGTGGGCGTCCAGCAGGCCTGTTCCGTGGTGATATTGTCGTACAGCGGCGAGAAAGCGGGGTCTTTGCTGACCTCCACCCGGTATTTCCAGGCCGCGAAGACCGGCTTCCCCTCATCATTTTCCATCACTGGGCTCCAGCAGAAGGTCGGGGTTGTGCCGACGGCCTTCTCTTTTTCGGGAATATGGGGGGCCAGGTTTTTCGGGACCGGCAGTTTCAAGTCGAATACTTTGACGTCCGACCAGTTCTTGTCCGAATTCTGGATACCATCTCTGCTGATTCGTACCCGCCAGTAATAGAGGCCATTCCTCAGGGTGTCGGAATGTGTATATGAATTTTGTGCCGTCGTAACATTGATCTCGGGTGAGCCAAAATTCGAGTCATTGTCCACCTGCAGATCGTAAGACATAGCGCCTTCAGAAATGTCCCAGCTAAAGGTGGGTGTGGCAAAGCTAATGGAAGTATCCAGATTCTGCGGTAAAAAGCCTTTGCGCTCGAAACGGTTGCTCTGGCTCCAGGCGCCGCCGATATTGGGATAATATTGATTACGGACGCGCCAGAAATAGGTGTTATCCCCGGCGACGTCCTGCACTTTGGTGTGTTCGGTGCTAAAAGGCGATACCCGGTATGGAGGGCCTAAGACAGCTTTATAATCCCTGAGAACTGTATTAAACTGCTCGTCCACCGAAACCTGCAGGGTGAAGCCGGACCAAATGGTGTTGTGGGGGTAATGGAAGAAGAATGGGAGTATGGATGGATAGGTAAGCGGATCACCGCCGGCATTCGTGGGCGGGTTGGCGATATTCAGCCGCTCGGACACGCTGGCAAACCGGTCGAGGGTGGATAGATTCGTGCTGGCAGGTACCGTGTCCTTGATCGTCCCGCTGGCTTCATCCATGCTGAAGAGGGAGAGCGCCATGCTCCCCGTCTTTTCACCCATACCGATCTCGGCGCGTGGAATTTTCAGCTCGAGATGGCCATCCGAATAACTCAGACTACCTCCTTGTGTGCTAAGAATATGGGGGCTGCTAATCCAGCCGGAGCCGGAGGAGGTGTACAGAAGGACTGCGGCGGAACTGAATACCCCGCCTCTTTGCAGGATGTAAACCGCATACTCGGGCAGGTGTGCGGCGATCGCGCTGACGCTGTGAGTGAGGGGGTTTACGGCCGCGCCGGAGTTATCCTTATGGTCCGTATCAATGTAAATACCGTACGACATGTTATCCGCCTCGGTGGAGGCGGCGAAACCGAAATACCAGTAATCCTTGTCCTGGCTGACGGTGAGGTTGGTCAGCTCGAAATTGCTATCCACGAGTGGATCGTTTACATCGGCGGCTATCTGGAGCCTGTTCGCGGGGTCTCCTGCATCGCGGGTGGCGCGCCACTGGCTCTGGGCGGCAATCTGGAAACGCCAGGTCGGGCTGCACTGCGTTGCGTTATCGGCGTTGCACACTTTCCAGTAGTAAGTGCCGAAATTCAGCTTATTCAAATTTCGCTGGGCGAGGCTGTATGGCGAAGTGTAGACGGGACGAACCACGGTCTCTTGCAACACCGGGGACGATAACGATGGGGACTGGCTGATCGTGATGGTATACCGGGTGGCGCCTTTCAGGGGCTTCCATTCAAACAGGGGAGTGGTCTCGATATGCTCCGAGCCGTGGATAGGCCGCATCAACGTTAATTGATCGGTTGCAGAGGGAAGCAGATTGCTGTCGAATCGGGCTCTCCATACCTGGCTCCACGGGGTGGAGCAATTGACGTCCTCCGGATCTGCCAGGGCGCAGACGCGCCAGTAGTAATCTGTATCGTTCTCAGGCTGGAAATCCCCCGGTAGGCTGGGGGAGGCGCTGAGGTTTTCGGTAACAAAATCCCATTTAACCGGTTTGCCGCTGATCAAGCCGAATAAAGGTTCATCATCAAGCTGCACCCGGTAGGCGAGAGGCTCATAGCCGTCATCGCCGAATACCTTGTGCCACATGAAGATTGGTAAGGCGACGGTGCGGTCTTCGTAAAGGTTCGTAAAATTCTCTTCGACGTCGTAGGGGGGATCGTATGTATTGGGGGGATAGTAATAGAGCGGGTAGAACTGGTGGGGGGCGAGAGAACTGTAGTCGTACCGAAATGAATAAGCTCGGGCTTTTGGATACTCGGCGTTGCTGGAATTACCCTCGTTGTTCGAGCCGTCATAGGGCGTTACCCGCCAGTACCAGATTCCGGATTCTGAGCGAGTCCAATCAAAATCCGGATAGGAGAAGAAAGGATTAACTGCCGGCTTAGCAAAACCATCCCTATCACAAGGGAAGTCGTCATCTTCACAGACTTCAATTAGATAATACTTCGCCCCCGGCACCGGCGTCCAACTGAAAAGCGGATGCTTGACGTTCTGGTAGTTCAGGGCCGGAGTCAGGGGCTGAGGCTGGATATACCATTTTTTCGTGAACCTCCAGACTGGCGACCAGTCGGATACCGATTTCCCAGCCCAGGCGCGCACGTGCCAGCAGTATTCTTTATCGTTCGGGAGGGTCTCTGTGGGCGTATAGGCGCTGTTCGGGGTGGTACGGGTGACGGTGGCCCCTGCAACGCCAAAATCGCAGGTGGGGTCCGAGGTGTACTGCAGTTCGTACTTCTCCGCCCCGCGCACCGCGGTCCACCGGAATGTGGGCGTGAAGGTGGGCTGGCTGTTGTTCTCCGGGGAAATCAAGACCGGGATCTGGGCTTCGCCGGGGGTGGAGGAGCTGCCGTCATTCTTCCCGAAAGCCAGGGTGAAAGCCCGCACTTCGCTGGCTGTGCCCAACCGGTCTCCGGTCTCGGCGAAGAGAGGGATCACCCGCCAGTAATAATCCCCATTTTCCAGCTTGTTTTCAGGCTGGTAGGTGGTAGCGGCTGTTTCAATATTGATGAGCGGGCTGTGGAAACCGGTCTCCGAGCTTGCGATCTGGAAGCGGTAACCGCCTGCGCCCGGTACCGGTTTCCAGGTGAAGCCGCGCACGCTCACGTCCCCCGGCATCGGGAAATCGAAGAAATCGATCTTCTGGCCCGCAGGCGGAGAGAGCAGCACGGGGGCGTTGTCCGGCGAGGCCCACTGCTTGTTAAAACTGGCCGGGGCGCTGTACTCACCCGCCTGAGGCGAATCCACCCGTACACGCCAGTAAATCGGCCCATCGGGGAAGGACTTGGCGTTCGATGGAGCATAGCTGGTATTCGCCGTGGTCACTTCCAGGGAAATCGGGGAGAAGCCGATATTGTTCGCCACCTGCAGGCGGTATGATTTCGCGCCCGAGACGGATGACCAGGAGAAGACGGGGATGGCGTAAGGAGGCGCGGCCATGGATCCGTTGCTGCCGGTCGCCGTCACCACGACATCATTCACGGGTGAAATTGGGGTCGGCGAGGCCGCCGCCAGGGCCGGCGAGGGCCGGAAGGGGGGGAGCAGGCTGCTGAGCAGAAAGGCGGCCAATATCAGCAGCGTGGAGGAAACTTTCTTAACCGAAGGATGCGCCGGGCGGGGAGAGGAGGAATGGCAGGCAGGCATTCGGGCTCCGTTTTCATTAATGAAAGTGCAGGGCTGGGGTAATTTGGATATACTATGTCGGTTGCGCATTAGCGAAGTTTGGCAATTAATAATAATGCAACCTGTCCTAGTATAGCATCAGCAATGATCTTGAAATTAACAGCATTGATAGGGAAAATTAACATACGTCATCAGGCTGTAGCCTCGCTGGCCGGCGTGGTCTTTGCGGCAGTGCTGCTGCTTGCCGGCTTTCAGGTTAAGGTGCTCGCCTCGCACCAGTGGAACCCGATGGCCTTTGTGCTGGAACGGCCGGCGGACATCCCTGCAGAACAGACCTGGGGTGTAGGCTACGACGGGAGATTTTCCTATGCCCTGGCCACCCAGGCCTGGGGCTCCACCGAGAACCTGGACCAGCCCGGCTACCGCTACCAGCGCATCCTCTACCCGCTGCTCGTGCGCCTGATCAGCCTGGGGCAGGAACAGGCTGTGCCCTGGGTGATGCTGGGGCTGAACCTGGCTGCGGCCGGGTTGGGCTGCGCCGCTCTCGGGCGCCTGCTGCAGCGGCGGGGCGCCTCGCCCTGGCTGGGGCTGGTGTTCTTGTTTTCCCTGGGCTATCTGCTGGCGATGCGTATGGACCTGCTGGAGCCCCTGGCGCTGGCCCTGGCTCTGTGGGGGTGGGCGGTTTATGAGGAGGAGCGCCCGTTCCCGGCTGTGCTCCTGCTGGCCCTGAGCGGGCTGGCGAAAGAGGTCGGCCTGGTGTTTGCGGCCGGGCTGGCGCTGTGGGAACTGGCGCAGAAGCGCCCGCTCCGGGCGGCAGGCCTGTTCGCCGGCAGCGTAGCGCCTTATTTGGTCTGGTACCTGGCGCTGCACATATGGTTTGGGCCCTCCGCCACACAGGTCAGCCAGAGCAGGCTTCTTTTCCCTTTCACCGGGTTGAGTTATTTGCAAGACCCGCTCTCGCGCGGGCTGGTGGGTGTCTGGGTCCTCGCTCCGGCCGTCCTGGCCGGGCTGGCGGCCGCCTGGGAACTGCTGCGGCGCTGGGGGCGGGGGATGCGCCCGGATGCCGCCTTGCTGCTGGCGCAGGCTGGATTGGTGGCGGTGATGCCGGCGCCCACCTGGGAGGACCCGCTGGCTATCCTGCGCATCGGTCTCGGCCTGGTGGCAGTTCTCCTGGTCTGGCTGTCCGGCGGCCACCGCCGGCTGCTGCCCCTGGCCTGCGCCCTCTGGGCGCCCTCCGGGCTGGTTCTGCTCTTCGTGCCCAGTATGCTGTAGTCTCTGAATTACTTACCGGTAGAGATCCGTATGCAAAAGTTTTCAAAACCTGTCCAACTGGCCCTGCTCTTCCTCTTCTGCCGCCTGATGCTGGTCATCGCCATGCCGCTCGAAGGGCTGCGCGGCTTTGGCGACCTCTCATTTTTCTTTCAACAGGCGGGGATGGGCAGGCCGTTTCTGGATTACTGGGCCGAGTACCCCCCGGTGTTCCCGTTCTTATCGGCCCTGCTTTATCACCTGTCCGGCGGGCAGGAGCACGTCTACGATTATATGCTGGTCCTGGTCTTGAGCCTGTGCCAGGCGGCGAGTGTGGCCCTGTTTGCCCGCCTGGAGGCCCGCTTTTACAACGGTGAGGCGGGAGGCCGCAGCTGGCTTTTCTTCGCCCTGCTGCTGGCCCTGCCGTACGGCTGGTGGTATTTCGACCCGCTTGCGGTGCTTTCCCTGCTGCTCGGCCTGGCCTGGCTGCTGGAAGGGAAAGCGCTGCCCGCCGGGCTTGCCATCGCCTTCGGAATCCTGACCAAGTGGTTCCCAGGGCTGCTGCTGGCGGCCGCCTGGCGCTGGCTGCCGCCCCGCCGGGCGCTGGTCCTGACGGCTGCGGCGCTGGGTATCCCGCTGCTGGTCTGGGGAGGGTTCTACCTGGCCTCGCCGGAGCTGACCGCCGCCTCCCTGGTCTCGCAGGCGGCCAAAGGTTCCTGGGAAACAGTCTGGTCTCTGCTGGATGGCAATTTCAACACGGGAAGCTTTGGAGCGCTGGCGGAGCGCATCGACCCACTGACCGCAGTCGTGGCGCGCGGCAACCCGGCCCGGCTGCCGCCGCTGCTGACGCTGGCGCCGTTTGCCCTGGCCGGGTTCATCCTGTTCCTGCGTTCTTACTCTTTGACCGCTCGGCAGACGACCGCTTTCCTGGGACTGGCCTACACTCTGTTCTTCCTCTGGTCTCCCGGCTGGAGCCCGCAATGGGTGCTATACTTACTACCGCTGGTCCTGCTGGCCCTGCCGGAGCTGCAGGGCCGCCTGGCTGCCTGCAGCCTGGCGCTGGTAAACCTCTTGGAGTGGCCCGTACTGCTCTCGCGCGGCTACTTTCAGGGGCTGCTGCTCACCGTCCCGCTGCGCACCCTGGTGATTGTGTTCCTGGCATTCCTTTTCTACCGCATCGTGACGGGTTCGCCGGACCGGGCCGGGACTGCGTGCGAGGCTGATGCCCCGGTCCCAGACCTAATCAACAGCAGGACAGGATGACTGGGGCGCCGGTCCCGGAACACCTGCCATTACGGAGAAAGTCGCCTTGTTTGAAAACCGCAGCCTGACCACCCCCCTGGCGACGATTGTGATCGTCATGCTGGCCCTGGGCGGTCTGTTTACAGCCAATTATTTCTTTGCAGAACAGAACCCCGGCGGGAACGATTTCCTGGCGCGCTGGATGGGAGCGCGCTTCTGGGTGGAGGAGGGCGTCAGCCCCTACGACGAGCAGGTGAGCCTGGAGACCCAGCGCCGGATTTACGGCCGCCCTGCCAGACCGGAAGAGGGGGAGGACGTGGCGCATTTTGTCTATCCCCTGACCTCCATGATCTTTTTCGCCCCCTTCGGCACCATGGATTACCTGCTGGCGCGCGCCTTGTGGATGACTCTGCTCGAGCTCAGCCTGGGCCTGCTGGCGATCGTTTCCATGCGCTTCGCCGGCTGGAAGGCCAGCCCGCTGAAGACCGGCCTGCTGATCCTGTTCTCACTGGCCTGGTATCACGGAGCGCGAGCGATCCTGGTGGGGCAGTTTGCCGCCCTGAACGCCCTGCTCATCACCGCCGCGCTGCTGCTGATCAAGCGAGACCAGGACGTCCTGGCGGGTGTGCTGCTGGCGCTCTCCACGGCGAAGCCGCAGATGGTGTTCCTGATTGTGCCGTTCGTGGTGATCTGGGCCTTCTCGGTTGGGCGGCGCGAGCTGGCCTGGTCTACCCTGGGGACAGGGGCCGTCTTGCTCGCCGCCTCGATGCTGTTCATCCCCGACTGGCCTTTGCAGATGCTGACGCAGGTGCTCGATTACCCGAGCTACACCAGCATCGGCTCGCCTCTCTCGGTGATCGCAAACAGTATGCCGGGCATCAGCCGGCCGCTGAACATCTTCTTTCACGCCGCCGCCGGCGTCTACCTGCTGGTGGAATGGCGGCTGGCCCTGGGGCGGAATGAGCGCCATTTTTTCTGGACTGCGCTGCTGACCCTGGTGATCACCAACCTGGTCGCGTTCCGCACGGCCACCACGAACTACGTGATGCTGCTCCCGGTGCTGTATGTCATCTTCCAGGTCTGGGAAGAGCGCTGGGCGGGCGGCGGGGGCTGGATGGTGGGGCTCTCCCTGGTTCTGCTGGGGTTCGGCCTGTGGGGGCTGTTCCGGGCGACCGTGGAGGTGAACGTCGAGCACCCGATCATGTACCTGCCCCTGCCCTTCTTCTGCCTGTTCGGCCTCTGGTGGATCCGCTGGTGGGCCACCCGCCCGCCGCGCGTCCTGGTGGACGTCCTCACCACACGCTATTAAACCCGTTCCCAATTTACAGCTTTTC
>JAEWYL010000203.1 GCA_023395675.1 Chloroflexota bacterium | reverse complement strand
CCGCAGCCGGCGGGGCCTCCTCGAGCAGGGCGGCGGCGCGCATGGGCGTGCGGATCGAGACCGCCGCGCGCTCAAACCCTGCCGGGAGCTGCGGGGCGAGATCCACCGCCACCGGGGGCTTGCTGTCCAGCAGGGCGCTGTTCTCCTGGAAGATGTGCTCGCTGCGGAATTCCGGCAGGTCGAAAGCGCGCAGCAGCACCGAGGTCATGGTCGCCGGGTCGTTGTCGAACGCGCCGTGGGTGACCGCCTCGCAGCGCAGGTCCACCGGGGCCTGCGAGCGGGAGACCACCAGCGCGCTGCCGGTAGACTGCATGGCGTCGTACAGGGTGCCCCCATCCAGCGCATCCAGCCTGGCCTCGTACGAACGCTCCAGCCCCAGCAGGGGCGTCTCCACCTGTTTTGGTTTGAGCGGCTTCTCCAGCGCGCGCGAGACCAGGTAGAGCAGGGATTTGTGATAGACCGTCACGCCTCCCTGCCCGCAGGTGTCCTCCAGTTCCAGCGGGTCGCCCAGCACGAAGACCGTGGCGCGCTTCACCAGGCCGCCGGGGCCCAGGCGCGGGTACACGTCCCGGGCGAACTCGTCCGCCCGCAGCCCCGGGGCCAGGAAAGCGAGGGATTCAACCTGTACCCCGGCCTCCTCCAGGCGCTCCAGCAGGGCGGCGTGGAAGATCGAGCCTGCGCTGTGCCCCGCCAGGTGCACCGCCACGTTTTCCGCCCCGTGCTTCTGGATGTAGCGCGCCAGCCGGGCGGCTACCAGCGAAGCGCCCGGGGCTTTGAGAATTTTCGATTCCGGAAGCTGTCCGGGAGCCCACTCCCACAGGGCCTCGTCGCGCAGGGGCTCTGAAGCCGCCCGGGCGTTGCCTTTCATCTGGTTCCAAGCCCAGGTGAAATTCTGCCGCACCAGCTTCTCCACCAGCCGGTCGAACTGCTCCTCCAGGTCGAAACCCAGGCCCCCGGCGGGCAGCCTGGCCTGCATGATATCGAAGACCTGGTTCAGCAGGGTCTCGCTGACGCCGGTCTGCCAGGCGAAGTAAACCGGATAGACGCGGTTGTTCAACCACCAGTTCAGGGAGGCCTGCGCGCCCTCCAGGGCCGCGCTCTCCGAGACCAGCCCGCCGTGGGCGTAGAGCACGATATGGCGCTTCTGGCAGGAATTCTCCTCGCTCCAGACCTGGTGCTGGGCCTCCATATTCTCAAAGATGCGCTCCACCTGAACGGAGGAGCTGCGGATCTTGCCGGAGGTGGAGAAGCGCCCGTTGTTGCCCAGGTTGACGATATGGCGGTTCAAGCGCTCGATATTGGGCCCTTTGCCCAGCACCAGGGCCCCCTTGGTGCCGTCAAAAGAGACCGCCCGGCCGGAATAGAAGGGAGTCTGGGGCACCCCGGGTCGCGCCACCCAGGCGTCGTAGGCGGAATCCAGCCAGTCTTCGTAGGGCAGGGTGGCGAAGCCGTTCTTGCCCCAGGCCGGACCCCAGGAGTTCTGCACCAGAAAGCCGATCTGGTTGTAGCCGACGATGATGAAGGCGTGCCCGCCCAGCAGCTTGGGGCGGCTGCTGCGGGCGATCACGTGCTGCTCTTCCCCGGCGTCGTTCACCAGGGTCACCGGCTTTTTCCAGCCGTCGTGGATGGCGGCGGAGACGGCGATGGCGTCCAGCTCGCCGATGGCGGACTGCATATCGTCCAGGCGGAAGGGGTTGATGCGGTAGTAAGCGCCGAGGGGGTGCTGCCTGCACTTGCGCTTGAAATCCGGGTCGTCCAGGTCGGCGGCGAAGTCCAGGTCGGGCCAGTCGGTCTCGAAGCACAGCCCGTGGTGGAACCAGCCTTTGAACGCGCCGCGCAGGGAGGAGCCCAGGTCCTCCTCGCCCTCGAACTCGTCATAGCGGCGGGCCAGGTAGTAGATCATATAGGGGCTGAGGCGCGGCAGCTCCAGGAAGCCGCCCTCCTCCTGCCCGGAGGCCTGCTGCCGACGGCGCGCCTGGCGGGCCTGGATGGTGTTGACCACCCCGGCGACCGCGTGCCCGGTGCAGGAGTTGCCCACCTGCTGGAGCACGTAGAAGGCTTTGTCCTGGTCTCGCCGGTCAATCGAGGGTGGGAGCGGCTCCAGCCGCGGGCGGTATTCCAGGTCTCGCTCGTCGAAGATATCCGGCACGGCGTTGAGCACGAACGGGGCCCGGACTCCGGGGATCTTGATCTCGCCGGGTGGGAGTGATTTCGCCATGATCCTGCCCTCCTGAAGCAAGCAGCGGTCCGTGCTGCGGAGGGCGGGCTGCCCGCCGTACAGCACAGCACCCATTTTCGTTTTCTAGAAGCTTAACGAGAAAATGCCCGAATTTCCGGAGCAGAGCATCCTAAGCTGGCGCAGATAGGGAAAGATAATCCCCAGCTGCGCGCTGCGTGGATATTTTTCTTCCATTTTCCGCAGAGCCACCCTGATGGAAGTGGATTAAAGTGGATATGTACTATCTAATTAAACCGGGTTTGGGCGCGGCTGTCAATATGATGAAATATAGATGAGGCAGAGCTATCAAGTAAAAGCATTCCCACAAGGCGCAGATGAACGCAGATCCAGACGAAAATCCCTGATCTGCGTTCATCTGCGCCATCTGTGGACGGTTGCTATGATTCATCCGCAGATGGACAGCCGTTTGAAGCGGATTAAGGTCTATTACTGGCTGCCGGCCTGGAAGCCGAGGCGGTAGGCCCGCACCAGGTCGTTGGAAAGGGTCGAGAGATACTCCGAGGTCACCCGTCCCTCTTTTTTCTGCGCATCGCGATAGCCGGTATTGAATTTCTCGTTGTGTTCGGACGTCTTGCTGCAGTGCCACCAGTTGCTCTCCAGCTTTGTATCTTTACCAATTTTGGGGGACCAGACCGCATCGCAGGTCATACACTGCAGGGTGGGTGGGTTTTCGCTGAGCATCTTCACGCCCACCTCCCGCAGCGACTTTTCGGTAAACTGAACGTTCATCTTTCCTCCACCCTGACCAGAAGCCCTCTCAATCACGAGAGTACGGGGTCTATGGCGTGTGGGGCGGCGAAACCACCGCACACACAGATTTTCCAGCCAGGCTCGATTCTACCCCACCGTGCTTACCCTGCCCGCTCTCCTACGGGCAGGGCGGGCGTGTTCGGGCGCGGGACTCGGGTTCATTATTGATCCTTTTTCAGGAGCGGGCAGTATACAGAGAAATCCAGTCTGAAACTGGCGGGGGAAATGGTCCGGAAGGCCTCAATGAGATTCCGGATGGGTTAAAAAAATCAGCCACCTGGCCTATCCGGGGTTCAGGCCCGATATCCTATAATCGAGCGGGGAGCATTGTTGGCGGACGGGGGAGTGTTCTGCGCCGGTGGGATGCCGGAGCAGGCAGGAACGTGAAAAGGCGGCAGGGATGGCATTTCGCAGGCTGGAGAGGCGAGGATTAGCCTTACAGGTGAGCGGAGCGGGCGGCGTGCCCGGGCCGGCCGCCGGCGCACGCCGGCGAAGCGGCCGGGGGTTTCCAAACCGGGGACCGGGGCTGCGCCGGTTCGTGCTCTGGCTGCTGGCTGTCTGCCTGGGCTGCGCGGCTTTCCCTCTCGCGCCGGGCGCGGCGCTGGCCCAGCAGGCCGGCGGCGAAGATGGGGCAGGGCAGGAGGCGGCTGCCCCGGCCCGCTACCCCTACCCGGCCCTGGGTATGGCTTTCGAGCGCATCTCTCTCGAAGAGGGCCTTTCCCAGAGCTCGATCCTCAGCATCCTGCAGGACCGGTTCGGGTTCCTCTGGTTCGGCACGGAAGATGGCCTGAACCGCTACGACGGCTATTCCTTCGCCATCTACCGGAACGACCCGGACGACCCGAACAGCATCAGCTCGAATTACATCACCGCGCTGGCCGAGGGGGAGGATGGGGACCTGTGGGTCGGCACGGAGAAGGGGGTGAACTGGTTCGACCGCAGCCAGGAGAGCTTTTCGCATTACCGGCACGATCCCAGGGATGCGCAGAGCCTGAACCACGACGCCATCTATTCGCTCTACAAGGACAGCGCCGGGACAATCTGGGCCGGTACGGCCTCCGGGGTGAACTGGTTCGACAGGGAGAGCGGGCGGCTGAAGAGCTTTCGGGAGTACCCCCAGGCCCCGGCGCCGGTCCGCCAGGGCGCGGTGCGCGCCATCCTGGAGAGCGGCTCGAAGACGAGCGGCTCGATGACGAGCGGCTCGATGACGAGCGGCCCAAGAACGCTCTGGTTCGGGACGGAGCAGGGGCTGGTCTCCTACCGGCCCGAGAGCGGGGAATTCCGGCACTACCGCCACGATCCGAAAGCCCCCTACAGCCTGAGCTCCGACCTGGTGCTGTCCCTGATGGAGGATTCCGCCGGGGTGCTGTGGGCCGGCACGCGCGGGGGCGGGATCAACCTGCTCCCCCCGGGCGGAGAGCTGTTTTCACACCTGCGCCATAAAGAGGGTAAGCCCGGCAGCCTGAGCCACGACGACGTGCGCGCCATGTACGAAGACCGCAGCGGGACGGTGTGGGCCGGTACGGAGGGCGGCGGGCTGAACCGCTACGTCCGCGAGACCAACCAGTTCATGCGCCTGGAGCACAACCCGGCGGACGAGAGCAGCCTGAGCCACAACACCATCCTGACGCTCTACGAGGACGACTCCGGCGTGCTGTGGGTGGGTGCCTGGGGCGGCGGCATCAACAAGTACGCCCGGGAGCGCAAACCCTTCATCCATATGCGCCTCCGCCCGGGCGAGCCGGACAGCCTGAGGAGCAACCATGTGTGGGGCTTTCACCAGGATGAGCACGGCGAGCTGTGGATCGCCACCCTCGAGGGCCTGAGCCGGCTGGACCGCTGGAGCGGGGAGCTGAAGACCTACCGGCACCATCCCTCCGACTTAGCCAGCCTGGGCAGCAGCCACGTGCAGGCGGTTTACCGTGACAGCTACGGGGTGCTCTGGGCTGGGACCGACGGCGGGGGCCTTAACCGGTTCGTGGAGGAAAAAAACGGGTTTATCCGCTATCTACCGCAGGAGGATGACCCCGGCAGCCTCAGCGATGACCATGTGACCTGTATCTATGAAGACCGGTCCGGCAGGTTATGGGTCGGGACTACCCGGGGCCTGAACCGCTATAACCGGGAGACGGACGATTTCACCCGCATCAGCGGCGGGGCCGGGGGCGGGCCCCGGCTGGACCAGGCGCGCATCACCTCCATTGACGGGGATGCGCAGGGCTACCTGTGGGTCGGGACCCTGGCAGGCCTGGTGCGCTACCATCCGGACAGCCGGGAGGTGCGGGTCTACCGGAACGACCCCGGCAATCCCCGCAGCCTGAGCGAGGATTACATCCTCTCGGTCTACGCCGGCTCCGGGGGAGAGGTGTGGATCGGGACCGGGGGCGGGGGGCTGAACCGGCTGGACTCGCAGAGTGGGGAGTTCAGGCGCTATTATGAGAAGGACGGGCTGCCAAACAACGTGGTCTACGGGATCCTGGAAGACCGCCAGGGGAACCTGTGGTTGAGCACCAACCTGGGGCTGGCGCGCTTTGATCCCACCCGGGAGGTATTTCGCAGCTTTGATGTGGGCGACGGCCTGCAGAGCAACGAGTTCAACAGCGGGGCCTATTATCAGAGCCTGCAGGGAGAGCTGTTCTTTGGCGGGCTTAACGGGTTTAACGCGTTCTTCCCAGAGACCATCACGGACAGCCAACAGGTCCCGCCGGTGGTGCTGACCTCCCTGGTGACGAACGAGGGACACGCTTTCAAAGCCGGGGAGCTGATGGAGGCGGGGACCATCACCCTCTACTGGCCCGACCACTCCATCGAGTTCGAGTTCGCGGCCCTGAGCTATCTGAACCCGGAGAAAAACCAGTACGCCTACCGGCTGGAAGGGTTTGATCCGGTGTGGAACTACAGCGGCAGCCGGCGCTTTGGCCAGTACACCAACCTGCCGGGGGGCAGCTATACCCTGCGGGTGAAAGGGTCGAACCACGACGGCGTGTGGAATGAGGCCGGCACGGCGGTGAGGCTTGTGGTGGTGCCGCCGTTCTGGGAGACGCGCGGGTACCAGATCGGGTTACTGCTCCTGCTGGTCGCCGGCCTCTTCTCGGGCTTCAGGCTATGGGTGAAGGGCGTCGAAAAGCGCAACCGGCAGCTGGAGCTGCTGATCCACGAGCGCACGCGCATTCTGCACCAGCGCACCCGCGAGCTGGAGGAGCGGACGGTGGAGTCCGAGCGGCGCAGCCGGGAGATCGAGGTGCTCTACCGCGCCGACCAGGAGCTGTACCGCAACCTGCAGCTCGACCAGGTGCTGCAGACCCTGGTGGACACCGCGGTGGAGATCCTGGAGGCCGACAAGGGCTCGCTGCTGGTTTGGGACGAGCGCCATGAAAGGCTGGTGGCGCGGGCGGTGAAGAACTTCAGCCCGGAGACCGTGCCGCGCATGACGTTTACCCCCGGTCAGGGGCTGGCGGGTTGGGTGGCGGTCACCGGCGAGCCTGCCATTATCCTGGATGCCGCCCGGGACCCGCGGGTCTCGCGCACCATCGTTGATCTGGAGGGCATATCCGCCTTCATGCAGGTCCCGATCAAGGTCAAGGGACAGGTCTTCGGGGTGTTCAGCGTTGATTTTGTCCGGCGCAGGGAGCTCGGGCAGGGAGACCTGCAGCTCCTCACCGCCCTGGCGGAGCGCGCCGCGCTGGCGATCCAGAACGCGCAGCTCTACGAGAACACGCAGAAAGCTGCCGTGGTGGAAGAGCGCAGCCGGCTGGCGCGCGAGCTGCACGACGCCGTGACCCAAACTCTGTTCTCGGCCAGCCTGATCGCCGAGGCGCTGCCGGGGGCCTGGGAGCAGGACCACGGCGACGGCCGGCGCCTGCTGCAGGAGCTGCGCCAGCTCAGCCGGGGCGCCCTGGCGGAAATGCGGGCCCTGCTGCTCGAGCTGCGGCCCGCCACCCTGGCCGAAGCGAAGCTGGAAAACCTGCTGCGGCAGTTGGGCGAGGCGGTCGCCGGGCGCGAGGGGATCCGGGTGGCGGTCTCCACCGAGAGCGTGGACGGGATGCCCTCCGAGGTGCGGGTGGCCTTTTACCGCATCGCCCAGGAGGCCCTCAACAATGTCGTCAAGCACGCCTCCGCCAGCCGGGTCAGCATCCGCCTGCAGCCGGACCCGGAAACCGGCTCCGGGCAGCCGGCCCTCTCTCCGCAGGCGCTCCCGGAGTCGAAGAACGGAGCGTCCAGGGGGGTGGTGCTGATCGTTCAGGATGACGGCCAGGGGTTCGACCCCGAACAGATCGCGCCGGAACACCTGGGTCTCGGGATCATGCACGAAAGAGCCCAGACGATCGGGGCCGAGCTGGTGGTGGAGAGCCAGCCGGGCTGCGGGACGCAGATCACGGTGAGATGGGAATATAACCCGGAAGCAGAACAGCCGGAGCAGAATGGAGAAGGAGGCCAGAATGGACGGCAGACAAAGCGAGAGCCTTGAAAAGATACGGATCGTGATTGTGGACGACCACGGCATGGTGCGCAAGGGGCTGTCGGCCTTTTTGAGAAACAAGCCGGACCTGGAAGTGGTGGGAGAGGCCCGGGACGGGCAGGAGGCGGTGGAGCAGTGCGAGAGGCTGCAGCCCGACGTGGTGCTGATGGACCTGGTGATGCCCAAATTGAACGGGGTGGCCTCCACACGCCGCATCCACCAGCAGTGGCCCGAGATCCGGGTGGTGGCCCTGACCAGCTTCGAGGAGAAAGAGCTGGTGCAGGACGCCCTCCAGGCAGGCGCCATCAGCTATCTGTTGAAAAATGTGACCGGCGACGATCTCGCCAGCGCCATCCGGGCCGCGTGCATGGGGCAGGCCACCTTATCGCCCGAGGCGGTCCAGGCCCTGATTCGGCCGCCCTCGGAGGAGAGCCCGCCCGGGGGAGAACTGACCCGCCGCGAGCAGGAGGTCCTGGCGTTAATGACGAAAGGGCTGAACAACCCCGAGATCGCGGACCGCATGTGCGTCAGCCGCTCGACCGTGAAGGTGCATGTGAGCAACGTCCTGGCAAAGCTGGGGGTGTCGAACCGGGCGGAGGCGATTTCGGTCGCCCTGCAGTACCGCCTGGTGAGGTGAGCGCAGGCAGGCTTAGAAAAATCAGCCAGGTGGTCAGGTCAGAAAATACCCCGGGTGCCGGATGCGCCCGGGGGTTTTCTATTTTATGCTGGAGCCATGAGAATCTTGATCGCGGACGGCCAATCCCGGGTGCGCTATGCACTGAAAGTGCTGCTGGAACAGCAGCCGAACTGGTCGGTGGTGGGAGAAGCAGGGCGGTTCGAGGAGCTGCTGGAGCGGGTGCGAGAGCTGGAGCCCGACCTGCTGCTGCTGGACTGGGTCCTGCCGGGAAAGGCCCTGGTGGAGGCGCTGGCGGCGATCCGGGGCTACAGCCCCGACCTGCGCATTATCTTTCTCAGCGAAACGGCGGAGGCCGTCCCGGCTTCCCTGGCTGCGAAGGTGGATGACCTGGCCAGCAAGACCAATCCCCCGGACGAGCTGTTGGCCGCGATCCAGAGCTGTGAGAAGAGGAGGGAAGGACATGGAGAGGCCTGATGATGAACTGCGACAGCGGTTGTGCAAGGGCTTCAGCGGGCGAGTGCCGCCGGAGGACCGCAGAGAGCGCCTCTTGAGAGAGGCGCGCAGGCTGCGCGGCGGCCCGTACCGGACGGCCGTGCAGGGCGCGCTGCGCAGGATGAGAGGAAGGCAGAAATCTGAGAGCAGATAGGAGCAACAGGAGGAGAGAATGAAATCCGGACGCCGATTGATCATCGTATTTCACGTGCTGATTATTGCCAGCCTGGCGCTGGCGGCCTGCCAGAGCGCCCAGCCGCAGGTGATAGAAAGCACCACCATCGTCACCCAGGAAGTCCCGGTCACCCAGGAGGTGATCCGTACGGTGGAGGTGGAAGTCCCGAAAGAGGTGCTGATCACGCCCACCGCCGAGCCGGTTGACCGCCAGGGCGGCTGGCTGGATATGATCGTGGCGGTCGAGGAACCCTCCGCCGAATCGGCGGTGAGCAGGATCGAAGCCGGGGAGCTGGACGTTTTCGCCTTCACCCTCTCCGACCCTGACCTGCTGGCGCAGGTGGAGGCCAGCCCGCAGATGAACCATATCCGCGCTTACGGCTCTTCCTTCGATCTCACCATCAACGTAGCAGGCCCGGTGCTCTCCGGCAGCGGAGACCTCAACCCCTTCGCCGTGCGTGAGGTCCGGGAGGCCATGAACTGGCTGGTTGACCGCAGCTACATCGCTCAGGAAATTATGGGCGGTCTGGGGCAGCCCAGGTATTTCCCGCTCACCACCATTTTTCCGGATTACATCCGCTATATTGACACCGCCCGCAGCCTGGAGGCGGAATACGGCTACGATCCCGAGCGGGCCGAAGCCGCCATCAGCGCCGCCATGGAGGGCCTGGGCGCCGAACGCGTGGACGGTTCCTGGACGTACGAGGGCGAGCCGGTGGAGATCATCTTCCTGATCCGCTCGGAAGACGAGCGGCGGGAGATCGGCGAGTACATCGCCAACCAGCTCGAGTCCATCGGCTTCTCGGTGCGGAGAGATATCAAGAATTCCGCCGAGGCGGCGCCGCTCTGGGTGGGCAGCGACCCCAACGATGGGCTCTGGCACCTGTATACCGGCGGCTGGATCAACACCCAGGTCCTGCGCGACCAGGGGCTGAATTTCGACTACTACTTTACCCCGCGCGGCCTGCCCTACCCGCTGTGGCAGCTCTACGCCCCGTCGCCGGAATTCGACGCCGTGGCCGACCGGCTGGCGCGCAACGATTTCTCCAGCATGGAAGAACGCGGTACGCTCTTCGCCCAGGCGATGGAATACTCGCTGCAAGAAGCGATGCGCCTGTTCCTGGTGGACCAGATCTTTATCTCGCCCATGCGCTCCGACGTGAGCGTGACCGCTGACCTGGCGGCCGGGATCCACGGGACCCAGCTCTGGCCCTTCACCCTGCGCCGCACGGACGGCGCAGGCGGCGCCCTGACCTTCTCCTCGGTCAGCATCATGACCGAGCCCTGGAACCCGGTGGCCGGCAGCAACCAGGTTTACGACCAGATGCTGATCAACGCCACCCAGGACGTGAGCCTGATGAACGATCCCTACACGGGCCTGTACTGGCCTCAGCGGCTGGAGAGCGCCGAGGTCTTCGTGCGGGAGGGCCTGCCGGTGGAGAAAACCCTGGACTGGCTTTCGCTGGAGTTCGCCCCGAGCGACTTCGAGGTCCCGGAGGACGCATGGGTGGACTGGGACGCCGCGGAGCAGCGCTTTATCACCGCCGGGGAGCAGGCGCCCGAAGGCCTCACCTCGGTCACGAAGATCGTGTACCGCTTCCCTGAAAACCTGTTCGATATCCAATGGCACGACGGCAGCCGCCTGGACCTGGCAGACATGATCATGGCATTCATCATGGTCATTGACCAGGCCAAGGAGGAGAGCGCAATCTATGACGAGGCCGCGGTGGCCTTCTACGAGGGCACCTTCCAGCCGGCTTTCAAGGGCATGCGCATCGTGCAGGAAGACCCGCTGGTGGTCGAGTGGTACAGCGACCTGATCCAGCTCGACGCAGAGCGGATGGTCTTCAATAACGAGCTCTTCCCGACCTACCTGTTCGGCCCCGGCGCCTGGCACAGCGTGGGCCTGGGGGTGATGGCGGAGGCGTACCAGGAGCTGGCCTTCTCCGCCAGCAAGGCCGAAGAGCTGGAGGTCGAGCAGATGAGCTATATCGGCGGGCCGAGTCTGGAGATCCTCTCGACCTACCTGGAGCAGGCCGTGGCGGAGAGCTTCATCCCCTTCGAGCCCACCCTGAGCCAGTACATCACGCCGGAGGAAGCCCAGGAGCGCTGGGCCAACTATCAGAGCTGGTACGACCGCTGGGGGCACTTCTGGATCGGGACCGGGCCGTACTACCTGGAGCAGGCGTTCCCGGTGGAAGGCACGCTGATCCTCAAGCACAACCCCAACTACCCGGACCCGGCCACGAAATGGTCGCAGTTCACCGACCCGCGGGTCGCGGAGGTCGAGGTGGACGGGCCCGGACGGGTGGACAGCGGGACGGAGGCCGTGTTCGACGTCTTCGTCACCTACCAGGGAGAGCCTTACCCCAGCGAGGATATCCAGGAGGTCCGCTACGTGGTCTTCGATGCCTCGGGTCAGGTGGCTTTCAGCGGCACGGCGGAGGCCAGCGGCGAGGGGCAGTACCAGATCACGCTCACAGCGGAACAGATCGGAGAACTGGAGTCGGGGACGCACCGCATGGAGGTGGTGGTTTCACCCTCGGTGGTGAGCCTGGCGACCTTCGTGCCGGTGGAGTTCGTGACCATCGGAAACTAGCGGCCAGCTCATAAACAGGCGAGATGAGTCCTTTGCAGGCTGCGCCCTGCAAAGGACCCCCTCAACCCTTTTTTGAGCGCCTCTCTAGCCTTCTTCTCCTCATGGTGAGTGACCCCAGGGGCAGGGGTGCCCCTGGGGTCCAACCTGCCTCTACCGGCTAAAACGTGAATGAAGAGGAGGAAGAATGACCGAAGCAATTCGCACCATCAATTCCGGCGATCCCGCCGCCGCCGTCCAATCGAGAAAGGCCCCGGGCACGGCCGTGCGCGTGCTGCGCTACGTGCTGGTCCGGCTTTTCCTGCTGTTCCTGACCATGCTGGCGGGCGTTTACCTGACCATCCTGATCGCCAACATGGGCGGGTACGTGGACCGGATCCGCCGCTCCCAGATCCAGGAGAATATCTCGCTCTCTCTGGGCGCCAATCCGCAGTTCCGGCTGCTCGACGCAGAGCAGAGGGCGAAGTTCGTCCAGGAGCAGGTGCGCCTGGAGGAGCGGCGCTTGGGCCTGGACCGGCCTTTCCTCACCCGCAGCTTTGTTTACCTGAAGGACGCCATGCTGCTCAGCCTGGGGCGGGCCGAAAACCTGACCAGCGACAGCGGCTCGAAGCAGGTACGCCTGATCCTGCTGGAAAGGCTGCCCGCCACTCTGGTGCTGTTTGCCAGCGCCAACCTGGCGCTGTTTTTCCTGAGCGTGATCGGGGCGCTGAACTTGTCCCGCCGTTACGGCAGCCTGCCGGACCGCCTGCTGATCGCGCTGGCCCCGCTCTCATCGGCCCCGAGCTGGTTTTACGGGATCTTCCTGATCCTGATCTTCGCCGCCATCCTGGGCGTGCTGCCTTATGGAGGGATGGTCAAAGCCCCGCCTCCGGATAACCCCCTGGAATACGCGCTCAGCCTGGCGCGGCATCTGATCCTGCCGGTCTCGGCCGTGCTGATCAGCTCGCTCTTTCTGAGCACCTATAACTGGCGCACCTTCTTCCTGATTTATGCCAGCGAGGACTACGTGGAGATGGCCAAAGCGAAGGGGCTGAACGCGACCATGGTCGAGCGGCGCTACATCCTGCGGCCCACCCTGCCCGCCATCATCACCAACTTCGCCCTGACCCTGATCACTCTCTGGACCGGCGCCATCATCCTGGAGACAGTCTTCAACTGGCCCGGTCTGGGCAGGACGCTGTTCAATGCGGTGGGTTTGTTCGATACGGCGGTGATCGTCGGTTCGACGGTCATTTACGCCTACCTGCTGGCGCTGACGGTCTTCCTGCTGGATTTCATCTACTCCCTGGTGGACCCGCGCGTGCGCCTGGGGGAGGAGGGCGGCAAGCTATGAGAGCGGCGCGCAAGTTTGGCCTGCAGTTATCGGCCTATCCCACGGCCGTCGCCGGGCTGGTCATCATCCTGGCCCTGGTTGGGGTCGCCCTCTACACCCTGATCGCCATCCCGTACCGGCAGGCGGTCGGCCTCTGGCGGGGGAGCGAGCACTGGGCGGCCTCCCCAAAGAATGCGCAGCCGGTCTGGTACAACCTGTTTGTCAAGGAGAAGCTGCCGGAAACGATTGATATCCACAGCCGCCTGGCCGGGGAAGCGGGCCCGGCAGGCACAGGGCCGCGGGTGGAGAAGCAGTCCCAGCAGGTGTCGGAGGAGGCCCGGGAGATCCTGATCCAGTTCAACTTCGACTACCCCTACGACAGCTTCCCCCAGGAGCTTTCGATCTTTTTCGAGGCGCAGTATGGGGAGAAGATCCCCTTCATCTCCGTCGCCTGGTTCACGCCGGACGGGCGGGAAGTGCGGGTGGGAGACTTCTCGCTGCAGGATGGACCGGTGTACCGGGTCTCCCTGGACGAGCGCCTGAAGCGGCGGCTGGGCGGCCTGGCCCCGCACGTGGGCCTGTTCGTCAACCCTGAAGCGGCCTCTCCGGCGCCGGTAGAGGGCAGCTACAAGATGCAGGTCAGCGCCATCGTTTTCGGGCCAGAGGACGACCTGGAGGCGCGCCTGGTGGCTTACGGGCAGGTGCACGGGCTGGCGGGCACCGACCACCGGCGCCGCGACCTGATGGTGGCTTTGCTCTGGGGGACGCCGATCGCGCTGGCCTTCGGGCTGCTGGCCGCCGTCGGGACCACCATCCTCACCATGGTGATCGCCGCGGTGGGAGTGTGGTACGGCGGCGTGGTGGATGAAGCCATCCAGCGCGTCACGGAGCTGAACCTGATCCTGCCGGTGCTGCCGATCCTGATCATGGTGGGCACGTTTTACTCGCGCAGTATCTGGCTTATGCTGGGGGTGGTCATCCTGCTCAACATCTTCGGGCAGTCCATCAAGACCTACCGGGCGGTGTTCCTGCAGGTGAAAGTGGCCCCCTATACCGAGGCGGCGCGCTCGTACGGCGCCAGCAGCCCGCGCATCATCCTGTTCTACATGATCCCGCGCATTATCCCGCTGCTGATCCCGCAGTTTGTGGTGCTGATCCCCTCCTTCGTGTTCCTGGAGGCTTCGCTGGCCGTGATCGGGCTGGGCGACCCGGTGCTGCCCACCTGGGGCAAGGTGATCCAGGACGCCTACGATAACGGGGCCCTGTTCCAGGGGCTGTACTACTGGGTGCTCGAGCCCTCGCTGCTCCTGGTGCTGACCGGGCTGGCGTTCTCCATGTTCGGCTTCGCCCTGGACCGCATCTTCAACCCGCGCCTGCGAGAGCTGTAGCGGGGAGCGCGCTCCAACACTGCAATTTTCCGGTGTTCTGCACAGATCGGGGGTGCGGGAACGAAAAAAGATCAAAAACTCGGCGCTTTGGGCTGAGTTTTTGATCTTTTGCGAAAAATCAGGTTCAGACTGCTGCGTGTGCCGGGGCTAAGCCGCGGCGCACAGGATGTATCAGTTTACGGCTCGAAGGCTGCCCGCAGGATGCCGTGCGCGCTGGTGCAGTAATAGATATACTCCGGCTCCAGCGGGCTGGTGTAGACGGCCTGAACCGTGTGCGACTGCAGCTCCTCAGGCCCCGGGAGCCAGCTTGCGCCCCCATCCTTCGAGAGATAGGACCCGCCGGCCGCCCCGGCGTACCAGTACTGCGGGTTTTCGGGGTGCGGGGCGAGCGCGATGATGGCGGCGCCTTCCAGCCCGGCCGGCTTCCAGGCGCTGCCGTCCAGCCGGTAGAGGCCGCTGCTAGTGCCGGCCAGCAGGCCGCCCGACGGGCCCGGGAAGAATGCCAGGCTGTAGCCGGAGACGCCCGGGAGCGAGGCGTCGGACCAGTTCCTGCCGCCGTCCGTGCTGAGCCGCACCGTCCCGGGTTGGTCGGTGGCGGCGAAAACGCGCTGCGGGTCCTGCGGGTCCACCGCCAGGCTCCAGATGGTGCGCCCGGGCAGGCCGGCCCCCTGCCAGGTGCGGCCCCCGTCGGTGGAGCGCAGCACGCCCGTGCCCGCCCCGCCCAAATAGGCGATATCCGGGTTCGAGGGGGCGAAGGCCAGGGCCAGCAGCCCGGGTCCGGTGGGCCAGATACTGGCAGCGGAGAGGCTGTCCAGGCCCGCGGCGTCCCGAAACGCGCGCTGGACCGGCAGGCGCTGCGCCGGGACCGCTCCGGCCGGAGCCCCCACCCCGCCCGGGACGCTCACCGGCTGCCAGCAGTCCCCGGGTTTCGTCAGGTCGCAGCGGAAGAGCCCTTGGTCGTAGGTCAGGGCGTAGAGCGTTTTACGCTCAGGCTGCTCGACCAGGGCGTTGATCCAGCGCGTATCCAGGTTCTGGTTGAAGGCCTCCCAGGTTTTCCCCCGGTCCGGCGAGCGCAGCACGCCGCTGCCGTAGACGCCGGCGAAGTAGACCTGCTCGTTCAGCGGGGAGATGAGCATGGAAACGGCGGAACTGGCGTTCAGGCCGGACTGGCTGCGGGCCCAGGTCTCGCCGTTATCGGGGCTGGCGTACAGCCCGTCGCCGCTGGTGCCGGCGAACACTCGCTGCGGTTGGGTGGGATGGACGCGCACGGTGGCGATGGGCACGCCGGCTAACCCGGAGGGGCCCCAGCGCCTGCCGCCGTTGGTGGTCTTCAACACCCCCATGTTGTAGGTTGCCAGGTAAAGAGTCTGCTGCCAGGAGGGATCCATGTCCATCACGTAGATCTGGGCGCCCTCCGTCCCGTTGTCCTGCAGGGTCCAGGTGGCGCCGAGATCGTCCGATTTGAACACGCCCTTTTTCTCCCAGACTGCCGTGTAGACCTGGTCGGAGGGGCCGAAAACCAGGGCCCGGGTGGAGAAGTTGGTGATGCCGCTGTTGGCGGTGCGCCAGGTCTCGCCCCGGTCCTCGCTGACGATGATGCCCTGTTCGTGGGTGGCGGCGAAGAGCAGGTCGGGGAGGGTGGGATGCACCGCCAGCGTGTAGGCCCAGTCCTGGTAATGGCTGCCGCCCAGGTCGTCCAGCACCGCTTTCCAGGTGGCGCCGGAATCGTCGCTGCGGTAAATCACCCCGGCCCAGGGCGGCGTGACCTCATTGGAGAGGCCGCGGGTGGCCATGTAGACCGTCGCGGGGCGGAAGGGATCCACTGCGATCGAATAGACGATGGCGCGCTCCTGCACCCCGGCGCTGGAAAGGACCCAGCTCTGGGCGCCGTCGGTGGACTTGAAGAGCTTCCCGTGGTAAGTGCCCGCGTAGAGGGTATCGGGGGCCTTCGGGTTGAGCGCCAGCGAGACCACGGTCAGGTTGTCCAGGCCCCGGCTGGCCCAGGCCCAGCTCCGGCCTCCATCCTGGCTCTTATAGACCCCGCCGCCCCAGGAGGCGGCGTAGACCGTCTCGGGGGCCTGGGGGTTGACGACCACGGCGGAGATCAGGCCGCCCTCGGGCCCGATCCACTCCGGCGGGCGGTTGAGGGTGACGAGCGGCAGGAGGAGCGCATAGCCATCACCCTGCGGCGGCGGCTCTTGAATCGGCAGGCGCGCAAAAGAGAGGGGGAGGAGGGCAAGTGCGAGAAGGAGGCGAAGCATATTTTTGGTTGTTCCAGTTACCGGATCAGTTTGGGCGCTCGGGCCGGGGACTGAACAGCCGGAGCAGCCGCTCCAATTATACCCGCGCCCGTCCCATCCGGCGTGAGAGGCTTCTCGCGCCCCCACGCTGTCCGGTGCGAGGCACTTGCTGTCCCCGAAAAGGCTTGCTGCAGGCGAAGGAACTCTACCTGCCAGCATCACGGTCAGGCGGAGGAGTGCCTTGCACCTGGCACCACTAAGACTCAGGTGAAGGGCATTTCTCTGCTAGGGGGAACCCATTCCTGGCCGGCCCAACTTGCCTGACTTGAACCGGGACTGCGAAGAAAATGCCTCGCACCGGGCGTTGAGGTGCGAGGCACTTGCTCTCCCCGAAAGGGCTTGCTGCAGGCGAAGGAACTCTACCTGCCAGCATCACGGTCAGGCGGAGGAGTGCCTTGCACCTGGCTCCACAAGGGCTCAAGTGCAAGGCATTTCACCCCCTCATGTGAAGAAAATGCCTCGCACCGGGCGCTTTTGCCTCCCCCGCCTGACGCAGTACCACTCCAAAACATGGTAAAAAGGAACCCAGAGGTCCTGGCGGGCTGTTATTGGCCGGGACCGGAGAAAGAGAATTGCGGTTACACCCTGTTAAGAGGCAGGATCAGGTTTTATGAGCGAACTACTCGTACTGGTACACACCGTGACCCCCCTGGTCGAGGTCTTCAACCGGCTGGTGCGGGAAAAGCTACCGGGGACGCAGGTCCGGCATATTCTCGACGAACCACTGCTCGAAGCGGTGCGCCGGCGCGGCGGCCTCAACGCCGGGGATGCAGAGCGGCTGCTGGAGCACGTGAAAGCGGCGGAGGCGATCGGCGCGCAGGCGGTGCTGGTGACCTGTTCCACCATCTCTCCGCTGGTGGACCGGGTGGGAGAGCAGGTGGACCTGCCCGTGCTCAAGATTGACGAGCCCATGCTGGACCGCGCTGTGCGCTCCGGGAGGCGCATTGGCGTCCTGGCGACGAACCCGAGCACGCTGGAGCCGACCCGGGGCCTGCTGCTGGCGCGCGCCGCCGCGGCCGGGAAGACGCTGGAGGTGGAGACCCGGCTGGTGGAGGGCGCGCTGGAGGCGCTGATGGGCGGCGATGGGGAGAAACACGACCGCCTGCTGAGTGAGGTGGTCGAGGCGCTGGCGCAAGAGGTGGACGTGATCGTCCTGGCGCAGGCGAGCATGGCGCGCGTCCTGGAGGTGCTGCCGGAGCGGGAAGGCGCCACACCGGTGCTCACCAGCCCGCACCTGGCGCTGGAGGCGCTGCAGCCTATACTGAAGGGCCAGGGTGCCGGGCGCGGCGGCGAATAAACTTAAAATGCGCATAGCCAATACCTTATACCAAAAAACCATTATCAACATTCTCTCGAATAACCAGATTATCTCCTCAACCGGGTAAACAGGGCGGCCAGCAGCAGACCGCTGGCGATCAGTCCCAGCGACACGTACAGCACCGCCGGGCTGCCGGCCTGGTCCGGGGACGCGGCCGCCAATTCGGTCGGGGCCGGGTCAACTGCGGGCGGCTCGGGCGTCGAGACAGGAGCGCTCGGGGCCGGTGAAGGGGTCCAGGTGACCGGATCGGGGGTGGCGGTTTCGGTGGCCGGCAGGGTCACCTGGAGCAGCAGCTTCTGCCCGGGCAGCAGGATGGACGAGCCGTTGAGCCCGTTCCAGTTCATCAACTCGTTCACGCTCATTCCGTAGTAACGGGCGATCCCGAACAGAGTCTCGCCGCTCTGCACGGTGTGGTACAGCCTCCCGTCGCTCTCCGGGGTAAGCTGCTGCAGGGGGCTCAGCGAAGCCTGGTTCCCCTGGATCAACAGCTTCTGGTTGATCTGCAGCGGCCAATCCGCCTGCAGCCCGTTCAGGGCCAGGATGTTATCCACGCTCACTTTGTAGGCCTGGGCGATGGTGATCAGGGTCTGGTAGGGCTGCACATCGTGGATGACCCTGCCCTCGGCGTCGGGGGTGGCGGTCAGCACCATGCCGACCGGCGTGGGGGTGAAATAACCCTCGGTATTGCTGCCGGGGATAAACAGGCGCTGTCCCACCTGCAGTTTCGCATCCCGGGTGATGTTGTTCCAGGTCTCCAGGTCCCGGATTGTGATCTGGTAGGCGATGGCGATGGCCCAGAATGACTGGCCCGACTGCACTTCGTGGAAGATTTTCCCTTCGGCGTCCGGGGTGGCGATTTTCACCGGGACGATGATGCCCGGGTTGCCGCGCTGCCCGCTGTTGTTCGACCCTCCGCCCGGAGAATCGACCGGCGAGCGGTATTCTCCGCAGGATTGCCCGGCCGTGTACGCGGCCTGCAGCACGTAGTAAGTGCGCCCGTTGGAGGATTTCGCCACGCCCGCGCCGACGTGGCAGTAAGCGGGGTTGACGGCGGGGATCATATGCGAGGCGTCCGACCAGATCACCATGATCTCGTCAATGGAGTGGTTGCCGGCGGCGAAGTTCTCGGTGGCCCATACTTTCTGCCCGCCGCCGTAGCCGGCGGAGGCCAGCCGCCCGGACACATCCCCGATATGCCAGGACATCTGATTGGCGGCCATAATCTCGGCCGTGGACTGCGCCACCGCCATGACGATCGGGTCCTCGACCAGGGCAGGCAGGCCGTTGGACATGCGCAGGGTGTTCATCGCCAGGATGAGATCAAAAGCGGTCACATTCTGGGCTGCGGGCGCGGCCAGACCAGCCCGCGGCGCGAAGACCGGCGAGAGGGGCGAGAGAAAGAGACCGCCTGCCGCCAGGAGCAGGATCAGGAAGATGCTAACCAGGCTTTTTCGATGCACGACGCAATTATACCGGGGAATCGAATTTTGATTTTGAGGTTGAAGCGGGGAGGCGCACTACAAGTTTGTGAAGGGGTGGTGTGCACGGGCCTCCGCCTGGGCCAAACCCGGAAGAAGCTTAAAAATTCATTGAAAATATTAAGGATTAAATGGACAACTTTTGGTTATAATATACACGAAGGTCGGCTAAGGGGGCTGGAGACAGGGGGAGAGCGTGTCAACCGAAACTGGGCTTGTAGACAAGTGGTGAGGTCTACAAGCCCTTTCTTATTTTAAAGCCTCGCCAGCGCAGCGGTGCGGGCAGCCAGCTCCCGGATAGACAGCTTCTCTTTCCCGGGGACATAGGTCTCCAGGGTATCGCCCAGGGGCGCAGCCCATTTCTCCGGCGTCCGGCGCTGGACGCCGAGCACATTCCCCACCAGACCGGCATTGCAGTCCACGTCCAGGCCCGCCGCAGCCAGGCAGGCGAAGGCCTCGCTCATATCCCCCTGTGAAAACCACAGCGCCAGCAGGTCGGCCGCCAGGTTTGGGTAGGCATGGATCCAGTTGTATTCCTCAAAGCGCCTGTCCAGGATCTCCCAGGCGTTCTCCGGGTTGGCGCCCGAGCGGATCACCTCCAGGCATTCGCGGGCCACGCGCACGTACTGGCTGCCCTGCGGGAGGTAGCGCAGCGCTTCCACCACCAGCTCGCGCGGGTCCTCGATCACGAAGGCCAGGCTGGTCAGCACCGCGGCATACAGCTCGCCGTACATCCCGTTCGCCGAGTGAGAAACCACCCCATCCAGGTGCGCCAGCCGGGCGGCCTCCAGGGGCCATGCCGGGGCGAGCATCCCGCACACCATACCGCGCATCTGCGCCCCGATCCAGTCGCTGTACGGGTTGCGGCAGCGCCCCGAGTCCGGGGGCAGGATACCGTCCTGCATATTATGCAGCGCCACCCACTCCGCGCTCCACCCGAACGGAATCTGGCGCACCCACTCCAGGCCCAGCTCGACGCTGTTCAACGCCCGGCCCAAGCGCTCAAAGACGTCCAGGAAGACCAGCTCGTAGGTGACGTCGTCGTTCATGGTCTCCGGGGTGGTGATATAGGAGTCGATGCGCCCGTATACCCGCTGGATCTGCCGGTAGTGGTAGCCCTCGATCGCCGTCCCAAACGCCCCGCCGGCGAGCTGCCCCAGCCAGCCCGACAGGATGCGCTCTTCCAGGTCCGGCAGGGCAGCGGGCCTGCCGGCCGGCTGCGCCGCCTGCGGGTCCATGGCGGCCGTGACCGCCGGCCAGTCCTCCGGGTGCTCGAACTGCCAGTAGGGCGAGGCCGGGTCCCGGGGGGCGGCATGGATCGCCGCCAGCAGGCGCGCCGTCAGCGCCCGCAGCCCGGGGCGGTCTCCGGCCTGGGCCAGGCGCAGGCCTTCCGGCAGCAGGGCCTCGGCCTTGCGCATATCGTAACCTTTGTTCGCCATGGCCCCAACCATGGATACATAGGAGATCTCCGGCGCGCCGGAGCCGGGAACGCGAGAATCCCAGAACAGGGCGATCAGGTCGTCCCCGCTGGGGAAGACGGTCTCGCTGCTGTACCAGTGGCTGGACTCCGTGCGGCGGTCCACCGGGGTAGCGTCCAGCCGGAGCTGGCGGTCGATCTCCCAGGCGCGTAGATTTGTGGTATTCGCCATCGGGTAACCTCGTGCGGCGCGCGGCTTCAGGCGCGCGCCCGTTTCATGCGCTTACGCGCGCTGTAGAAGTAGAGCGCGGCCAGGGTGGCCACGTAGGGGATCATGGCGGTGAACTGGGATGGCACCCGGTTCCCCTGCAGAGACAGGCCGAGGCCGTCGAAAAAGCCGAACAGGAGCGAGATCAGGCCGATTCCCCAGGGGTTGCCGTTGACCAGGATGATGACCGCCAGCGAGATCCAGCCCCGCCCGGCGGACATATTCTCGGCGAAGAGCACCACGTAGCCCAGCGAGAGGTAAGCCCCCGCCAGGCCGCAGAGCACGCCGCACAGGATCAGGGAGATCGCCTGCACCCGCGCCGGAGAGACGCCGCTGGTCTCCAGGCTGGCGCGGTTATACCCGGCAGCCCGCAGGCGCAGCCCGAAACGGGTGCGGAAAACCAGGAACGCGCAGGCCGTGGTGAGCAGCAGGGCCAGGTAAACCACCAGGTTGTGACCTGAGAGCACCTCCCCCAGCACAGGGACCTGTTCGAGCCCCGGGATCCTGATCCTGGGGATGGGCTCGATGCCCGGGTTGGTGAACACGCCCTTCACCGAGAAGATGCGCCGCAGCAGGTAGGTCGTACCGCCCAGGGCGAACAGGTTCAGGGCGATGCCGGTCACAAATTCGTCCGTCTTGAGCACAATGGCGAACAGGATGAAGATCAGGGCCAGTCCCACCGAGCCCAGCACCGCCAGGAGCAGGCCGGCGGCCCAGGAATGGAAGGTGTAAGAGCCCCAGACGGCGAAGAACGCCCCCGCCAGCATCATCCCTTCCATGGCGATATTGAAGACCCCGGCGTAGAAGGTGAAAGCCCCGCCCAGGGCGGAAAGCAGGATCGGGGTGGCGCCCGAGATCATGCCGGTGATCAGTCCGGTGAGGATTCTCATGCCGCACGCTCCCCGGCCGGGGGCGAGGCCACCGCCTCCTCCCGCTTCTTGCGAATCACCGAGCGCCGGGCCATGATCCAGTTCAGCGTCTCACGGCCGGCTACGATCACCAGGACGAGCACCGACTGCAGCACCTGGCTGATCTCATTCGGGACGGCGGTGATCAGCTCCATCCCCAGCGCGCCGGTCTGCATGGCGGCGAAAAACAGGCCGTAAAACATACTCGCCAGCAGGTTGTTATTCGCCACAATCGCCACCATGATCCCATCCCAGGCGTAGTTGGCGCCCAGGCCGCGGATAAAGCGGTGCGGGCCCGCCATCACCACCAGGCCCCCTGCCAGGCCCGCCAGCGCGCCGGTGACCAGCATCACGGCGATAAAGTTGCGGTCCACCTTGCAGCCACCCAGGCGGGCGAAGAGCGAATTCTGGCCCGTGATGCGCCACTCGTAACCTGCCGTCCAGAAGTGGAAGATGTACCAGGTCACGGCCGCAGCCAGCAGCATGACCAGCACCGCAGCGCTGAACTCGCCCCATTCGGGCAGCCAGCCCTCCGGGCGAATGGCGGTGGTCATGGGCGAGAAAGCGTCCGGGTCCAGCAGGGGGAAGGCGATCAGCCAGGCGGTGAAAAATTCGGCCACAAAGTTCAGCATGAGGGTGACGATGAACTCGCTCATATCGAACCAGTGGCGCAGGAGGGCGGCGATCCCGGCCCACAGGGCCCCGCCCAGCAGGGCCAGCAGGATCAGCGCCGGGATGAGCAGAAAAGACGGCAGGGGCAGGTAAATCCCGCCCAGGGTGGCGAACAGGGCGCCTATCAGGAACTGCCCGGGCTGGCCCAGGTTGACTGGCCCCGAGGCAAAGGCCACTGCCGCCGAAAAGCCCGTCAGGATCAGGGGGACGGAGTTCTTCAGGGTGGTGAAGAAGGGATACTGCCCGATCAGGGAATAGCGAAAGAGGGCGGCGTAAGCTTCCAGGGGGTTGTACCCCTGGACCAGCATGATCACAGAGCCAATGGCAAAAGCGACCAGAATGCCTGCGATTGCGCTGACGAATTTTCCGGTAAGCGACGAATTCATCCTTTAGGTATGTCCCTCTAGCATCAGCATCCCCACCGCTTCGAGGCTGGCGGCCTCGACCGGCAGGTCCGCCACACAGCGGCCGCGGTGCAGCACGATGATCCGGTCGGAAAGGAGGAACAGCTCTTCCAGATCGGCTGAGATCAATAAAACCGCCCGGCCCTCCGAGCGCATGCGCAGGATCTGGCTGTGGACGTACTCAATCGAGCCCACGTCCAGGCCGCGCGTCGGCTGGTCCAGCAGCAGGAAGGGGGTGTCGTGCAGCAGCTCGCGCCCCAGGATCACCTTTTGCTGGTTCCCGCCGGAGAGGGCGCGAAACGGCTGGTCAGCCCGCGCCATATTCACCGAAAAATCCCGGCGCAGCTTTTCGGTGAACTCCCGGGCGTACTTCCAGTTCAGCAGCCTGCCCCCCCAGCCGGTGAAGCGCGGGTCCAGGCGGTGGTGGGTCATGATGGCGTCCTCCAGGATGGAGGCGTCCAGGCTGGCGCCCTGGCGGCCGCGGTCCTGGGGCACATAAGAGATAAACCGGCGCCGTTCCAGGATTTCGGCCCGGGCCAGATCTTCTCCCCCAACCTGGATGCGGCCCGCGCTGGGCTCCGCCAGCCCCATGATGAGGTTCACCAGCTCGAACTGCCCGTTGCCTTCCACACCCGCCACCCCGACGATCTCCCCCGCGCGCACCTGCAGCGAGACCGATTGGAGCTTCTCCTGCCCGGAGGCGTTCCGGTAGCTCAGGTCCTGAGCGCGAAAGACCACCTCGCCCGGCTCCTGGGGCTTTCTGCGGCTGGTAAAGACCACTTCGCGGCCCACCATCATCTGCGCCAGGCGCTCGCGGGAAGTGCCCGCGGCGTTCACCGTGTCAATCACCCGGCCTTTGCGCATCACGGTGATGCGGTCGCTCAGCTCCAGCACCTCGTCCAGGCGGTGAGAGATGAACAGGATCGTCCTGCCGCTTTCCCGCAGGCGCCGCAGCTCGGAGAAGAGGGAGGGCACTTCCTGGGGCGTGAGCACGGCCGTCGGCTCGTCCAGGATCAGCACCGACACCTCACGGTAGAGCAGCTTCAGGATCTCCACCTTCTGCCGGGC
>JAEWYL010000189.1 GCA_023395675.1 Chloroflexota bacterium | reverse complement strand
CGGCCGGCGTTGGCGGTGAAGCAGATATCCGCCAGCGGCCGGTCCGCTCCGGCGGAGAGCTGCCGGTGGTAGCGCTCCGCCAGCTCCGACAGGGCCGTCTCGCTCTTCGCCGAGAGGCAGAGGAGCTGCTCCGGGCGGTCCTGGGCCGGGGTCCGGCTCTGCTCGGGCTGCGAATAGGCCTCCAGCACCAGGTGCACGTTGGTGCCGGAGAAACCGAAGGCGCTCACGCCCGCGATCCAGCGCCCGTCCACCCCCTCCCAGGGGGTGAGGGCGGTGGGCACCTGCAGGGGGAGCTGCTCCCAGGGGATATGCGGGCTGGGGCGGTCGAAATGCAGGTGCGGGGGCAGGCGCCGCTCCTGCAGAGTGAGGATGGTCTTGATCAGCCCGGCGATCCCGGCTGCCGCTTCCAGGTGGCCGATATTGGTCTTCACCGAGCCGATCCACAGCGGCTGCTCGGGGTCGCGGCCGGGGCCGAAGACGGCCCCCAGGGCCCGGGCTTCGATCGGGTCGCCCAGGGAGGTGCCCGTCCCGTGCGTCTCGATAAAGCTCACCTGGCGCGGCTCCACCCCGGCCCCCTCCAGGGCGGCCCGCAGCACCGCCTCCTGCGAGGGGCCGTTCGGCACCGTCAGCCCGCTGCTCGGCCCGTCCTGGTTGGCGGCGCTGCCCAGAATCAGGGCCAGGATGCGGTCTCCGTCCGCCACGGCGTCGGAGAGGCGCTTGAGCACCACCAGCCCGCAGCCCTCCCCGCGGGCGAACCCGTTCGCCTGGCCCGAGAAAGCCTTGCAGCGCCCGTCGGGGGCCAGCATGCCGAAGCGCGCCAGGGCGATATAGTTCACCGGCGAGAGGATCAGGTTCACACCCCCGGCAAGGGCGATATCGGATTCGCCCAGGCGCAGGTTCTGGCAGGCCAGGTGGACGGCGGTCAGCGAGGAGGAGCAGGCGGTGTCCACGCTGAGGCTGGGCCCCTGCAGGCCCAGGAAATAGGAGATGCGCCCCGAAAGGATGCTGCGGCCCACCCCCGAGGCGTAGTAGCCGTCCAGCAGGGCCGGGTCGTCCTTCTGCACGAAGAGCTGCTCGTAATCGCAGGCGGCCGCGCCGATGAAGACCCCGGCCCGCTTCCCCGCCAGGCTGCCCGGGGCGATGCCGGCGTGCTCCAGGGCCTCCCAGGAGACCTCCAGCAGCAGGCGCTGCTGCGGGTCCATGTGGTTCGCTTCGCGGGGCGAGATGCCGAAGAATTGGGGGTCGAATGCGTCCACCGGTTCCTGCAGGAAAGCGCCCCAGCGCAGGCTCTCGCTCTCCGGGTCGAAAGCGGCGGGTGAGGCGCCCTGCGGCCAGCGGCCCTCGGGGGCAGGCCCGATGGCGTCCGCGCCCTGCTCCAGCAGGCGCCAGTAGGCCTGCGGGCTGCCCGCCCCGCCCGGAAAGCGGCAGCCCAGGCCGACCACGGCCACCGGCTCCCGGCGCTGCTGCTCCGCGGCGTCCAGTTTAGCCTGCATCTCTTCCAGCGCCAGCAGGGCGCGTTTCAACGGCGAAAGTTGGGCCGTCGTTTCGTTGGATTCAGCCATGCCGCTCACCCGTTTCCTCTCCTGCCGCCTTCCAGCCTCTTCAGGAGCAAAGCCTCCACCTCTTCGTCGCTCATCCCGGCGACCTCGTCCCGGCGCGCCTGCAGGCTCGCCTCCCCTTCATCTCCCTGAGAAAGGCCCCCGCCCGGAGCGCCCTCCGCCTGCGCCGGGAATAAACAGGCCTGCAGGAAGGCGGCGATGGCCTCCGGGGTGGGGTAATCGAAGACCAGGGTCGCCGGCAGGGCCTCCTCACCCAGCTCCAACCCCCGCGCCAGCCGGCGGCGCAGTTCCAGCGCCATGAGCGAGTCCAGCCCCAGCTCCACCAGCCGCCCGGTGGGAGGGAGGGGGAAGCCGGCCGGCAGGCGCAGCACGCGCGCCGCCTGCCGGCGAACAAAGTCCAGCAGCAGTTCCCGGCGCTCGTCCGGCAGGGCCTCCTGCAGGCGTGCGGACAGGCTCTCAGGCTGGGCCGCGCCCTGCGCCGCGGCATCCGGCTCCGCGCGCCGGGACGCTTCATCCCGCCCCGCGGCTCCATCCAGCCCCTGCCACCGCCCGGCCCCCGGCGAGCCCGGGGCCTGGGCCAGCAGGAGCGCCTGCCCCAGGATAGCGGGCGGGGAGCCCGCCTCCGGCAGGGCGGCGACCGGCCCGAACCCCGCCTCCTGCAGCAGGGCCTGCCACTGCTGCGCGGGGAGCAGGGGGTGCTCGCCGCGCAGCCCGTCCTGGAAGCGCTGCCAGCCCTCGATCAGCCCGGTGGTGACGTCGAACCAGGGCAGGTAGGTGGTGGCCTCCTGCAGGAGCAGCAGCCCGCCGGGGGCCAGCAGGGACTGCACGTGGCGCAGCACGGCGCGCAGGTCGGCGGTGGCGTGGAGCACATTGGCCGCCACCACCAGGTCGTAAGCCCGGGCGGGGAAACCCTGCCCCGCCGGGTCCCGCTCGATATCCAGCAGCCGGTATTCCAGGCCCTCGAAGACCGCAAACTTCTCCTCCGCCCGGCCCAAAAACAGCTCCGAAACGTCCGTGAAGGTGTACTGCACCTGCCCGGCGGGGAGGGCGGGCAGCAGGGCGGCGGTGGTCGCGCCGGTGCCCGCGCCGACCTCGAGCACGCGCAGGCGCTCGCCCGGCGCCAGCCCCCGGGCCGCCTCACCGCAGAAGGCGGAGGCGGCGGCCCCCGCCAGGCTGCCGTAGTAGCGCGATAATGACCAGTGCTGGTAGAGCGCCTCCGCCAGCTCCAGCGAACCGCCCGGGAAGAGGGTCTCCAGGGGGCTGTCCTGCCCGGTGAGGATCTCCCGCAGGCGGCTGCCGCAGCGCTCCATATAACCGGGCAGGGCGGGGAAGTCGCGGAAGCAGGCGCGCGCCGCCTCCAGGGCGGCGGGCAGGTCCTCCTGCGGCAGGGGCCGGGGGGCGTGGAAGGCGCCCTCGCGCCGCTCCAGCAGCCCGGCCTGCGCCAGGCGGCCCAGCCAGAGCGAGAGCAGGCCGCGGTAGACCGGCTGGAGGCCGTAGGCGCCCAGTAGCTCGTCCGGCGAGCAGGTCTCCCCGGCCCGGGAGAAGATCCCCAGCCCAACGAGGGCATTCAAAATATAGGCGCGCGCCAGCCCTTCCAGGGCCGCCCATTTCTCGGGGTAGGCGGCCAGGTCCAGGTCGAGCGGGCCCTGCAGCGACTGCCGCCGGGCGGCGCTCTCCGCCGCGCCCCAGGCCGCCTCGCGCCTGGCAGGCGCCTGCGCCGCCCGGGCCGCCCGCCCCGGCTCCGCCAGCGGGTGCCAGTAGCGGCTGCGCTGGAACGGGTAGGTCGGGAGGGAGAGGCGCCGGGCTGAGGCGCCGGCGTAGAATGCCTCCCAGCGCACCGGCGCGCCCAGGGTGTAGAGCCGGGCCAGGCTCTCCAGGAGCTGCTGCCAGTCATCCCGGCCCTGCCGCAGCGAGGCCAGCCAGGCGGCCTGCGCGCCGGGCAGGCAGCGCTCGCCCAGGGCCAGCAGCATGGGGCTGGGCCCGATCTCCAGGAACACCCGCTGCCCGTTCTCGTTCAGGGTGCGCATGGCCTTGTAGAACTGAACCGGCCGGCGCAGGTGCCCGCTCCAGTACTCGGGGCGGGTGATCTCCTCCGGGCGCGCCAGCTCGCCGGTCATGCAGGAGACCAGGCCGGTCTGGGGCGGGGCGTAGGCGATCGAGGCGGCGATGCGGGCGAACTCCGGCTGGAGGGGCTCCACCAGCGGGGAGTGGGCGGCCTGGGAGACGGGCAGCCGGCGGGCTTTGAGACGCTCCCGGCGCAGGTCCTCCAGGGCGGCTTCCAGGGCCCCGCTCTCGCCGGAGATCACCGTGGTGTGGGGCCCGTTGACGGCGGCGACGGACACGGAGGCCGCGTAGGGCTGCAGCACGGCTTCCACCTGCTCCGCCCCGGCAAAGACGGTCCACATCTCTCCCTGCCGGTCAATGGACTCCATCAGCCGGCCGCGGGAGGCGACCATGCGCAGGGCGTCCTCCAGGCTCAGGACCCCGGCGGCGCAGGCGGCGGCATATTCACCGGCGCTGTGGCCCAGCATCAGGGCCGGTTCGACGCCCCAGGAACGCCACAGGTTGCACAGGGCGTACTGGAGCGAGAACAGGGCCGGCAGACCGGCGGACATGCTCTCCAGGCTTCCCCCGCCTGTGCGGCTTTCCGGATACAGCTCGGGGAACAGGACCGGCAGCAGGGGAAGATCCTGCCCCTCGCGCAGGAGGGCGTCGCAGCGCTCCAGGTCTGCCCGGAAAGCGGGCTGGGTCTCGAACAGGCCCCGGCCCATCCCGGCCCAGTTGCCGCCGTGCCCGCTGAAGAGGAAGGCCACCTCCGGCTGCGTCCCGGAAGGGGCATGGCCCGCAAAGACGCCATCCGGGGCCTCACCCTGCCGGCCCTCGGCCAGCAGGCGGGAGGCTTCGCCCGCGGAGGAGGCTACCAGGGCCAGGCGGTGCTCGAAATGGGCGCGGCCCGCGCCGGACGTGAAGCAGACCTCGCCAAACGCGCCCTCCGGTTCGGGGCGCTCCAGGTAAGCCTGGTAGCGGGCGGCGAGCGCCTCCAGGGCGGCCTGGCTGCGGGCGGAGAGGCAGAGCAGGTGGACAGGCCGTTCAGCAGCCGGCTCGGGCTCCGGGGCGGGCGGGGCCTCCTCCAGGATCACGTGCGCGTTGGTCCCGCTCAGGCCGAAGGAGCTCACCCCGGCGCGGCGCGGCCCGCCCTCGCTGTCCCAGGGGGTCAGGGTGGTGGGGACGGCGAAGGGGACGCCCTCCAGGGACAGGTGCGGGTTCAGGCGCTGCAGGTGCAGGTGCGGGGGGATCGCCCCGTGCTGCAGGGCCAGCACGGTCTTGATCAGCCCGGCTACCCCTGCGGCGCCCTCCAGGTGGCCGATATTGGTCTTGACCGAACCCGCCAGCAGAGGCCGCTCCGCAGAGCGCCCGCGGCACAGGGCCGCGGCCGCGGCCTGCACCTCGATCGGATCTCCCAGGGCCGTGCCGGTGCCGTGCGCCTCCAGGTAGCCGATGCTCTCCGGCTCCACCCCGGCGTCCTCCAGGGCGGCGGCGATCACCGCCTCCTGCGAGGGGCCGTTCGGGGCGGTCAGCCCGCCGCTGCGGCCGTCGTGGTTCACCGCCGAGCCGCGCACCAGGGCCAGGATGCGGTCGCCGCCGGCCCGGGCGTCGGCCAGGCGCTTGAGCACGAGCATGCCGCAGCCCTCCCCGCGCACATAGCCGTCTGCGGCGGCGTCGAAGGTCTTGCAGCGCCCGTCCGCGGCCATCATGCGCGCCTGGGAGAAATTAATCGTCAGCTCCGGCGTCAGGATCAGGTTCACGCCTCCCACCAGGGCCAGGTCGCACTCCCCGCGGCGCAGGCTCTCGACCGCCAGGTGAACCGCCACCAGCGAGGCCGAACAGGCGGTATCCAGAGCGAGATTGGGGCCCTGCAGGCCGAGAAAATAGGAGAGCCGCCCCGCCGCTACGCTCAGGGCGTTCCCGGTGGTGGTGTAGGTGTCAATCTGCTCCGGGTCCTGCATCAGCAGGCGCTGGTAGTCGCTGTTGCAGATGCCCACGAACACCCCCGTGCGGCTGCCGTGCAGGCTCTCGGGGGAAATACCGGCGTTTTCCAGCGCTTCCCAGGCCACTTCGAGCAGCAGGCGCTGCTGGGGGTCCAGGCTCTCGGCCTCGCGCGGGGCGATGCCGAAGAAATGCGGGTCGAAGCCGTCAACGCTCTCCAGGAAACCGCCCCAGCGGGTGGACATCTTCCCGGGGACCTCGGGGTCGGGGTGGTAGAAGCGCTCGACGTCCCAGCGTTCAGGCGGCACCTCGCCCACGGCGTCCACCCCCTGGCTCAGGAGCTTCCAGAAGCTCTCCGGGTCGTGCGCGCCGCCGGGGAAGCGCAGGCCCATCCCGGTGATCGCCAGCGGCTGGCGCCGGCTCTCCTCCAGCGCCTCCAGGCGCGAGCGCAGGGCGCGCACCTCCAGCAGGGCCCGCTTGACCGGGGAAAGCTCCGAGTTCTGTTCGCCAGCTACCGCCATATCACTTCCTCTTCTTCAATGCTTCCAGCTCTGCCAGCAGCAGATTCTGGGCTTCTTCATCCGTCAGTTCATCCAGGGCGGCCTCATCCCCGGCTGCAGGGCTTTTCCCCTCGGGCGGTTCACTCTCTCCGGCCGCGCCGCTTTCACCGCCCGGCGCGAGCGCCTCCCGCTGCAGGAAAGCGACCAGCGCCTGGCAGGTCGGGTAATCGAACAGCAGGGTAGCCGGCAGGCGCAGGTCCAGGGCCCGGCTGAGCGAATTGCGCATCTCCAGGGCCATGAGCGAGTCGAGGCCCAGTTCGTGCAGGGGCTGGCGCGGGTCAATGGCCTGGTCGGGCGGCAGGCCGATGGCCCGGGCGGCCTCCTGCTTCAGGAAGGCCAGCAGCAGGTTGGGGCGCTGCCCGGGGGCGGCGGCCTCCCAGCGGCGCAGGAACTCGGGCCGCGGCCTCTCCTCCTGCGGGGCGAGCCGCTCTGCAGCGGGCGCACCCGTCTCCTGGCGGGCGAAAAGGGAGCGCCCCCCGCCCGGGGCAGCCCGGAACGCGGCCCAGTCCAGCGGAACGTACACCACCTGGGGCTGGTGACCGCTCAGCGCCCCGGCCAGGGCTTCGAGGCCCTGCTCGGGCGTGAAAGGCCTCAGCCCGTACTGCGCCTGGCGTTCCCGGTCGCGGGCGGAGAGGCGGGCGGACATCCCCGGCCCCTCCCAGGCCCCCCAGTTGATGGACAGGGCGGGCAGGCCCTGCGACCGCCGGCTGTGCGCCAGGGCGTCCAGGAAGGCATTCGCAGCCGCGTAGTTACCCTGCCCGGCCCAGCCAAAAACGGAGGCGATGGAGGAGTAGTACAGCATGAAGTCCAGGGGCAGGCCTTCCGTCAGGCGGTGCAGGTTCCAGGCGCCGTCCAGCTTGGGGGAGAGCGCCTCCAGAAAACGCTCCCAGCTCTGCCCGCCGAGCACGCCGTCCCGGTTCACCCCCGCCGCGTGCGCCACCCCGCGCAGGGGCGGCAGCTCGCGCCGGATGCGCTCCAGCAGGCCCGCCAGGGCCTCGTAATCGGCCACGTCCACCCGGGCGACCACCACCCGGGTCCCCCCGGCCTCCAGCTCCCGGACGGTCTCCTGCGCCTGGGGGGAGGGCTCTCCCCGCCCGGCCAGGACCAGGCAGCCTGCGCCCCGTGCCGCCATCCAGCGCGCCAGGGAGAGGCCGAGCCCGCCCAGCCCGCCGGTGATCAGGTAAGTCGCGCCGGCCCGCAGCCGCTCCGGGAAGCCCGGGTTGGGCTCCCGGGGGGCGGTGGGCGGAACAAGCACGAGCTTGCCGATGTGGCGCGCCTGGGCCATAAAGCGGTAGGCCGCCGCGGCCGCCTCCAGCGGAAACACCCGCAGGGGCAGGGGCTGCAGCTCGCCCGCTTCCAGTAGCGCCAGCAGCTCGCACAGCATGGAGCGCACCAGGGGCTGTTCCTGGCGGAACTGGTCGCCCAGGTAGACGGTGAAATAGCGGATCCCGGGCCGGTGCGCCAGCGCCCGGCTCTCCTCCCAGATGCCGGTCTTCCCGAGCTCCACGAAGCGCCCGCCCGGGGCCAGGACCTCCAGGCTGCGGGGAATGAAATCGCCCGCCAGCGAGTTGAGCACGAGGTGCACCCCCTCGCCGCCGGTGAGGGCCAGGATGCGGGGGGCGAAATCGAGGGCGCGCGAGTCGAAGACGTGCTGCACGCCCAGCTCCTGCAGATAGCGGCGCTTGCGCTCGCTGCCGGCGGTGGCGAAAATCTCGGCCCCCCGGCGCTGCGCGAGCTGGACGGCGGCCAGCCCCACCCCGCCGGCCGCGGCGTGGATCAGGACGCGCTCCCCGGGCTGGAGCCCGGCCAGTGTGTAGAGGCCGTAATACGCGGTCAGGAAGGCGATGGGGAAGCCCGCCGCCTCCTCGAAGCTCAGGTTCTGCGGGATGGGCAGGACCAGCGCGGCGGGCGCGACCACCGCCGTCCCGTGCGAACCGGGGGCCAGGGCCAGGACCCGCTCCCCCACCCGCAGCCCGCTCACCCCGGGGCCCAGCGCGCGGACGACCCCGGCGCACTCGTCGCCGAGCGGGTTGGGCTCTCCCGGGTAGCGCCCCAGGCTTTTGAGGACGTCCCGGAAGTTCAGCCCGCCGGCGCGGACCTGGATCTCGACCTCGCCCGGCCCAGGCGCCTGCGGGGAGAGGGATTTCAGCGCCAGGCGGTCCATCAGGCCGGGCTCCTCGATCCACAGGCGCAGGTCAGCCGCCTGCCCGGCCGGCGCCTGCCTCGCCAGGCGCGGGGCCAGCCGCTCGCCGCCGCGCAGGGCCAGGCGGCTCTCTCCCTCGGGCTGCCAGAGCTCTTCGAACAGCAGCCGTCCGCTCTCGGGGGCGGGCAGGTAGGGGTCCAGGTCAATGCAGGTGGGGCGCAGTTCCGGGTGCTCCAGTTCGAGCACCGCGGCCAGCCCCCAGAGCGGAGCCTGCTCCACCGCCGGCGGCGCGGCGGCGTCTGCTGGTTGCGCAGCGCGGGTCGCCAGCCACAGGCGCGGCGGGCGGGCCTCCTGCAGCGAGTCCAGGGCCTGGACCAGGTGCAGGGCCCCGGCGAGCGCGGCAGCCTGCCCCTGCGCCGGGGAGCGCTCTGCAGCCTCCAGGGGCGGCAGGTCCAGGGCCCACAGGTAGAGCGCCCCTTCCAGAGGCCCCTGTTCCCGCGCGGCCGCCAGCAGGCGCTTGAAATGTTCCGGCTGCTGGGGGTCCAGCCGCCAGGCTTCCGCGGCAGCCTGCTCGTAACGCGGCCCGGGGTAGGCCAGCAGGCAGCGCCCGCCGCGGGCGCGCAGCGCCTCCGCCAGGCTCTCTGCCACGCCCCCCTCGTCGGCCAGGAGGAGCCAGTTTCCAGGCCGGGCGGGGACGGCCGCGGGCAGTGTGCGAGGGGCCGGCTGCCACTCCAGGGTGTACAGGTCGCCGCCCGCAGCGCCGGAATACGCCCCGGAGGCCGGACCCGCCAGCGCCCCGGCCGCGGCCCGCTTGAGGACCAGGCCCTCCAGCTCCGCCACCACCTGGCCCTGCTCATCCCAGATGGTCAGGTCCACCACCCGGGTCTCGCCCGGGCTGGCCGTCTGCGCCAGGCGCGCCTGGCTCCACAGGAGCGGGCCGGGCCGGCGGTGGAGGCGCAGCTCGTCCAGCGATACCGGGAGGTAGGCCTCCCCCGCGCCGGAGTCGTCCCCGGCTGCGGCCAGGGCGGGCTGCAGCGCGGCGTCCAGCAGCGCCGGGTGGAAGGCATAGCGGCCTGCCTCTCCCTGCAGGCTCACGGGCAGGCGCAGGCGGGCCAGGGCCTGTCCCTCGCCGCGCCAGAGCGCCTCGATCCCCTGGAAGGCGGGGCCGAATTCGATGCCCCGCCCGGACAGGCCGGCGTAGAAGCGCTCCGGGGAGGTCTCCCGGCCTGCCTGCGCCCGGACCTGTTCCAGCGCAGGCGCCCCCTGCGCCTCCTGTTCCAGACGGACAGCCCGGCCGCGGGCGTACTGCCGCCAGCGCTCGCCCTCTTCCTCGAAAAACAGCCGGAAAGCCCCCGCGCCGGGCTCCTGGGGCTCGAAATGGAGCTGGACCGGCGTCTGGCCGGTCTCGGGCAGGGCGAGGGCGGCTTCGATCAGGACGTTCTGCAGGGCCAGCGGGCCCTCCCCCAGCGCCGGGCGGGCGGCGTCCAGGGCGGCGCAGTAGAGCGCGGCCGCAGGCAGGATCGCCCGCCGGTAAATGCGGTGGTCGCCCAGGAAGGCCGGCTGCGTGCAGGAGAGCGAGGCCTGGTAAAGCCTCCCGGACAGGACCGGGGAGCTGATCTTCTCCCCGAGCAGGGGCGAGCCCGCCGTGTTTGCGGCTCCCGGCCCGGCCTCGCCGGCGCGCGGCGGGAGGCCGTCCAGCCAGCAGCGCCTGCGCTGCCAGGGGTAGGGCGGCAGCGTGACCACCTGCCCGCCCTCGGGGAAGAGCTGCTCCCAGGCGGGGGAGCAGCCGCGCGCCCACAGCTCGCCCAGCGAGAGCAGCAGCCGCTCCCGTTCGGGCTTTCCGCGCTGCAGGGAGGGGAGCACAACCGCCTCCTCCTGGCAGCGCGCCAGCATGGAAGCCAGCACCGGATGCGGGCCGAGCTCCAGGAAAAGCCCGCCCTCCTCCAGGCCCAGGCTCTCGACGGCCCGGGCGAAGCGCACCGGGCGGCGCATATTCGCCTCCCAATAGGCGGCGTCCAGCCCCTGCCCCTGCAGCCTCTCTCCGGTCACCGTGGAAATGAAGGGGAGCTGCGCCTCACGCGGCCTGAGGTCCGCCAGCAGGCGGGAGAGCTGCTCCGCCAGCGGCGCCACCTGGGCGCTGTGGAAGGCGTAGTTCACCCCCAGGTCCTTGCAGCGCACCCCCGCCTGCTGCAGGCTCTCGATGAGGCTGTGCAGCGCGGCGCTCTCGCCGGAGAGGACCGTATCGCGCGGGCTGTTGACCGCGGCCACCGACAGGCGCGCGCCGTAAGGTGCGATCCAGCGCGCGGCCTCCGCCTCGGGCAGTTCCACCGATGCCATGCGCCCCAGGCCGGTCACCTGCTGCATCAGCCGGCCGCGCTCGTAAACCAGGCGCACGGCCTCCTCCAGCGTCAGGGCGCCGGCGGCACAGGCGGCCGCGATCTCGCCCAGGCTGTGCCCCACCACCGCCGCCGGTTGGATGCCCCAGGAGCGCCACAGGGCTGCCAGGGAAATCTGCAGGGCGAAGATGGCAGGCTGGGCCACCTCCGTCTGCTCCAGACGCGAAATTTCCCCCGGGGCGGACAGCTCCTCCTGCAGAGACCAGCCGCAGTGCGCCTGCAGCAGGTCCGAACAGCGCTGGAAGCTCTCCCGGAAGACCGGCTCCGCCTCCAGCAGGCCGAGGCCCATGCCGGCCCACTGGGAGCCCTGCCCCGAGAAGACGAAGACCGGCTGCGGGCCGGCGGCGGAAGCGCGCTGCCCGGCGCGCAGCCTCGGGGCGGCGCCCTCCTGCAGGTAAAGGTCCAACTGCTCCGCCAGCTCGTCCAGGCTGCGCCCGCAGGCCGCCAGCCGGTGCTCGTGATGGTCCCGGCGCAGGGCGGCGGTATAAGCCAGATCGGCGATGGAGGCCCCGGCCGCCCCCCGGGCCAGGAAGTCCCGGTAGGCGCGCGCTGCGCCGCCCAGGGCCTCCTCGCTGCGGGCGCTCAGCGGCAGCAGCCAGAGGCGTTCGGGAGGGGCCGCCCGCTCCGCCCGGGGCAGCGCGGGCGCTTCTTCGATCACCACGTGCGCGTTGGTGCCCCCAAAACCGAAGGAGCTCACCCCCGCCAGGCGGGGCTTCTCCCCGGCAGGCCAGTCCACCGCCCGGGTGGGGATGGTGAAGGGCGTGCCTGCCAGGGAGATGTGCGGGTTGAGGCTGCGGAAGTGCAGGTGGGCCGGAATTTTGCCCTTCTGCAGGGAGAGCACCACTTTGATCACCCCGGCGATCCCCGCGGCGGCCTCCAGGTGGCCCAGATTCGTCTTCACCGAGGCCAGGACGCAGCGCGAGCCGTCCGGGCGCGGGCCGCCAAAGACCTCCGCCAGCGCCTCCACCTCGATCGGGTCTCCCAGCGCCGTACCGGTGCCATGCGCCTCGATATAGCTCATCTGGGAGGGATCCACCCGGGCGGCCTCCAGGGCCTGGCGGATGACCGCCGCCTGCGCCAGGCCGTTCGGGGCTGTCATCACGGTCGAGCGCCCGTCCTGGTTCACCGCCGAGCCGCGAATCAGGGCCAGGATGCGGTCCCCGGCGGCCAGGGCGTCCGGCAGGCGCTTGAGGGCCACCACCCCGCAGCCCTCGCTGCGCACGAAGCCGTTGGCGGCCGCGTCGAAGGTCTTGCAGCGCCCATCGGGGGCCATGAAGCCCCATTTGGAGAGGGAGAGGGTCATCTCCGGGGAAAGGATCAGGCTCACCCCGCCCGCCAGCGCCAGGCTGCATTCGCGCTGGCGCAGGCTCTGGCAGGCCAGGTGCAGCGCCACTAGCGAGGAGGAGCAGGCGGTGTCCACTACCAGGCTGGGACCCTGCAGGTTGAGCAGGAAGGACAGCCGGTTGGCGACAATGCTGTGGGCCGTCCCGGTGCTGGTATAGGCCTCGATGGAGCCCGGCCTGCCGGCCTGCAGGAAGGAGTAGTCGGAGCCGTAGCAGGCGATGAACACGCCCGTGCGGCTGCCGTTCAGGCGCTCGCGCGTCTGCCCGGCGTCTTCCAGGGCCTCCTGAGCCACTTCCAGCAGCAGGCGCTGCTGCGGGTCCATGTGCACCGCCTCGCGCGGGGAAATGCCGAAAAATGCCGGGTCGAAGCCGTCCACCCGCTCCAGAAAGCCTCCCCAGCGGGTGTTCATCTTGCCCGGAGCTGCCGGGTCGGGGTCAAAATAGCGCTCGATATCCCAGCGCTCGGGCGGGACCGGGCGAATGGCGTCCACGCCGGCCTCCAGCAGGTCCCAGAATTTCTCCGGGTCGTCTCCCCCGCCCGGGAAGCGGCAGCCGAGGCCGACGACCGCGATGGGCTCGGCCCTTAACAGGCGGACGCTTTCCTGCCCGGCGAGCTGCTCGGCCAGGAGGGCCAGTTTAACGGCGGATATTTGTGCTGGACCTGTGGAAGAACTGTTCATCCGTCTCTTTTCTCGGTGACCCCGTTTATTTTCGATTCATCAGCTTTCGCAGCGCGTCCTCATCGGAAAGCCCCTGCAGGCCGCTGAGCAGCTCGTCCAGGTTCTCCTGCTCCGGCCCGGCCTGCGAACCCGTGCGGCTGCTCCCGGCGGCCGGAGCGCTTTCATCCTGCGGCGCGCGATCCGGGGCTGCAGCCTGCGGCGCACTCTCCGAGGCAGGGGCCAGCCTCTTTTCCAGATAGGCGGCCATATCGTTGAGGGTCGGGTAGTTCCAGATAAAGGTGGCCGAGAGCTGCAGGCCGAGATCGGCCTGGATCTGGTTGCGCAGCTCCACCCCCATCAACGAATCCAGCCCGAGCGAACCCAGGGGGCGCGAGAACTTGATCTGGGCGGCCGGCATGCGCAGGATCTG
>JAEWYL010000163.1 GCA_023395675.1 Chloroflexota bacterium | reverse complement strand
TTGAGTTCCTGGGCTTGCTCGTCACTCAGGGTTAAAGTTCGAATGGTTTTGGCCATCTCTTGCTCCTTTCCTTCTAGATGGCCTAAGTAAACCATTACCGATTTTATTTGTCAAAATTCATTAGGGTTTCCCTTCGCTTATCACCGATTTTGATTGTCAAAGTTCATTAGGGGCACGGCGGTGCGCGGTATGGTTCTCGTCCAACCAGCACGCAGCCGTGCCCACCCGCCCCACGCGGAAACTCATCCAGGATAGAGATTTCAACCCCCCAGCGCCTCAATCAGCGACTGCGGCACCCAGAAGTAGCCTAGACCCAAAGTTGCCAGGATGATGGAAGCGAGCAGGATCGCCACACCGGCGGCGATCAGCAGGCGGTCGCGCCGGCGGTAGTGCAGCTCCTGCAGCCAGGTGCGCGGCTGGGCGCCGAAGGCGCGCAAGTCCATGGCGTCTATGATATCCTCGCTGCCGATGATGGCGTGGATGGTCACCGGGACGATCAGCGGGGCCATTTTCCGCACCTGCTGCACCAGCCCGCCGCGCAGGTTTTCGATCTCGTAGCCGCGCGCCCGCTGGGCATCCAGGGTGAGCTGAAAATCGCGCCCGAAGGTGGGGATGAAGCGCATGGTCAGGTCCATCGCATAGGCGAACTTGTCGGGCAGGCCCAGCCGGCGAAAGGCGATCCCGTAGTGGGCCGGGTTGAGCACGTAGGGGATCAGGATGGTCATGCTCGCCAGGCTGAAGACCCGCGCCAGCTGGCTGAGCGAGTAAAAAATGCGCTCGAGGGTGATGTCCAGCGTGGGGCGCCAGCCGAGGAGGGTGAAAGGCGCCTCCCAGCGCGCCAGGGAGTGTTCCTCGGCGTACAGGGAGACCCCCCCGCCGCGCCCGGTGAGGAAGGTCAGGAACGAGAAGAAGAGAATAAAGGCCCCGATGAACAGCCAGGCCCGGTACGATTCACGCCAGGTAATCCGGGAAGCGATGACCGCCCCCACAGCAACCACCAGGAAGAAGAGCAGAAAGCGCAGGTCCCAGAAAAAGAGCGTGGACGCGATGAAGCAGGCATAGAAGATCAGCAGGGCCCGGGGGTCGAAACGCTGCAGGATGGAATTGCGGTCGCGGTAGCGCCAGGTGACGAGCATTCGGAAGCTATCCTAAAAAAAATTTTTTTATGTTGTTGTGATGGGGGGGCGCAGCCCCCCATCACAACAACAGTACATTTTTCGGATAGATACTCAGGGTTCCTGTGAACGTTTCCAGATGCGGTTCACATCTGTACCTGTCCGAAAGGTTTTGCTGTGAGGAGCGGTGGAGCCTGGGCCAGGCCGCCCCACACAGCAAACTGGTTGAGTCTTCGGTAAAGCTTAACGGCCCGCCTGCCGCCGGACGGCCAGGTAGGCGACCACCAGGATGGGGACCAGCACGGCGGCGAAGATCAGGTTGGGGCCGGCGGAGGGCAGGAACTCGCCCACAATCGCCACGGCGGGGGAGTAGCCGTTGATCCAGATATCGGAGATGGCGGCGAAGCCGATCCCGATCAGGTTGCCGAGCATGCCCCAGGTGACCGCCGCGGCCACATCCACATTGGACCCGAAAAGCAGGCGCACCGCCAGCACCAGGATGAAGCCCACCACCACCGAGATGCCCGCGAAGAGGGTGATCGGCTGGTCGCCGAAGGCGCCCTCGGCTTCGTTGAAGTAGAGCAGGTTGGCCGTATCCCGGTTCAGGAGGTAGAACGCCACCGCCAGGACCGCCAGCACGGCGCCCACGCCCAGCACGGTATCCATACTGCGCTTTTTGTCGGTGAAGAGCCAGACCAGGCCCGAGATCAGCCCGACCAGCCCGTTGCCCACCGACCACTGCGGGGAGAGGCCGAAGCCGGTCAGGGCGTCGCCGAACATATTGCCCACCGCCCCGGTGAAGAACCCCACCACCGGGCCGAAGGCGTAGCCGAAGAACATGGGGATGGCGATGGCGGGCCTGAGCGAGACCTGGCTGACCGAGGGCACGACGAAGACCGTCCCATTGAAAATGTATGAAAATATTGCGTAGAGCGCGGCGCCAATCGCCATATAAACGACCTCGCGCGTCCCCACCTCCCAGATGCGGTTCTCCCGTGTGAACCAGTAGATGGCGAACACGATGAGCAAGCCGATAATGACAAAGGCAAAACGCAGCAGCGGGTTTTCACCGGTCTGCAGGGATTCGATACCGAGCATGTTCCCGCCGACATAGATTAATCCCAGAAAAATGGCCAGGGTAATGACCAGCGCCAGGGCCACTTTCGTCATGGTGTTCATAATCTCCTCCTTAATTGCCTGAACGAAAACGCATGACTTTGATTGCTTCTGTTGGCCTTCTCGCTGAAGAAGATAGAGGCGGTGTGCCGGGGATGAGGCTGAGGCTGGCACACCCTTTGCTTCGCGAGAGGCAGGGAAAATGGTAGAAGAAAATGTTGTACCGGCGGCCGGGGGCAGCCGACCAGAACCTGTCTCAAACCCTCAGGTGCGCCAGCGCCTCGGCTCGCAGAAAGCGCCCGCTGCGGGAGAAGCGCTCCAGGTTGGCCTGGAGCAGCGAGGTGGGTACCAGGCGGCTGGCGCGCAGCCGTTCGAAGTCCTGCAGCACTTCGTGCGGCGGCCCATCGGCGATCACCTGCCCGCCGTTGACCACCCACACCCGGTTGGCGTAGATCACTGCCAGGTCTATATCGTGCGTGATGAACAGGATCGCCTCGAACCCCGGGAGCTGCAGGATGGCGTCCATAAATTCCATGTAGTTGCGGTAGTCCTGCCCCGCGGTGGGTTCGTCCATGATCAGGATCTTGGAGCGCATGGCCAGGATGGCGGCGATGCTGACGCGCTTCTGCTGCCCGAAGGAGAGCGCCAGGGGCGGATCGTTCTCCCGGTCCGACAGGTTGACGATTTCGAGAGCTTGCATCACCTCCTTCTCAATCGTTTCCGGTGTATGCCTCAGGTTGGTCGGCCCGAAGGCCAGCTCTTCACGCACCGTGGGAGCGAAGAGCATATGGCTGGGGCTCTGGAACACGTAGCCCAGGGTCTGGGCGATCTGCGCCACGCTCTGGCTGCGCGTATCTCTGTCTGCAACGAGCACCTGGCCGCGGCTGGGCTTGATCAGCCCGATGGCATGCTTCACCAGGGTGGTCTTGCCGGCGCCGTTCGGGCCGAGCACGGCGATGATATCGCCCCGGTTGATCGCCAGGTTCACCCCGCTCAGCACGTCCGGGCCGTCCGGATAGTGAAAGGAGACCTCTTTAAACTGCACCAGGGGCTTCCCGGCCCCATTCCCCTCCCTGCCCGAAGGGATAAAATCCAGCGGGGGCGGGGGCGGCGCAGCTGCGGCCCTTTCGATCACCACCTGGGCCGGCATTTTAATTTCACGGTAGTCTACTATCTTACTTAACCCCTCAATTGGCCCGAGGTAACGCGTGCGCCCCCCGGCGAGGAACAGGACGCGGTCCGGCTGGATATGGAGCACATCTTCCACCCGGTGCTCCACCATCAGCACCGACAGCCCTTCGTCCGCCAGGCGGCGCACCAGGGCCAGGGTTTCCCGGGCGCTGGCAGGGTCCAGGCTTGCCAGGGGCTCGTCCAGCAAGAGCAGGCTGGGGCGCATGGCAAGGATGCCGGCCAGGGCCACCTTCTGTTTCTCTCCCCCGGAGAGGTTGAAGGTCTCCCGCTCGCTCAGGTGGGCGATGCCCAGGGTTTCCAGGGCCGTTTCCACGCGTTCCAGAATTTCGGGGCGGGGCAGGCCCAGGTTCTCCAGCCCGAAGGCCACTTCGGCGAGCACGCGCGTGCCCAGGATCTGCCGTTCCGGGTCCTGCAGCACGGTGCCCGCCATCTGAGAGATGCGCGCCAGGGATAGTTCCGAGGTCTCGACCCCGTTCAGCAGCACCCGCCCGGTCACCTCACCCTTGTACGAGCGGGGGATCAGGCCGTTAATGCAGCGCAGCAGGGTGGTCTTGCCCGAGCCGCTGGCGCCTGCCAGCAGGAGCAGCTCGCCGCGCCCCACCTCGAGCGAGATATCTTGAATCGAGGGCTCCTGCCGGTCGCGGTAGCGGAAAGTCAGCGCTTCGATTCGCAGTGTCGGTTCGATGCTCACAGAAGGCCTCTAGGTTTCGGGATTCGGGCGCTGAAATTTCACTTCGACCGCATCGCCGGGCCGGGCGCCCAGGCGCTGGGCGGCGCTGCCGTTCACCACGCAGAGGAGCAGGTTCCCGGTGCTGCCGTAGAGCGAGACCAGCTCGCCCGGGGGGCGTTCGCCGAAGGTGCGCACCAGCCCCTGCACTTCGACCGCGCCGCAGCGCACCGCCAGGTCCATGCGGCCCTGCAGGTGCTCCCGGCGAATATTGGTGGAGAGGTTGCCGAAATGGTCAATGTGGATAATCTCGCCCCGCAGCCCGCCGGGAATATCCTGCGGTCGGGGGAAATCCAGCCGCACGGGGTCCGCGATGGGGGAGCCGAGCTCGGACAGCGGCACCCCGCGCGCCAGGTGCGCGGCGCAGGGGGCGAAGATATCCCGGCCGTGGAACACGCTGCTGATATCCGGCAGCCAGTATCCGGGCCGGTCCAGATGGATAAACTCCGTATCCGCCTCTCGCTCCAGCAGCAGGGTGAGGAGGCCGTTGTCAGGCCCGACGAAATAATGCGCTCCGATCCTGGCGGCCAGGGGCCGCCGTTCGGTCCCCACGCCGGGGTCCACCACCACCAGGTGAATGGTCTCCGGAGGAAAATACGGCGCGGAGCGGGCCAGGATCAGGGCGGCCTCCCTCACGTTCTGCGGGCTGATATGGTGGCTCAGATCGGCAATTCGGGCATCCGGGGCAAGGCTCCAGATCACACCTTTCATGACGCCCACATTGCCGTCTTTGATTCCAAAGTCGGTCATCAGGGTGATCAGGCTCATCAGCGAGGATCATAGCATGGTGGGGCAGGCAAGTCAATATGATACAATGATTCTGGGATGGCTTTCTCAAGAATGGATATCGAGGGAGGGGCGGGGGGGGGGGGGGGGGCCCCGGTGGGGGGCCGCCCCCCCCC
>JAEWYL010000150.1 GCA_023395675.1 Chloroflexota bacterium | reverse complement strand
CTGTTCTATTCTGCTATTTCGATAATCTGTATCTAATTTGCCCCCTCTAAATGCTATAATAATTCAGCAACAAAACCACCTCTGCACAACTGCTTTACCCCAGGGACAGGATCGTTACAGGGCAGGTATTGAATTCCATGGTCCTCAGATCAGCATGTTCCGCTCACTGCGCCTGAAGCGCGAGCCCGAAAAAAAACTCCCGGAGTACGGTTCGTTAAGCGGGGAGAGGCTGGCCCAGGACGCCGCCTTTCCGATCAGCATCCAGCAGATCAACCGCCTCCCGGAGAATACCAAGCGGCGGCTGTACCGCGCCCTGATCCCACCTGCCCTGCTCACGCGGTTCGAGATTGACCCGATCACTTGGAGAGGCCCGGACCGGAGAGAGCAGGTGTCCCTGAAAGCCGAACCGGAGACGGGGGTGATGGAGATTCGCGCCAGAAGAAGCGAGGCCGACGAGGACGATTTTCTGCTCATCGAGCTGGCGGATAATTCGTTCAACAGCCTGGACCTGGGGATGCTGCTGTTGAGCGATCCAGACTCGCCCCGCTTTCAGACGGACGTGGATGAGGCTGGAAAACCCACCCAGTTTGGGGCCGCCCGGCGTAATCTGGTTCAGGAGGAGCAGGCGATGCGGGCCGGCCTGGCGCCGGGACAGACCCGGGGCAGCCTGGGGGCCTCGCAGGCCGTGCTGCAGGCGCTGGACGCGTTTGCCATGGCGCTCGGGCACCGCTCCTACTTCCTGGAGCCGCTCACCTATGCCTCAGCCTGGATCTTCGAACGGCGCGGGTTAGCTTACGTGCGCGGCCATAAGCAGATGGACACCATCCACCAGGAGTTCCAGCCCGGCGGCAGGCTGCACGTAGCCCTGGACGGCAGCTCACCGTTCCGCCAGCCGGACGCCTGGTGCAGCGTGCGCGGCCGGGCCTGGGCGATCCAGGACGGCATCCTGGAAGCGGCCGGCCTGCGCTGGGATGGGCTGAGGATGGTCAAGCAGGTGGGCCGCGCTGCCGGGGTGAATACCTTTCCGGACGCGCAGTACTGAGACGCAGCCAGCCGAGATACAGGGAGGGAAGCCAGATTGAACACCCGCCAGATTGCCCGGGCAGCCGAGCTCGACTCGCTGCCGGTTTTTCGCAGTTTCATTGACGAGGCCTGCCGCGACCTGCCCGGCATGGGGGAGAAAGACCTGTACGACCTCAAGCTGGCGGTGGATGAGGCCTGCACGAACATCATCACCCACGGCTACGCAGGCATGGATCCGGGCACGATCCTGCTTTGTGTAGAACCCGGCCTGGGGCAGGTCAAAATCACCATCACCGACTTCGGGCACTGTTTCGAGCCGGCAGACGCCCCCGCCCCGGATGTGGAAGCGGCCCTGGACGACCGCCCGACGGGAGGCTTTGGGCTGTTCATTATCTACCAGACCATGGACGAGGTGGATTATGCAGCCGACCCCTGCGGCAACCGGCTGACGCTGGTCAAACACCTGCAGCGGGGGGAGAAGAGCGGTCCGGAGGCCGGTACGCGTTCGTTGAACCGGCGATAATACCTGAGTGGGGGATGATTAAAGAAGAAGGACAGGAAAAATGGAGCTGCAAATGCAACAGAACGGCCAGGCGGCGGTTGTGACAATTGTCGGCGACATGGATGCGCTGACCGCCGAGGAGGTGACGCAGTATCTCGGGACTCAGATCGAGAGCGGGCAGAAAGCCCTGGTCGCCGACCTGAGCCGGGTAGATTTTATGAGCAGCGCCGGGCTGCGGGCGATCCTGGGGGTGGCGAAGGCGGCTCGCTCGCTGGGGGGCGACTTCCGGCTGGCGGATCCCCAACCGGGGGTGTACCGGACCCTGAATCTGGCGGGTTTCAGCAGCTTTCTGCAGATATTCCCCACCGTAAACGAGGCGGTCGCAAGTTTCGGGCCCGCCGGGTGAGGCCCTCGGGGGCAGGCAGCCGGCGAACCGGGGCGGAAGCCCGCGACAGGCACGCAAGGATGGAGTGCTGAAGACTCATGTCTGATGATAACCTGTTCACCCGCGCAGAACTGCTCTCCGGACAGCCCCAGCGGCGGGCCAGGATGGCGCTGTTCCTGATCGAGAGCCAGACCGCGCGCCTGACTGCTCAGGCTCGCAGCCAGATGGAGCGCTTCCCTTCGGAAAGCGCGGCCTCTGAGCGAGAGCTGCGGTTCCTGGAGGCGTTCTCAGCCGGAAAAGAGCCTCCCGAAAAGCCCAGTATCCAGGACCTGGAGCAGCAGGCTGCCGGCTGGGAACACCTGGTCCCGGAGAACCCGCGCCTGCGGGCTGCGCTGGCACACCTGCTCGGTGAAAAGTACAGGTTCACGGAACGGGATACGCCGGGTCTGCGCCGCGCCCTGGGGCTGAACGAGACCGAAGTGCGGGTGGCCTACAGCCGGCTGTACGGCGCGCCTCTGGAGGAGATCTACGCCCCCCGAGAGAGACCGGTGGAGCGGCTGCGCTGGGCCTGGACGCGCCTGAACCAGCGGCTGGAGAACCTGCCGCCCTTCTGGACCGCCTACGCGCTCACCCTAACCGAGACGGTGGGGGCCAGCATCCTGGCGCTGCCCATCGCCCTGGCGACGGTCGGGCCGCTGCCCGGGGTTGCGATCCTGGTGGTAATGGGGATCATCAATATCCTCACCATCCTGTACGTGACCGAAACCCTGACGCGCACCGCCAGCATTCGCTACGGCAGGGCCTTCTTCGGGGGGCTGGTGGCCGAATACCTGGGGAGGCCGGGGTCGGTCCTGTTCGCCGCTTCTCTGCTACTGCTCAGTTTCCTGGTGCAGATCGCCTACTACACCGGATTTTCCACGACCCTGGGGGATGCATTCGGGATCCATCCGGCCATCCCCTGCGCGCTGCTCTTCCTGGTTACCTTATTCATGCTGAAGCGAGAGTCGCTGAACGCCACCATCAGCATGGCGCTGATCGTGGGAGGCTTCAATATCCTGCTGGTGCTCGGCCTGTCGGCGCTGGCCCTGGGCCATTTCCGCAGCGAGTATTTCCTGACCATGAACCTGCCCTTTATCGGCGGGAGGCCCTTCGACGCCGCCCTCCTCCAGCTCGTTTTTGGGGTGGTGCTGGCGGCATACTTCGGTCACACCTCGACCGCCAACTGCGCCCGGGTGGTGCTGCACCGGGACGAGAGCGGGCGGTCCCTGATCTGGGGCGGTATGGCTGCCCAGGCCTCGGCTGTGATCCTGTACTCGCTCTTCGTGATCGGCCTGAACAGCGCCGTCTCCCCGGCGGTGATGGCGGGCCTGTCCGGGACGGCCCTGATTCCGCTGGCAGACCTTTCCGGCCCGGTGGTTTACCTGCTCGGCACGGTCTTCGTGATCCTCGGGATGGGCATGGCCTCGATCAATTTTTCGCTGGGGGCCTTTAACCTGGTGCGAGAGCGCCTGCCTGCCCGGTACGAGCCGGTGGTGGTCCTGCCGCGGCGGAAAGGGAAGCTGGTTTTCAGCCCGCGCAGCCCCGACGCCGCTCTACCGGACAGCCTCGGCCTGGTCTATCTGGGGCTGGTACAGGGACAGAAACGCCTGCGCCTGGACGTCCAGGAGGGCAGCCGCCTGCGTATGGTCGAGCGGGAGGCCTCCGGAAAACTGGAGGCGGGGGCGCTCTTTCGGGAAGCCGGCATCGCAGTCCAGCCCCCGGAGCTGGCTTTTGAGGTGCTGGAGGCTAGCTCGAATTTTCTACGGCTGCGGCTGCGCACCAACCTGGCGGTCAGCTACGCCGGCGAGCTGGACACAGCCGGGATAGACCCGGCGGGCCTGCTCTCCCTGAAGACCGAAGAGCAGTGGCTGCTCCGCCAGCTCCTGCGCCGTCCCGACGGGAACCTGGGCCACATCCTCGCGGATACAGGCAGAAAAGAGAGCGAGGTCACCCCCCTGCTGCAGGATCTGATCGAAAAGGGGCTGGTACGGGAGCTCCCGGGGAAAAACGGGACGATGTATTCCGCCCGGTTTCGCCAGAAGCGAGGCAGAAACCTGCCGGAGGAAATCTGGAGCGGGCTGGAAGGCGGGGACCAGCGCGAAAGCGGCTATGGCCTCTCTTTCAGGCATACGCTGCGGCAGGGCCTGGAGGCTTTCCTGGACCGGGGAGGGCGTTTCTGGCTCTGCGCCGCGCCGGTGATCCTGATTTTCCTGCTGGTGGAATGGCTGATCTGGACCGGGGCGGAGTCTTTCACCGGGCCGCTGAATTTCGCCGGCATCCTGATCGTCTCCCTGCTGGCAGGCATTTTTCCCTGCCTGCTGGTGCTTTCCAGCCGGCGCAAAGGCGAGCTGATGCCGGGGATCGTCCACCGCGCCCTGGCCCACCCGCTGGTGGTCGGGCTGGTGTATCTCTTCAGCCTGGCGAACCTGCTCGTTCACGGGCTGGTGATCTGGGAACACCCGGTGCAGCGCCTGACCGCCCTCGGGATGGCGGTGCTGATCGCGGTTTCGACCCTGGCGATTTACCGGCGCGGGGCCTTCAACCCGCGCCTGGTGGTGGAGCTGCGGGAGGACCGCCGTCCGGGACGCCGTTCCTGGTTCTCCATCCTGGCGGGCGGGCAGCCGGCCAACGGCTCCATCTTATGGGGCTACCCGGGAGGCCTGTTGGAGCAGCGGGCCCAGGCAGGGTCCTGGCCCGAGATCTCCAGGCTGGACCTGGCCGTCTTCGACCTGTCGGGGCTCGAAGGACGGGAACTGAAGGTGTGGGCCCACCGGATTCTGCCGGGCGGCGAGTCGCAGCCTCTCCCTGCCCGGGTGGAGATGAACTGCCTGGACGGTGAAGTCAGCCGGGACCTTACTCTTACCGAGGGCCAGGCCATCATCTCCCTGGATGAAGACTCCACGCCCTGCCGCCGCGAGCTGCGCGTCATCTTCGAACAGGAGGGGGCCGTTGGCTGAGACGAACGGGCGAAGAGAAGACAGGCTGCGGCTGATGAAAGCCACGCGCCTGTTCAAAGACACCCCTGAGGAAATGCTGGGGGCACTGGTGGACCGTTTTCAGGTGGTCGAAGTGCGCGCCGGAGAGACCATCTTTAACAAGGGGGACCACGGGAACTGCCTGTATATTGTGGCCGAGGGGCGGGTGAGGGTGCACGACGAGGAGCGGGCGCTGAATGACCTGGGCCCTTACGAGATGTTCGGCGAGATGGCGGCGCTGGACCCCGAGACGCGCAGCGCCTCGGTGACCGCCCTGGAGCCCTCCCGCCTGCTGCAGCTCACCCAGGAGGGACTGCTGGCCTTGATGGCGCAGAACGACAGTCTGATGCGCAGCATCCTGCAGATTCTGGTGCGGCGGCTGCGCGCCCGGGTGCGGGACATGGCGGAGGATTTCCTCTATATGCAGCAGTTTGCCCGGGTGAGCGCGGCCGCCCAGGCGGTGGAAGCCGGGATTTACCAGCCGGAAAGCCTGGATGAGGTGGCGCAGCGCGAGGACGAGCTGGGGCAGCTCGCCCGGGTTTTCCAGAGGATGGTGAGACAGGTCTACCAGCGCGAACAGCAGCTGCGGAAAGAGGTAGCCGAGCTGCGCATTGAGATGGATGAGGCCAGGAAAGCCCGGCAGGTGGCGGAGATCACGGAGAGCGAGTATTTCCAGAACCTGAAGACGAGAGCGCGCCAGATGCGCGCCGGGCGGACCGAGAATATTCGAACAGCGGACCGGAAACAGGGGCACTCATGACAAAAATCATTTCCATTCATTCTTTCCGAGGCGGAACGGGCAAATCGAACACCACCGCGAACCTGGCCGCCCTGCTGGCGGGTACGGGCCAGCGGGTCGGGGTCATAGATACCGATATCGTCTCCCCCGGTATTCACGTGCTGTTCAACCTGGACGGCGAGCGGGTGCAGTACGCTCTGAACGATTACCTCCACAACCGCTGCGAGATCAGCCAGGCAGCCTATGACGTCACCCCGCCTGTCTTGCAGCACATTCCGGGGGCGCAACCGGGGCTGGAGGGCTGCATCTACCTGATCCCGGCCAGCCTGCAGGCGGGCGAGATCGCGAGAATCCTGCGCGAGGGGTATGACGTGGGCCTGCTGAACGAAGGCTTCCACCGGCTGATCCAGGACCTGGGGCTGGACCTGCTGCTCATTGACACCCATCCGGGGCTGAACGAGGAGACCCTGCTGGCGATTGCCGTCTCGGATGCGCTGGTGATCGTGATGCGGCCCGACCAGCAGGATTACCTGGGCACCGCAGTGACGGTGGAGGTGGCGCGTAAGCTGGACGTGCCGCAGATGCTGCTGGTGGTGAACAAGACGCCCCAGCTGTTCGACCCGCTGGAGGTACAGGACCGGGTCGAGAAGACCTACGGCTGCACGGTGGCGGCGGTGCTGCCGCATTCGGAGGAGCTGATGGCCCTGGCAAGCGGCGGGATCTTCTCCCTGCAGTATCCGGAGCATCCGGTCACCGCGCAGCTGGCGCAGGTGGCGGCCAAACTTGGCGCGGCATGATCGTAAGAAGCTGCAGGCCCAGCGCAGGGGCTCAACCAAGCAGCCTGACAGAACGCGTCAATCAAGCGCCTGGCGCCTTACAGCACGGCATTTTACTTTGAATCAGCCCCGAGCTCAGCGCGCTCCCCATTGACAGAAGTTGAAATAATGCTATAATTTAGTTGGTTGTCCCAACCAACCAAATTTTATACGCTTGGGCAATTTACCCCACCACCGCCTCACCGCTCCCCACATTGACGCCACCAAATGATCGGTTTTTCCGCTTAACCGAAAATTACGGATTCTAACGGCGTTTCACCAAAAATTCGCAGTTCGAAAACAAAAGCCAAAAAAGATAAGCGTTCGATTAGCGCTGCCTGGATTCTTCGGGCAGCCTGAGACAGCATAGCGTTCGAAGCACCACCCCACGGATCAGTTTCGGAATGGCGATTCTGCATGCAGAGCGCCGCCAGCTTTCATCCCTGGAGGGAGTATTCCGCTGTGTTAAGGTCGGGTCGCCACGCACAGAATCTGCTGCGCACGGGAGACCAGTCGCTCGTGCGCCAGATCAACCTCTCGGTGATCATGCACCAGTTGAGAAAGAACGCCCCGGTATCCAGGGCGGCACTGGCGCAGACCACCGGACTGAACAAGACCACGGTCTCCAGCCTGGTGCACGAGCTGATCCAGCGCAAATTTGTGCGCGAGGTGGGCTATGAATCTCCCGGGCGCGGCGCCGGACGGCTGGCGATGCTCCTGACCCTGAACCCGGACGCGGGATATATTGTCAGCGCGGAGATCGGTGTGGACTGTATTTCGGTGATCTGTACGAACTTCACCCCCGAAATCGTTTGGCGCAGCCAGGTGAATATTAATGGGACCATGAGCCAGCGTGTGATGTTAGATCATGCGCTGGCTTTATTACATCAGGCGGTGGAGGAGGGGGAAAAAACCGCCGGGCGGCTGCTGGGCCTGGCAGTGGGCGTACCGGGGCTGGTTGACCTGAACAGCGGGATACTGCTTTTCGCCCCGAACCCGGGTTGGAAAAACATCCCGCTGCGCTCGATCCTGGAGGAGGAGTTCCACTGTCTGGTCTTCGTGGAGAACGAGGCCAGCATGGCTGCCCTGGGGGAGCATTATTACGGCGCAGCTCAGGGCTTCGAAGAGGTGCTTTATATCAGCGCGGGGATCGGGGTCGGCGGAGGCCTGATCCATAACGGGCACGTATACCGGGGAACCTCCGGGGTAGCGGGTGAGGTGGGCCACATGGTCTTCAACCCCGAAGGTGAACTCTGCAGCTGCGGGAGCCGGGGCTGCTGGGAGACCGAGGTGAGCCAGCGCGCGCTGTTCCGCACGATCGAGCAGGCCCTGGAGGAGGGCCGATCCAGCCAGGCAGCCGAACCGGCCGGCGGGGACCTGCAGAACCTGTCTCTGCCGCTGGTCGTGCAGGCGGCCCGGTCCGGGGACGCTGTCTGCCTGGAGGCGCTGGAGAAAACCGGCCGCCTGCTCGGGAAGGGCGCTGCATCGCTGGTCAATGCCCTCAACCCCGAACTGGTGATTTTGGGCGGGCCGCTGAGCCTGGCGGGCGAATTTCTCCTGCCTTTGATCGAGGAGGAGCTGGACCGGTGCGCGCTACCCTGGCCAAGGATGGCGACCCGGGCGGTGAAAGCCCAGCACGGGCTGGACGCCTGCGTGTTGGGAGGCGTGGCGATGGTTTACCAGGCGATCCTGGCCGATCCAGACATCATCCAGCAGTATGTGGAGCCGGCCCTCACGGCGCCGGAGGAGGCCTCTCTGGAAAACGGGAGGCCCGAAAGAGGAGGAGGTGAAACGGAAGCGAGAGCGAGCAGACAGGAAGATTTCCACAGCCGAACCTAATCGATTGTTTTCTTACAGCACCGAAGGAGAAGAAAACCCATGTTGAAAAGAACGCTTTTGACCCTGGCCCTGATCGCGGTGTTGATTCTGGCAGCCTGCGGCGGCGGGCCTACTGCGGCCCCCGAGGAGCCGGCAGGAGAGCAGCCCGCCGGGGAGCAGCCATCTGAAGAACAACCCTCCGGAGAGCTTCCCAGCACCGGAGGTGTGAACGAGCTCAACATCCTGTGGGCGCAGTGGGCGCCTGCCGACTACCTGGCCCAGATCGCGGCCATGTACGAGCAGGCGACCGGCGTCAAGGTGAATGTGATCCAGGAACCGTGGGGCTCGTTCGGAGACCGGTTCTTCACCGAAATGGCTGCCAAAGGGACGGCCTGGGATATGGTGATCGGCGACAGCCAGTGGCTCGGACAGGGCGCCACCCAGGGCCATTACGTCGAGCTGACTGAGTTTATGAAGGAGAACAACATCCACACCAGCGTCACCCCGGCCACGCTGGAATACTACGGTGAGTATCCCGCCGGCTCGGGACGCTATTGGGCTTACCCCACCGAGGGCGATGCGGACGGTTGGGCATACCGCACCGACCTGTTCGAAGACCCGGACGAACAGGCGGCGTTCCAGGAGCAGTATGGTTACGAACTGGCCGTCCCCACCACCTACGCACAGCTGATGGATATTGCCAAGTTCTTCACCCGGCCGGATGAGAACATTTACGGGGTGGCAATCTACACCCAGAAGGACTATGACGCCATCACCATGGGCTACGAGAACATGATGTTCTCCTGGGGCGCGCGCTGGCAGAACGTTGATACCAACGAGGTGCTTGGGGTTGTGAACTCGGCAGAGGCGGTGGAATCGCTGGAGTACTATAAGGAGCTCTACGACTGCTGCCAGGCGCCCGGTCTCTCCAACGCCTTCTACACCGAGACGAACGACGCCTATATCTCCGGACAGGCGGCGATGGTGATGAATTACTTCGCCTTCCTGCCCGCGCTGGCGAATTCGGGGACCAACCCGAACTATGCGGATAAGACGGGCTACTTCGCCAACCCGGAGGGCCCATCCGGCCAGCGGGCGGCGGCCCTCGGCGGCCAGGGCATCAGCATCATCGCCTACATTGATCCGGAACGCCAGGAAGCCTCCAAAGAGTTCATCAAGTGGTTCGCTCAGGACGATATCCAGATGGAATGGGCCGAACTGGGCGGCTACACCTGCAACGCCACCGTCCTCCAATCTGAGGCTTTCTTGAACGCCACGCCTTTCAACCCGGCTTTCGCCGAGACCATGAACTTCGTGATGGATTTCTGGAACATCCCCGAGTACAGCCAGCTGCTGGAGGTCACTCAGCGCGAGCTGCACCGCTACGTGGTGGAGGGCCAGGGGACCGCACAGGAGGCGCTGGACAATATCGCCAACGAGCATGACGGCATCCTGCGTGAAGCCGGTTACTACGAGTAGCCCCGAGGTTCTATCCAGAAATGTTCTGGTGGGTGAGGCGGGAGGTTCGCCCCGCCTCACCCACAACAACCGGCATTTTTGGACAGCTCTTTAACCAGTTACCCCGGAGACGGTCAACCCGACAGCTCCGGTGCGGCAGGCGGCGGCCTGCGTCCGCCAACCAGAACGGGGCGCCGCCTGCCGCACGCCGGGGAGAAACCTCTCTAGCGGAGCGCAAAGGAAGAAACAGGCTTATGTCATCTGTTCAATCCCAACTTCAAGCACCGGATATCGGCAGCCGGGCGAGGTCGAGCCGCCGGCGCCTGACCGACCGGGCCATCGTGAACCTGTTTATCTGGCCTACCCTGATTCTCCTGATTCTGATGAATATCTTCCCGCTGTTCTACAGCCTGTACCTGGGCTTTACCGACTACTCGGCCATCGCCGGGCGGCCGCCGGTCTGGGTCGCGTTCGACAATTTCAGCAAGATCCTGAACAACGAACAGCTGTGGAAGTACTTCGCCACCACGGGCCGCTACGCGCTGCTCTCCGTCGGACTGCAGACGGTGCTCGGTTTTGGGCTGGCGATGCTGGTGAGGGAAAAGTTTTTTGGCAGCGGCGTCGTCACCACGCTGATCCTGATCCCGATGATGATCTCTCCGGTGGTGGTCGGCCTGTTCTGGAAGCTGATGTACAACCCCTCTTTCGGCTACTTCAACTACATGCTCGGCTTTGAGAATGCGGCCCAGGGGCCGGATATGCTGGCAAGCAGCTTTGCCCGGCAGCCCGTGCCCGGGCTGGCCCTGTGGGCGGTGGTGATTGTGGACGTGTGGATGTGGAGCCCGTTCGTCATGCTGCTGGTGCTCTCGGGGTTGAAAGCCATCCCGGAATACCTGTACGAGGCGGCCGCCATTGACCGGGCCAGCCCGTGGTTCCAGTTCTGGCGCATCACCCTGCCCCAGGTAGCCCCGCTGCTGCTGATCGCCGTCCTGTTCCGCACCATCGAAGCCTTCAAGTCCTTCGACCTGGTGATGGGTATGACAGGAGGCGGCCCGGGGGACCAGACCGAGCTGATCGCGGTGAACCTGTACCGCCAGGCGTTCCTGGGCCAGTGGCAGACCGGCCAGGCGAGCGCGCTGGCCTATATCATCCTCGTCATCATCATCGCGGTCAGCAACCTGTACATCCGCTATCTCAACAGCATCCGCGGGGAGGGTTAAGCGATGGCCAGTTTCGCAGAGACAGGACCCAGCCGCCCGGTCGTGACACCGGTCCGGGTGGATAAAGTGAGCCCGCGGGCGCGGCTGCTGCGCGCCATCCGGGCGCTGGTGGTCATCGTCCTTGCCGTGGTGGGGCTGATCCCGGTGCTGGTGATGGCGATGACCGCCTTCAAGTCGCGCCCGGATATCGTGCGCGTGCCCCCCAGCCTGACCTTCAGCCCTACCCTGGAGGGCTTCGTCTTCCTGCTCACCGACCGGGCCATCGTCGCCCAGTCCCGCATCGCCGCCTTCCAGGAAGCCGCGGCCGCCGGAGAGCTGACCATCTTCGAACGCACCGCGCTGAACACCGGGTACGAGATCACCGGCCCCAGCGACTATGTGGACCGCCTCAAGAACTCGATCATTGTCGCCGGAGTCTCCACCATTTTCTCGGTGGTATTGGGGCTGTTCGCCGCCTACGCCTTCAGCCGCTACCGCGTGGCAGGGAAGAACGACCTGCTGTTTTTTATCCTCAGCACGCGCATGCTGCCGGCTGTGGTGGTGACCATCCCGCTGTTCATCATGTACACCCAGCTCAAGCTGCACGATACCCACATCGGCCTGATACTGCTCTACACGGTGTTCAACCTGTCCTTCTCGGTCTGGCTGCTGAAAGGCTTTATTGACGAGATTCCCCAGGAATACGAGGAGGCCGCCCTGGTGGACGGCTACACCCGCCTGCAGACTTTCTTCAAAATCGTGCTGCCCCAGGCGATGACCGGCATTGCAGCCACCACCGTCTTCTGCCTGATCTTCGCCTGGAACGAGTACGCGTTTGCCCTCATGCTGACCAGCGAGAAGGCGCGCACCGCCCCGCCCAGCATTGCCACCATGCTCGGGAGCGGGGGGATCGAATGGTCGGCGATTGCCGCGGGCAGCCTGGGCTTCCTGATCCCGGTGGTCATCGTCACCTTTGCCCTGCGCAACTACCTGCTGCGCGGCGTGACCTTCGGCGCCATCCGCAAGTGATCTGGCCCTGGGGGCCGGCTGCCGCCAGAAAAAGGGCGGGGAAACAGCCCGGGCCGGGCCTGAAATGGACTACAATATGGCTACAATCGAGCTCAAGCAAGTAGAAAAGAAATTTGGTGAGAACCACGCCGTCAAACCTCTGGACTTGACCATCCAGGACGGCGAGTTTGTGGTGCTTCTGGGGCCTTCGGGCTGCGGGAAAACGACGACGCTGAGGATGATCTCCGGGCTGGAAACCGTGAGCGGCGGGAGGGTCTATCTGAACGGGCGGGACGTGACCTGGCTGCATCCGAGCGACCGGGATATCGCCTTCGTATTCCAGTTTTACGCCCTCTACCCGCACCTGTCCGCCCGGCAGAACATCGCCTTTCCCCTGCAGGCTCAGGGCGAGAAGAAAGAGGTGATCGATAAACGGGTGCGGGAGGTCGTCTCGCTGCTGAGGATCGAACACCTGCTGGGGATGCGCCCGGGCAACCTGAGCGGCGGCGACCAGCAGCGGGTGGCGCTGGCGCGTGCGCTGGTGCGCCGCCCGGCAGCCTTTCTGATGGACGAGCCCCTGGGCGCCCTGGACGCCGATTTCCGCGAATCGATGCGGGCCGAGATCAAGCGCCTGCACCTGCAGCTGCACGCCACCACGGTTTACGTCACCCACGACCAGATCGAGGCCATGGCCATGGGCGACCGGATCGTAGTGATGGCGCAGGCGGAGATCCAGCAGAACGGGACTCCGGCGGAGGTCTATTACGACCCGGACAACCTGTTTGTGGCCCGCTTTATCGGCAGCCCGGGCATGAACCTGATCCGGGGCGCCCTCAGCGAAGGGAGCGTGCGCCTGCCGGGGCAGGACAACTGCCAGCCGCTCAGCCGGGCCTGGAGCGAGGCGCTGGCGAGCGGGCTGGGCGGCGAGGGAGAGCTGATCCTGGGTTTCCGCCCCGAGGCGGCGCGCATCCACGAGGCGGGCAGCATCCAGGGCGAAGTTTACGCCAGCGAGCTGGCAGGCGCTTACAGCATGCTGCACGTCAACATCAACGGGGATGAGATCGTGCATATCCGCTCGGACCGGCAGCTCTCTTACCCGATCGGTTCCCGAGTGAAGTTCGACCTCGACCCGCAGATGATCCGGTTCTTCAACCCGAAAACCGAAGCAGCCATTCGTCCAGAGGTGCGCCCATGAGTCACGTAGAGCTGCGGAATATTACCAAGCGCTACCCCGGCACAACCGCTCTGAACCAGGTCTCCCTGGAGATCCAGGACGGGGAGTTTTTCGTCCTGCTCGGACCGACCGGTGCGGGCAAGACCACCACGCTGCGCATCATTTCGGGTCTGGAGACGCAGGACGAAGGCGAGGTCCTCTTCGATGGGGAAAACGTGAACGCCGTGGTCCCGGCTGACCGGGATATCGCCTTTGTCTTTCAGCAGTACTCGCTGTACCCGAATATGACGGTCTATGACAATCTCGCCTTCCCACTGCGCTCTCCGCTGAGACGCGTGAAAGAGCCCGAGATCCGCAGGCAGGTGGAGGAGACGGCGGAGAAGCTGCGCATCACGCACCTGCTGAAGCGCAAATGCGGCAACCTGTCGGGCGGCGAAATGCAGCGGGTTTCGATCGGGCGGGCCATCGTGCGCCAGCCGCGCATCTTCCTGATGGACGAGCCCTTGTCCAACCTGGACGCCAAGCTGAGGGAATCGCTGCGCGTCGAGCTCCAGCACCTGCAGAAGACCCAGAACAGCACCACCCTGTTCGTGACCCACGACCAGATCGAGGCGCTCACCATGGCGGACCGTATCGCCGTCCTGAACCAGGGGCGCATCGTCCAGACCGGCGCCCCGGAGGATATCTACGACCGTCCTGCCACGGTCTTCGTCGCCCAACTGGTGGGCACCCCGCGCATCAACCTGCTCAACGCGCAGCGCGAGAACGGCAGGGTGCACGTGAAAGGGAGCGACCTGCATATCCCCCTGGCGGGGAACAGCAGCCTGCCGGCCTCGTTCCTGCTCGGTATCCGCCCGGAGGATATCCGCCCCGACCCGAACGGTCCGTTCAGCGGCGCGCTGTCGCTCACCGAGCCGCTGGGGGTCGAGACGATCCTGCACATCCGCGCCGGGGAGCTGGACCTGGTTTCGCTGATCCCCGGGATGTCCTCTTTCAAGCTGGGCGAGCATATCCGCTTCAGCATCAACCCGGAGCGGCTGCACTTTTTCGGCTCCGATGGAAGGCGAGTGGAGGCCGGGTAAAGGACCGGGGCGAATCCAAACAAGGACTGCGTCCGGATCGAAAAAGAACTAATAGACGTGTTTTGAGCGAAGATACGGAGGCTAAAAATGGCAAAAGTAGCGATCATCGGCGCCGGGAGCATCGTGTTCTGCAAGACTCTGATGCTGGATATCCTGGCTACGCCCGGGCTGGAGGGGACCGAGTTCGCGCTGATGGCGCCCTCGACCACCCGCACCTCCCAGGTGGAGGAGTTCGCCAACCGGGTCATCCAGGCCAATGGTCTGCCGGCGAAAGTGTGGAAGACTACCGACCGCCGCGAGGCCCTGAAGGGCGCGGACTATGTCATCGCCACATTCCAGGTGGGGGGTGTGAAGGGCTTCGAATACGATTACAAGATCCCCTACCGGCACAGTGTGGACCAGTGCATCGGGGATACCCTCGGTCCGGGCGGGATCTTCCGCGCCCTGCGCAGCATCCCGACCATGGTGGAGCTGGCGCAGGATATGGAAGCGCTGTGCCCGGACGCTTACCTGCTCAACTATGTCAACCCGATGGCGATGGTCTGCTGGGCGATCGGCAAGACCTCGAAGATCCCCTTCGTGGGGCTGTGTCACGGGGTGCAGACCACCATGGACCTGATCTCCGGGTACACGGGGGTGCCGAAGGACGAGATTGACTTCACCGCGGCCGGCATCAACCATATGGCATGGTTCCTAAAACTGGAACACCAGGGGGTGGACCTTTACCCGCGCCTGCGCGAGCGCTTCGAACAGCCTGAATACTACGTGAACGAAAAAGTGCGCGGCGAGGCCTTCCGCCATTTCGGCTACTTTATGACTGAATCCACCGGGCACCTCTCGGAGTACCTGCCCTACTTCCGCAAGAACCAGAAAGCGCTGGACCTGTACTGCGACGAGCCGGCTTTCGGCGGGGAGACGGGCGCTTACTACAACTGGTGCCGGTACGTGGCGGAGAAATACGAGAACCAGGAGATCTTGAAAGAGGAGCCCACCAACCTGCCGCCCCGCAGCATCGAATACGGCTCCTACGTGATCGAGGCCCTGGAAACCGGGCGCACCTTTAAGCTGAATGGAAACGTCATCAACGAGGGCATGATCACCAACCTCCCGGCGGACTGCTGCGGGGAAGGCCCGCTCTACGTGGACCGCACCGGTATCCACAAGACCATCGTGGGCGACCTGCCGGTGCAGTGCGCGGCCCTGAACCTGACCAATATCAACGTGCAGAGGCTGGCGGTGGAAGCGGCCCTGAGCGGCGACCCCGATCTGGTGGTCCACGCCTGCGCGCTGGACCCCCTGACCTCGGCGGTCCTGACGCTGAAAGAGATCCGCGATATGGCCTGCGATCTGCTGGAGGCGGAAAGACAGTGGCTGCCCCAGTTCCATGGCAAAAGCATCCGCACCACGCCGGTGATCTCCATCCCCCAGGACGTGGAGCGGGCGGATGCGCCGGTTGACCCGGCCCTGGCGATCTTCGCCCGTTTTGGGGAGCTGGCGACATAGGGAGCTGGCTTAAAACGTGAGTACGGGATAAGCGTTTCCCTGAATTCCTGATCAGGTTTTTAGGTAAAGCATACAGGAGGCAGGTTATGCAAAAGCTGGGCAGAGGCACGATCAGCTACGGCGAAGATGTGGACACCCTGAAGTTCGATTGGGGGACGTTGAAATTCCTGAGCGAACCGCCGGTGAACGGGGCGGAGCGCTTCAGTTTTGGGGTGGTGATCCTGGAACAGGGGAAGGGGCACGACCGCCACAACCACCCGGGGGTGGAGGAGATCATCTACGTCATGTCCGGGGAGGGCGAGCAGATGCTGGACGACTGCGAGCCGGTGCATATCCGCCCGGGCGCCTGCATGCACATCCCCGCCGACGTCTACCACTCCACGCTCAATACCGGCTGGGAGCCGCTGCGCCTGCTGGTGGTGTACGCCCCGCCCGGAGCGGAGCGCCTGCTGCGCGAGATCCCCGGCTGTGAGGTGATCCCGGCCTCGAAAAACGAATAGAGCCCTGCCCGGGCGGGCTGGCCCGGGCAGACGAGAACATCACAACTTTCCAAAACACAGATTTCAGGAGGACCAAAATGACCCGACCCGTAACACTGTTTACCGGACAATGGGCAGACCTGACCCTGGAGGAGGTAGCCAGGAAAGCCAGCGAATGGGGCTTCGACGGCCTGGAGCTGGCCTGCTGGGGGGACCACTTCGAGGTGGACAGGGCGCTGTCCGAGGACGGCTATACCCAGAGCCGGTGGGATATTCTGAACCGGTACAACCTGAAATGCTTCGCCATCAGCACCCACCTGGTGGGCCAGTGCGTGGCCGACGACCCGATTGACGAGCGCCATAAGCGCGTTCTGCCGGGCAGGCTGTGGGGCGACGGCGATCCGGAAGGGGTGCGCCAGCGCTGCGCGGAAGAGGTGAAGAACACCGCCGTGGCGGCGAAGAAATTCGGGGTCAGCGTGGTGAACGGTTTCACCGGCAGCCCGGTCTGGAAGAATATTTATTTCTTCCCGCCCACCAGCCAGGAGGATATTGACCAGGGCTACCAGGATTTCGCCAACCGCTGGACCCCGATCATGGACTGCTTCCAGGAGAACGGGGTTAAATTCGGCCTGGAGGTGCACCCGACGGAGATCGCCTACGATATCATCACCGCCCACCGCAGCCTGGAAGCGCTGGACAACCACCCCGCCTTCGGTTTCAATTTCGACCCGAGCCACTTTATCCACCAATTCATTGACCCGGTGGAGTTCATCAACGAACACGGGAGCCGCATCTGGCATATGCACGTCAAAGATTCCCGGCTGCAGCTCAACGGGCGCAACAGCATCCTGTCCTCCCACCTGGATTTCGGCGATCACCGCCGCGGGTGGGATTTTGTCTCCCCCGGGCGGGGCGATGTGAAGTGGGACCGCATCATCCGGGCGCTGAACCGCATCGGCTACGGCGGCCCGCTCTCCATCGAGTGGGAAGACAGCGGGATGAACCGCGATTGGGGCGCTCCCGAGGCGCTCAAGATGATCCGGCAGCAGGACTTCGCCGCTTCCAACGTGGCTTTTGACGCGGCCTTCGCCGCCAAAGAATAGACAGGAGGAGTTCGCATGGCAGAGGAAACCGGATTCACGATGATGGCTGCCCCGAAGGGCAGAGAGGATATCCCCACCATCGGGATTGGGATGCTGGGCTACGCCTTTATGGGCAAGGCCCACACCAACGCATTCAAAACCCTACCCTACATGATCTATCCCCCGCCGGCCATCCCGCGCCTGGTGGCGATCGCCGGGCGGAACGAGGAGGGGGTCTCGGAAGCAGCCCGCCGCTACGGCTATGAGAAATACTGCACCGACTGGCACAGCCTGATCGAAGACCCGGAGGTGGAGCTGGTGGACAACGGCGGGCCGAACGATACCCACGCCGAGCCGTCCATCCTGGCGGCCCAGGCGGGGAAGCACGTCCTGTGCGAGAAGCCCCTGGCCCGCACCGCCGAAGAGGCGAAGGCGATGCTGGACGCGGTGAACAAAGCCGGGGTCAAGCATATGGTGGCGTTCAACTACCGCTTTGTCCCCGCCATCCGCCAGATCCGCAACCTGATTGACAGCGGCGCGCTGGGCCGCATCTACCATTTCCGGGCCGTGTACCTGCAGGAATGGATCATGCCGCACTACAACGCCCCCAAGTGGTGGCGCATGGATAAGAGCGTAGCCGGCAGCGGCGCCCTGGGGGACCTGGGGGCGCATATCATTGACCTGGCGCACTACCTGGTGGGCGGGGTGAAAAACCTCTCCGCTTTCACCCGCACCTTCATCGAGGAGCGGGACGTGCCGGGAGAAGGGGCGACCTCTAGGGTGGACGTGGATGACGCCTTCGTGGCTGCGGTGGAGTTCGAGAACGGCGCCATCGGCACGCTCGAAGCCACGCGCTTTGCGGCCGGACGCAAGAACTTCAACCAGTTCGAGATCAACGGCGAAAAAGGCAGCATCCGCTTCAATCTGGAGCGGCTGAACGAGATGGAGGTTTTCTGGGTGGGCGAAGAGCCCAAAACCACTCAGGGCTTCCACAATGTGATCGTGACGGAGGGGCACCATCCCTGGATCTCGAACTGGTGGCCTCACGGCCATATCATCGGCTGGGAGCACACCTTCATCCACGAGATCAGCCATTTCCTGAACGCCATCGTCTGCAATGAGGAAGTGGGCCCGCACGGGGCGACCTTCGAAGACGGCTACCGGACGGCGGTTGTCTGCGATGCGATCCTGGAATCGCAGAATACCGGGCGGGTGGTCTCCATCCAATATTAATGGTCTGAAAGCTGGCCTGGAGTGCGCCCGGGGGCTGCGGTCCCCGGGGCACCACCGGGCGTGAAGAGAGGATTCACTCATGGTAAAGAACCGCCCACGAACCCCGATCGGGCTGCCGCTCTCGGCGGCTGTGGTTTTCATCCTGGGCCTGATCGCGCAGTCCGTCATCCGCTCATCGGTCTCAGAAGAACAACTGGCTGATAACGCGATCCTGGGGGGAATCCCCTTCATCCTGATTTTCATCTCGATCATCCTGACCTTCATCACCCTGATCGTGTGGGCCTCCCGTTGGTTGAGCAACCGCATAGCGGCGCGCCCTTACCGCCTGATCGAGGGCGTGTTCATCGCGGGCATCGTCCTGGGTGTGATCGGGATGTTCCAACCCTGGGTTTTCATCGCTTTCCGGGCCGGTTTTATCGTCCTGCTGGTGTCCACCCTGGGATTTATCTTCTGGAGCCATATCACTCCAGCCAACACAGAAACACAAGAGGAGCCGGAGCGCATGCACCGCGCAGAAATCCAATGAGCAAATTTCTAGGCATCGACATCTCAACCACGGGGGCAAAAGCGCTAATCATTGACGAAACCGGGGGCGTGCTCGCCAGCGCGACCACCGCCCTCAGCCTGTCCACCCCCCGGCCTTTGTGGTCGGAGCAGGACCCGGAGGAATGGTGGCGGGGGGTGGCCAGCAGCATTCGCGCGGCCCTGCAGGAGGCCGGGGTGAGCGGAAAAGAGATCGCCGCCGTGGGACTGACCGGGCAGATGCACGGGCTGGTGCTGCTGGACGAGAGCGGCGCCGTCCTGCGGCCGGCGATTTTGTGGAACGACCAGCGCACCGGCGCGCAGTGCGACGAGATCCGGACCCGGCTCGGGCGGGAGCGGCTGATCGAGATCACCGGCAACGACGCCCTGACCGGCTTCACCGCGCCCAAGGTCCTCTGGGTGCAGCAAAACGAACCGGAGGTTTACCGGCGGGCCTGCCATATCCTGCTGCCCAAAGATTACATCCGCTACCGGCTGACCGGCGAGTATGCCATGGATAAGGCCGACGGCTCCGGCACGATCCTGTTCGACCTGAAAAAACGCACCTGGTCCGAGACCGTGCTGGACGCGCTTGAGATCCCGCACGAATGGCTACCGCCCACCTACGAAGGGCCGGAGATCACCGGGCAGGTCAGCGCGCAGGCGGCGGACGAGACCGGGCTGGCGGCCGGGACGCCGGTGACCGGCGGGGGCGGCGACCAGGCGGCGCAGGCGGTCGGGGTGGGCGCGGTCAAGCCCGGGATTGTGGCCCTCACCCTGGGCACCTCGGGGGTGGTTTTCGCCGCCACCGAGGATCCGCTGATCGAGCCGAACGGGCGCCTGCACGCCTTCTGCCACGCCCTGCCCGGGCACTGGCACCTGATGGGCGTGATGTTGAGCGCCGCCGGGAGCCTGCAGTGGCACCGGGACACGCTGGCGCCCGGCGCCCCCTTCCCGGACCTGCTCGAGGAGGCGCGTCAGGCGCCGCCCGGCAGCGAAGGCCTGCTCTTCCTGCCCTACCTGACCGGGGAACGCACCCCCTACCCCGATCCGTACGCGCGCGGCGCCTGGATCGGGCTGACCGTGCGCCACAACCGGGCTGCGATGACCCGCGCGGTGCTGGAGGGGGTGGCCTTCGGCCTGAAAGACAGCTTCAGCCTGATCCAGAAAGTGGGTCTGGGCGAGATCCGCCAGGTGCGCATCTCCGGCGGGGGCGCCCGGAGCGCCTTCTGGCAGCAGATCCTGGCGGACGTGCTGGAGGCCGAACTGGTGACGGTGAACACCACCGAAGGGGCAGCCTTCGGGGCAGCGCTGCTGGCCGCGGTAGGCGCCGGAGCCTACCCGGACGTACCGCAGGCCTGCTCGGCCACCATCCAGACCACCGGGCGCGCCGGGCCCTCCGCCGACGCGGCCCTCTACCGGCAGTACTATCCCCGCTACCAGGCGCTCTACCCGGCCCTGTGCGAGGAGTTCCGGGCGATTGACCGCATTGTGAGCGGGAGCACAGCCTGAGACCCGCAGAGGCAGGGTTTTCGCTCTGCCGGGCTGCCTGACGCCCGGTGTGGAGCGAAAATAACCCCACAATCTGGATTTCCCGGCCCTGCCCGGCGCCGGTCACCACTGGAGCCGGGCAGGGCCGGACAGCCTACAACGGAGAGAAGCATGGAAAAGTACGGATACCGTTTTACCTTCGGGCCCTGGAACATCCATGAAGGCAGCGACCCGTTCGGCCCCAACGTGCGGTCCGGGCGCAGTTTCGACGAGAAGCTGGCCCTGTTCAAAGAGCTGCAGTACGACGGCGTCCAGTTCCACGATGACGACGCCGTCCCGGAGCCGGACGGGTTATCTCCACAGGAGCTCTGCCGCCGGGCGCGCGAGGTGCGCCAGAAGCTGGAGGGCCACGGGCTGGCGGCGGAGTTCGTGGCGCCCAGGTTGTGGGAGCACCCGATGACGGTGGACGGGGCTTTCACCGCCAACGACCCGGCCGCGCGGCGCTACGCCGTCGAGCGCTCGAAAAGAGCGGCGGATATCGCCCGGGAGCTGGGCACCGACCTGATGGTGCTGTGGCTGGCGCGCGAGGGCACCTATTTGCGCGAGGCCAAGGACCCGGCCCGGGCTGCCGGGCAGCTGCTGGAGGCGGTGAACGCCCTGCTGGAGTACGATCCCGGGCTGCGCATCGCCATCGAGCCGAAGCCCAACGAGCCCATGGACCTGGCCTATATCCCCACCATCGGCCACGCGCTGGCCCTGGGGATGCAGTCGGCCGACCCCGGGCGGGTGGGCTGCCTGGTGGAATCGGCCCATGCCGTCCTCGCCGGTCTGGACCCCTCGGACGAGATGGCTTTCGCCCTGGCCTTCGATAAGCTCTACAGCGTGCACCTGAACGACCAGAACGGCCTGAAATATGACCAGGACCGCGCCTTCGGCACGGTAGACCTGCGGCGGGCGTTCAACCAGGTGCGGGTGCTCGAGCGGCACGGGTACGCCGGCAGGGGCATGGTGGGGATGGACGTAAAAGCCCTGCGCACGCAGCCCTTCGAGCGGGCCACGGCCCATCTGAAGAACAGCCTGCAGCTCTTCCTGCGGCTGGTCGGGACGGCGCGCTCGCTGGACGAGGCGCAGGTCGAAGCCCTGATCGCAGCCCGCGACTACGAGGAGCTGGACTGGCTGATCCTGAGCGCCCTGACCGGGGGAGACTGAGGCAGACATGGAGAACAGCATGGAGCGCGCCTTATTCCGCACCGAGATGATCCGCAGCGAGCTGGCGGAGATTGCCGGGCCTGACCACGTTTCGGTGGACGAGAGCGATAAGCTGGTTTACTCGACCGACTGGGCCTGGATGCCGCAGATGTGGCTGGACCGCGGCAAGCCGCTGATGACCCCGGACTACATCGTCCACCCGGGCTCCCCGGCGGAGATCTCGGAGATCCTGGAGGTGGCGAACAAATACCGCATCCCGGTCGTCCCCTGGGGCGGGGGCTCCGGCTCGCAGGGCGGAGCGCTGCCGATCTTCGGGGGCATCCTCCTGGATATGAAGCGCCTGAACCGCATCCTCGAGATTGATGAAAAGAGCCTGAGCGTCACCGCCCAGGCCGGGATCATCGGGACGCAGCTCGAATGGGCGCTGAACGAAAAAGGGCTGACCCTGCCCCACTACGCGGCTTCGTCCAACTGCGCCACCCTGGGCGGCTATCTGGCGCCGCGCGGCACGGGCACCATCAGCACCAAGTACGGCAAGGCCGAGGACATGGTGATGAGCATGGAGGTGGTCCTGCCCACCGGGGAGATCATCCGCACCCCGCCGGTCCCCCAGCACGCGGCCGGGCCGGACTGGTTCCGGCTGTTCCTGGGCGCAGAGGGCACCTTTGGGGTGATCACCGAGGCCACCATGCGCGTGGAGTACCTGCCCGAAGCGAGATTATTCCGGGCGGTGCTGTTTGAAGATCTGAGCCGGGCGCTGGAAGCCGGGCGCCTGATGATGACCCGCCGCCTGGAGCCACTGGTGATACGGCTATACGACCCCGAATCCACGCGCTCCCGGGTGAAGAAGATCCTGGGCTACGACTACGAGGGCGCCTACATGGTGTTCGGCTTCGACGGCGACCGGGATATCGCCTCGCTGCAGGAGCAGAAGGCGATGGAGATCTGCCTGCAGCTGGGCGCGAAGGACCTGGGCCGGGAGCCGGGTGAAAAATGGTGGGAACACCGCTACGATTTCTACTACCCGCCCATCAACCTGAAGCTGCCCTGGATGTACGGCACGGTGGAGACCGTGACCACCTACGACAAGATCGAAAAAGTCTACTACGCCGAAAAACAGGCGGTGGAAGAGGGGTTTGCGGACTGGAATATCAAGTTTATCGGGCACTTCTCGCACTGGTTCCACTGGGGCGTGATGCTCTACGCCCGCTTCATCATCGAGGAGCCGCCGGAGGATGCCCAGGAGGCGCTGCGGCTGCACAACCGGGTGTGGAACGAGGCCATGCAGGCCGTGATGGCGAACGGCGGGATGATCAACGAACACCACGGGGTGGGCTATAAACTGAGCCGCTATATGCGCCGGCAGTACGGCCCGGCCTGGCCCCTGCTGACGCGCATCAAGAAGGTGTTCGACCCGAACGGGATCATGAACCCGGGTAAGACGGGGTTCGGCTTCTAGCGACAGGGGAAAATTATGCAGCTCGAAAACGTGATACTGACGACCGATAACTGCCGCTACTGCCTGATGTGCCGGCACGTCTGCCCTGTGGGCCACGTCACCCAGAAAGAGACCCTCACCCCACACGGTTGGGGGTTGACCATCGCCTCGGTGCGGCGGGGGCTGCTGAGCTGGAATGATGAGAGCGTCGAGGTGCTCTATTCCTGCGCCGACTGCGGCACCTGCCGCTCGCACTGCGTGACCGACCAGCCTCTCCCGGAGGCGATCGCCGCGGCGCGGGCGGAGGTGACCGCTGCCGGGCTGGCCCCGGAGGCGGCCTACGCCCTGAACCGGCAGCTGGAGGCCTGGGGCAACGCCTATGTTGAAAGCCCCCCCACCGCCCCGCAAGGGCAGGGGACGGCAGCCCTGTTTGCGGGCGACGAGGCCGCCTATCTGGGGCCTGCCGCGCTGGAGAGCGCCGTGAGGCTGCTGCGCTGCGCCGGGATCGAACCGGCCCTGGTGGGGATCGGCAGGAACAGCGGCTACCTGGCCTCCGCGCTCGGTTTCCCGGAGACCGCCGCCGCCCTGGCCCGCGCCACGCTGGAGGAGCTGCGCCAGGTGGGGGCCGGGCGGCTGCTGGTCTTAACCCCCGGCGATTTCTTCACCTTTACCCAGCTCTATCCCGAACGGCTGGGGATAGACACCCTGTCCGGGTTCGAAGTGCAGGAAGTGGTCCCGCTGCTGGCGGAGGCAGCCGCGGCGGGCAGGCTGCAGCTCAAACAGGCGGACGAGAGCCTGCCCTACGCCTATATTGACCCGACCCACTCGGTGCGGGTGAAGGGCCGCTACGACGCGCCGCGGGCGCTGTTGGGAGCCGTCCTGCCCGGCGAGTGCAAAGAGCTGTTCTGGCGTCGGGAGCGGGCCCACCCGGCGGGGAACACCGCCCTGCAGTTCCTCAACCCGGCCCTCGCAGCCAAACTGAACCACGCCCGCCTGGAGGACGCGCGGGAGAGCGGGGCCGAGCTGCTGGTCAGCGAGGACCCGGGGGTGGTGAAAGCGCTGCGGGAACAGGCCGGTTCCTTCGGGATGCAGGTCCAGGGGCTGTACGAACTGCTGGCCCGGCAGCTGGCTTGAGGGAGCCGGCGGGCCGCAGGCAAGGGTGAACGCGGCCGGTCCGGGGTGGAAAGGCCGCTTACCAACCATCGGATCCAATTTCCATATGCCACAAAGGAGGTTTCGAATGCATCTATCCATGCACAACTGGATGAGGGCTGAACCGGCAGAAGTTACCATCCGGCGCCTGGCCAAGTACGGCTACGAGAGCATCGAGATCAGCGGTGAGCCCGAACAGTACAACCCGAAAGAGCTCAGACCAGTCCTTAAGGAAAACGGCATCCGCTGCTGGGGCGCGGTGACCCTGATGCTGGGGGACCGCAACCTGCTGGCCAGAGACGAAGCGCAGCGCGCCCGGTCCGTAGCCTACACCAAGGCCTGCGTGGACCTGGTGAAGGAGATGGACGGCTATGAGCTGACCATCGTCCCCGGCACCGTGGGCAAGATCACCCCCGACGCCACCCCGGAGGAGGAATGGCAGTGGGCGGTGGAGAGCCTGAAGGAAGTAAACGACTATGCCAAAAAAGCCGGCGTGAAGATCGCGGTGGAGTGCATTAACCGCTTCGAGACCTATTTCTGCTACCGGGCAGGACAGGCGCTGGCGCTGGCGGAGGCCGTCGGTCCCGACGTGGGCGTGTGCCTGGACGCGTTCCATCTCAATATTGAAGAGGCAGACCCCTACGCCTCCATCCTGGAGGCCAAAGGCCGGCTGGTGGACTTCCACATTGCCGATACCAACCGCATGCCCCCCGGCATGGGCCATTGGGACTGGCTGAAGCTGGTCGGCACGCTGCAGACTATCGGCTACGACGGCGCGCTGACGGTCGAGTTCGTGGCCCCGGTGGACCGCACGCCCGCCAACCAGTATCCGAACGCCATCGAAAAGAACCCGGTGGACATCAGCCCGGAGCAGAAGAAATTCATTGAAGACCACGGCTCCAGCCTGCTGACCGAAGAATTCTACGATTGGATGGTGTGCAAGACGGCAGAGACGATTCTCCCCCTGATTAAATGAAACAGGGAACGCACTCAGCCCGGGACCGCCCGGGGGGGGGGGGGGGGGGCCCCCCCCCCCCCCCCCCCCC
>JAEWYL010000143.1 GCA_023395675.1 Chloroflexota bacterium | reverse complement strand
AGCTCCTCTGCCTCTCGGCGAAGAGCGAGACGGCCCTGTCGGAGCTGGCGGAGCGCTACCACCGGCAGCTCTCCGCCGGAGCGGACCGGCCGCTGGCGGATATCTGCTTCACCGCCAACGCCGGCCGGGCCCACCACGCCCACCGCCTGGCGCTCAGGGCCGCTGAGACGGGCGGGATGGCCCGCGCCCTGGAGGCTTTTCTGGAGGGCGAGCTGCCGCCCGGCGCGGCGCAGGGCAATATTGAAGGCCAGGACCCGCCGAAGGTCGCCTTCCTCTTCACCGGGCAGGGCGCCCAGTACCCGGGCATGGGGCGCGAGCTGTACGAGAGCCTGCCCGTCTTCCGGGAGACCCTGGACCGCTGCGCGCAGGTCCTGGAAGGCTGCATGGACCGGCCGCTGTTCGACCTGCTCTTCCCGGCCTCGCCGCAGGAGGCGGCCCTGCTGGACCAGACCACCTATACCCAGCCGGCCCTGTTCGCCCTGGAGGCGGCCCTGGCGCGCGCCTGGGAGTCCTGGGGCGTCCGGCCCTACGCCGTGATGGGCCACAGTCTGGGCGAGCTGGCTGCGGCGGTCACCGCCGGGGTCTTCAGCCTGGAGGACGGGCTGCGCCTGGCTGCGGCCCGCGGCCGGCTGATGGGCGCGCTGCCCCCCGGCGGGAAGATGGCGGCCGTGTTCGCCCCCGAGGCCCTGGTGCGCGAGGCGCTGGCGCCCCATGCCGGGCACGTGGACATCTCGGCGGTCAACGGCCCGGAGAACGTGGTCGTCTCCGGCGCCGGAGAGGCGGTCGAGGCGCTGCTGGCGCGCCTGGAGGCAGCCGGGGTGCGCTGCCGCCGCCTGAACGTCTCGCACGCCTTCCACTCGCCCCTGATTGACCCGGTGCTGGAGGCCTTCGGGGCGGAGGCGGCCCGGGTGCGCTACGCCCCGCCGCGCCTGCGCCTGGTCTCGGACGTCAGCGGGCAGGTCCTGCGGGGCGGCGAGGCGGCCCAGGCCGCTTACTGGCAGCGGCACGCCCGCCTCCCGGTGCGTTTTGCCGCCGCCGTCGAGACGCTCTACAGCCTGGGCGTGCGCGTATTCGTGGAGATCGGCCCCGGCGCTACCCTGCTCGGGATGGGGCAGCGCTGCCTGGAAGGCGCCGGGGAGCCGCCCGCCTGGCTGGCCTCGCTGCGGCCCCAGTCCGGCGACTGGGGGGTGATGCTCTCCAGCCTGGCCGCGCTCTATACCCGCGGGGTGGAGGTGGATTGGGCCGGCTTCGACCGGGACTGGCCGCGCCGGCGCCTCTCTCTGCCCACCTATCCCTTCCAGCGCCGGCGCTGCTGGCTGCCGGAGGGGAAGCCCTCTCGCTCCCTGGCCGGGACGCGGGCCGCGGCCGCCCACCCGCTGCTCGGGCGGCGCCTGCCCTCGCCGCTGCAGGCCGTGCAGTTCGAAAACCGCCTGGCCGCGCAGGATTTTGACTTTATTCAGGACCACCGGGTGCACGGGACCGTCCTGGTCCCGGGCGCGGCCCTGCTCGAGATGGGCCTGGCCGCCGGGCGGCAGCTCTACCCCTCCGGCCCGCTCAGCCTGTCCGAAGTGCTGCTGCAGGAGGCCCTGGCGCTGAAGCCGGACGAAACCCGGCTGGTGCAGACGGTGCTCACCCCCGGGGAGGGCGGGGCGGCCTTCCAGATCTTCAGCCAGGAGGCGCAGCCCGGCCGCGACGGGGAGGCGGGCTGGCGGCTGCACGCCTCCGGACGCGTCTCCCCCAGCGCGGCCCCACCCCCGGCGCGAGTGGACCTGGAGGCGGCCCGCGCCCGCTGCCCGGAGGAGGTCCCGGGCCCCGACCACTACGCCCGTCTGGAGGAGCGCGGGCTGCAGTTCGGCCCCGCGCTGAGGGGTGTGGAACGGGTTTTGCGCGGGGAAGGGGAGGCCCTCGGCCAGGCGGCCCTGCCTGCCGGCGCTCCGGACAGCGGCTACCTGCTCCACCCGGCCCTGCTCGACGCCCATCTCCAGGCGCTGGCGGCGCTCGTCCCCGCCGGAGAGGGCGTGTTCCTGCCCTTCAGCCTGGAGCGCCTGGACCTGCACGCCCCCGCTTCGCGCCCGCTCTACAGCCTGGCCCGGCTTCGCCCGGGGCAGGCCGCAGGCGTGGTGGAGGCGAAACTGGCGCTGCTGGATGAGAGCGGCGCGGCGGCGGTGGAGATCACCGGCCTGCGCCTGAAGCAGGCGGGAGAGGCCGCCCTGCTGCGCCTGGCTGAGAGCGGCGCAGGGGCGGAGAGCCCGGATAAGAGCGCCCTGGCGGGTAGCCCGCAGGACTGGCTCTACGAGGTCGCCTGGACGCCTGCGCCCGGGTTCGCACCCCGGGCGGAAACGCCCGCGGGCGACCTTTCGCCCCTCCAGGAACGGCTCCCGGCCCTGCATGGGCGCTTTGCGGAGCTGTACCGCCGCTACGGGCTGGAGCGCTACTGCCGGGAGATCTCCCCCCGCCTGGACCGCTACGCGCGGGACCTGGTCCTGCGCGCCCTGCAGGAGCTCGGCTGGGCGCCTGCCCCCGGCGAAGCGTTCTCCACCCATACCCTGGCCGCCAGGCTGGGGGTCCCGGCCCCGCAGGAAGGGATCCTCGGGCGCCTGCTCTCCATCCTGGCGGAGGACGGGCTGTTGGAGCGGAGCGGGGATGGCTGGCGGGTGGATGCGCCCCTGCCTGCACCCGTCCCGGAGGCCGGGCGCGCTGTGCTGGCCCCTTACGGCGAGTTTGCCGCCGAGGTCGAGATGGCCGGGCGGGGCGGGCTGCGCCTGGCGGAGGTGCTGGCTGGCCGGCTGGACCCGCTGACCCTGCTCTTCCCGGAAGGGGACCTGTCCGCCGCCGAGCGGCTGTACAGCGGCTCCCCCGCGGCCCACGCCTTCAACGGCCTGGTGCGCGAGGCCGTGCAGGAGCTGCTGGAGCGCCTGCCGCCGGGGGCGAAACTGCGCATCCTGGAAATCGGCGCCGGCACCGGCGGCACCACCGCCGCCGTCCTGCCCATCCTGCCGCCGGAGCGGGTCTCGTACCGCTTTACCGATATCTCGCCCTTCTTCCTGGCCCGGGCGCAGGAGAAATTCCAGGCCTATCCCTTCCTGAGCTTCGGCGCCCTGGACCTGGAGAAAGACCCGGCCTCTCAGGGGCTGGAGGGCGAGCGGTTCGACCTGGTGATCGCCGCCAACGTGGTGCACGCCACCTCCGACCTGCGCCGCTCCCTGGCGCATATCCGCAGTCTGCTCGCGCCGCAGGGGCAGCTCCTGCTGCTCGAGGTCACCCGCCCGCAGCGCTGGGTGGACCTCTCCTTCGGCCTGACCGGCGGCTGGTGGGGCTTCCGCGACCGCGATCTGCGCCCCGACTACCCGCTGCTCGGCCCGCAGGGCTGGGTGAAGCTGCTCGAGGCGAGCGGGTTCGAGGCCGCCGCCCTGCCGCCGGAAGCGCGGGAGGGGGAATACCCCGAGTCACTGGTCCTGGGCCGCCTGCGCACGGCCGCACCCGCCGTCTCCGGTCCCTGGCTGGTCTTTTCGGGCGAGCAGGGGCCGGGGGCCGGATTGTGCCGCCTGCTGGCGGAAGGCGGCGCGGCCGCCCGCCTGGTGCGCCCGGGCGCGGTCTTTTCCCGCACGGCCGAGGGTTGGGAGATTGACCCGCGCCGTCCGGAGGACTTCCGCCGGCTGCTGGCGGAGGCCGCCGCGGGCGGGGCGCTCCCGGCGGGGATCCTCTATCTTTGGGGGCTGGAAGATTCGCCCCGGGAGACGGCTGGACTGTCCGCCTACCAGGCCCTGGTCTGCGGCGGGGCGCTGCACCTGGTGCAGGCCTGCGCCTCGCTGGAGGCGGGCCAGGCCCCGCGCCTGTGGCTGGTCACGCGCGGCGCCCAGCCGGCGGCAGGGCAGGGGCCGCAAACGGCGGCGGGGGCGGCGCTGTGGGGCCTGGGCCGGGTCATCGCCCAGGAGCACCCCGAACTGCGGGCGACCCGGCTGGACCTGGACCCCGAGCCTGACTCCGGCGAGGCCCTGCGCCTGCTGGAGCTCCTGGCGCACCCGCCCGCGGAGCCCGAACTGGCCTGCCGCGGCGGCGCCTGGTTCGCGCCCCGCCTGCGGCGGCTGGCGCTGGCTGACACGCAGGCGCGCGAGAAAGCCGGGGAAGAGCAGCCCCGCCGCCTGCAGATCGCCCGCCGCGGCTCGCTGGAGAACCTGGAGCTGGCCCCCGCGGCGCGCAGCCGGCCCGGCCCCGGCGAGGTCGAGATCCGGGTGCAGGCCGCCGGCTTGAACTTCAAGGACGTGCTCAACACCCTGGGGATGTACCCCGGGGAGGCGGGTCTGCCCGGCGGCGAGTGCGCCGGTCTGGTCTCGGCTGTGGGGCCGGGGGTGCAGGGGCTGCAGCCCGGCCAGCCGGTGATGGCGGTCGCGCCGGGGGCTTTCGGCAGCTATGTGCTCGCCCGGGCGGATTTTGTGCTGCCGCTGCCGGAAGGGCTCTCGTTCGAGCAGGCCGCGGGCTTCCCGATCGCTTTTATCACCGCCGCCTATGCCCTGGAGGAGATCGCCCGCCTGGCGCCCGGGGAGAAGGTGCTGATCCATGCCGCGGCCGGCGGGGTGGGCCTGGCAGCGGTTCAGATCGCCCGCCGCCGCGGGGCCGAGATTTACGCCACCGCCGGCAGCCCTGAGAAGCGCGCCTACCTGCGCTCGCTGGGGGTGGAGCGTGTCTTCGACTCCCGCACGACCGGTTTTGCGGACGAGATCGCGGCCCTGACCGGCGGGCGCGGGGTGGACGTGGTGCTCAACTCGCTGGCGGGCGAGTTCATCCCCAGGAGCCTGCAG
>JAEWYL010000133.1 GCA_023395675.1 Chloroflexota bacterium | reverse complement strand
TCCAGGTCATCAGGACGGAGACAGCCAGCAGGTAGAGCGCGTAGATCAAGAAAGAATACGGCATCCCGAAGAAGAAGTACGGCAGGTGCCAGAGCGCCCACACAACCCCCAGGATGAGGCTGGCGGTGAAGGCGTTCCAGCGCTCCAGCAGCCGCGGCAGCGCGAAGCCGCGCCAGCCGATCTCCTCGCAGGCCCAAAACCCGAGCAAAAGCGCCTGGACCAGCCAGGTCCGGGTGCCCGACCAGCGGCCCCATTCAAAGACGAGCGGCTGGCCCGTGATCCGGGCGTGCAGGAAGGCCGCCAGGAGCGAGACCGCCGGCCAGCCGAGCAGGATGACCAGGTACCAGCGGCCGGGGACGCGCCAGAGCAGCAGGCGGCGGAACAGCGCCTTCAGCCCCGGTTTTCCCCGGGCAAGCGCGGTGACCAGCAGCGCGGCCAGCGCCGGCCCCCACAGACCGGTGACATTGAACAGGTCGCTTCCGGGCAGGCCCAGGAAAACTGGGATCCAGCCCGCAAAGGTGATCAGGAAGGTCAGAACGAAGAAGGCCGCCAGCTCGCGGGTCTTCAGCCAGCGCGCCAGCGAAGATTCTGCAGCCGTCTCAGCAGTGGAAAAGGCGTTCATTTTTCCTCCTCACACGCGTAAATACTGGTAAAGTCATTATAGGTTCATTCACCGAATTGTATATACAGCTAAAGGCGAGAGTATGCCCGCTGGCGCTAACCTGAGCGTGTATCTACCCCCCGAGCTCCCAGACCTGTAGAACCCGGATTGCGAGCCTGTTGAATCAGAAACGGATGCGGGCGGCAACGGGCAGGCTGCGCGCAGTCTATTAATCCGGCGCAAAAGAAAACGGGGCGCGCTGCCCTGGCGCGCCCCGCAGATCGTTCGAGCTGTCCTTGTCCGCGATTTTGCCGTTAATCTTTCGGCACGAAAGCACTTGCGGCACGAAAGCACTTTCGGCACGAAAGCACTTACGGCACGTAAGCACTTACGGCACGTAAGCGATGCCGAAGGGGTTCAGCCCCACGCTCACTTCCCCCACCAGCCTCGGGAGGCGGGTTCTCGGGTGCACAGCGTAGAAAGTTACCTTATCCGAGCTGGGTCCCGAGTGGGTGAGATACAGCTTGCGCGCGCCGGGCGTCAGGGCGATATTGTGCGGGCCGGAATAAGGGGTGTCCAGAGCCGGCCCCAGCAGGGTGTTGGTGGCCGTGTCAATGGCAAACAATCCCTGGGCCCCACCGCCAGGTAGGTTGGAGGTGTAAAAAGTCTCCCCATTCTGCGCCATGCCGGCCCCATGCGCGCCGGGAATCTGCAGGCTGGTGATCTCTGCCAGCGTTGCCCGGTCCAGCACCGTCACCCTGCCGCTGCCCTGCGCCGGTACGTACAGCCGGTCATCCTGCAGCGCCAGAGAGAGGTGGGCGTCCTTGCCCACCGCGGCCCGCCCGGTCTCCTCGAAGCTGTCCGTGCTGAACTGCACCACGTAATCGTTGGGGCCGTCCACGCCGTTGATGGTGGTATAAGCGTAGCCCCGCAGCGGGTCCACAATCACGTCATGCGGCTTCCCGTTGAGAGCCAGCAGGTCGGCGGGCGCCGGGACGGTCGCCAGCAGGGTCTCCGTCTCCAGGTCAACCACGCTCAGGCTCAGGTCAATATCGTTCACCACCCAGAGCTGTTTCTTCTCCGTATCCGCCCACATATGGAAAACGCCCGCCCCTACCGGAACGCTCGCTTCCACCTCAAAGGTAGAGGCATTGAACGCCACCACACGGCTGTTGGCCCGGTCGCCGACCCATACCCGGTTCTGGAAGCGCGGGTCCACCACGTACATCGGCTCTGGCGGGGATTCGCCCGGGGGCAGGGGCAGCGTCCCGAGCAGCTGCCCGTTCCCGGCATGGATCACCGAGATCGAGCCCGAGCCGCGGTTTGCCACCACGATCTTCCCTTTCGGGAATGAGCGCGCCGCGGCCCCCGCCGCGCCAGCCGGCAGCAACCCCACCAGCAGGGCCAGCAAGAGCAAGACGGGCATCAAATATCCTGACTTAAACTTCATAACAGCACTCCTCTCCATATCCCACTTATCTTGAAAAGCGCTCGAACAGCCTCAGTCTAGCAGCAGAGGCTTACAGAAATATTTCGCGGAGGTTATCGGAAGCTTATGAAGGGAAAAGTAAGGTTGAGAGGCAAAGTAGCTCGGGTGCTGCACGAACCCAATAGGCCGGGAAATTGGTGAAATAAAACGAAAAAGGGAAAGGAGTGTTTTTGCCCCCTGGCGCGTAGCTGGACGTATTTCCCTGAACTGCTTAACTTCCAAAATTAATATGATTAGAACGTCTGATCTATGATATATTAATCAGAACAAATATTCTATTTTAATAGGTTTTTACTTATGGAGGACACCCATGAATCGGAAGTCTCTCACCTATTCAGCCGCGATCGAAATCCAGGGGGAAAGCGTGCTGGAATATACTGGTATGGATGCTGAGTCTGTCAAATACAGGGTTTTGGGCTTTGATAGCAGAAAGGTTTGGATTGCGGACTTTCGGTCTCAAGCTAAAAATGCTATTCAGGCATATCTGGATACTGGCGATCTCCAGTCCTTTCATCGCTTTTTTAATTCCAGCGCCAAAGTAGTGGTTGAACGATCCCCAGAAGCAGAGGTACAGCTATCCCTGTACGACAGCCCTGATCTGCGCCCGGAGGCTGTCCTGTGGATTGCGATTGGAATTGACAACTGGCTACCCAATTACGACTATCAACTCACTTACCTGGAGCCGATCGACGAATTACATTCCGCTTTACTTTGTATCTATTATCCTTCCGAAGTCTCCTCCTGGAACAACTTACCTGCACGTACGGAAGTAGGGTGCTGATATTCCAGGGGTTTAGAGTATTTATCATGTCCTAGGTTAAAAAAATTACTGAGCCTGTACCATTGGGTTTGTTCAACATTACTATTTACTGGCAACGGCAAGTGAAGCTGGCGGAGAAGGTCGAACCGGAACAGATCATAGGAGCTTCGAATCGTATCTCCAAACTCTCCGACGCTGAGTAGAGCCGCCCGCTGGAATACCAGGGACATGAATAAGGCCATCACAGCCACTATTCCATACAGCCAGACCCTCTGCTCAAAAATGAGGGGAGTGGTCTCTGTTAAGTTATCACGAATAAAGTAAGGGATCCAGGCTGGGGAATTCACCTGCAGCTTTGCCTGGAGCAGAATGAACTGATAGAAGGAGGCAAAGAATGCCATCCCGGTGAATGCCAGGCATAGCAGCGAACAGTTCACCAGAAAAACCAGTTGATTGTAACTTTGATCAATTTTCGCCTCATATGCTGGGGGAATCACATGCACCAGCCGGGTCCATATCGGGACAGAATCAATCTGGTACCGTAACCGTGGATAGTATTCCGCCGCTTTGAGGATATTCCCAAAGGAGGTCGGCAGGATATCCGCCTCACGAGATGGAAACCTTTCTTGAAGTTCTACGGATAAAGAATATTTTTTATCTTCCAGGGATGAGCGCATTCTTTTGATATTCGGCCCGCGCTGCGTGTTAAGCTGTTTAATTCGTCTATCAATCTGATCCAGTTTTGCCTTCATCCGGCGATATTTCTTCAGTTCACCACGCCTTAAGAACTTCAAACGCTGGATCAAAACGTAGCCTTCAAAAACTTTTAAATTGAACGTGCTCAGGCTGGTTAAGGTGAACCCGATGACGATGGTGATGATCAGCGCGATAATCCCTGTTCTTCCGACCGGGTCGAAATCTTCTCCTAATGCTAAAGCCTGGTGCATGGGCTCCGGCAGGATTGGTTCGAAAGCAAGTAAACAGAAACTGACAAAAGCAAGCGTCGGCACCATTGCACTCACCAGGAATGTGCCGCCCAGCCTGTCCAGGAAGTTTTTGACAGCACTCATTTATTCAGTTTCGGTCCTCTCACTTTCGCCCCACAATGAGGGCAGTGATAGCTAACCCCACCATTTTCTAATTTTTTAGTTTCGACATTCCAATAAGAATTTCGACATCTGGGGCATTTTTTTTCATTCGGAGTACTGGGAGCATTGATCGGAGTACCAGGGATTTTGGTTGGTTTGCACCACATAGCTGCTCTCCCTTAGCCTGCATCTTTCACATCGGGCAAACAACAACAGGAATTAATACTATTATAACGGATTCTCAACTATTAATATTCACTATCCAGCTCACTTAAGGCATTACTGAACGAAAGCAGCGCCCAATTGATTGCCTCCTGCACCTGCTTCATGGCTGCTTTTGCCTCTTTTGACTCCAGACTTATCTCCGATAGCAGTATATGCTGAAAAGCAGCATCAGCCTGCTGGAGGTGATGTTGAAACCCCGTATGGATCAGATTTATTTTCACCAGATCTGCCAGGGACCTGCGGATCTGTTTGAGGGGTGAATTGAAAAACAGGATGAGAAGTAGAACGGCGCTGGACAGAAAAACCAGGATGCAGAAAAATTGCTGAAAGGGGGTATCGGCAGTCTCTCTGGCGAAATAGAGACTGTAAATAAAGCCGCCTAACCCGAGTAACGCAAGGAAGATATAGGTGATGAGACTGACCAGATAGCTGAAGCGCGCCTGGAAGGCATAACTCCGGTACTGCCGGGCGGCTCGATCATCAACTTTTTTTACCGCCTCCTGGTGAGAAAGAAGAAGCGCTTCCCTTCTATCTGTTCCCGGTTGTCCATCTCCAGAAAACCCCCCCGTTTCCTGCGTTTGTGTATCCCGGACTGAAGTCATACCGGCATTTCCCTCTTTTTCATCAGGTATCCCGTCCCTGCTCTGGTTTTCTTCATCTCAAACAAATGAGGTTTTCTGTGAAGATCAGACTCCAGGCAAGATTAGCTTTGGTTCGAGAAACACAAAGTTAAGTTCCCTATTACGCTTTGAAGATAATCTGGCCGGGACCAAAAATTTCGCTGCAATAGAGATCAAACTAGGTTTGAAAGGGATAAGTTAATTATAACGTGAGTTTTAATAGAATTTCAGCGCGTGATAAAAGCCTGTCCGCCCCTCAAGGCCTGCCTCCTCCTGGCACCTTTCCTGCACCCTCCCTGCTGCGGGCAGCTCTTGCCCGACATCGCAAGCCAGGCAGGATCCCAACGCCGGAGGCCGGTTCCCATGTCCCAAAGTTTCCTTAACCGAGCGCTGCAGTGCCTGTTTTTCGGGCACCACTGGTTCGATTTCCGCCTGGAGGGGGGCCGGGTAGGGCGCTGCTGCACCCGCTGCCTGCGCATGGAGCAGCAGGTGCTCCCACCGCGCGCGGCAAAGACCGCCTGGGCGCCCCTGCGGCTGGCCGCGCGGCGGTCTTCACACCCCTTCTAAGAATTCCTGCACCCAATCGAAAGCGGCTTCGATCTCCTCGCCGAGCTGCGCCTGGAGCGCCGCCAGCGGCACGGCGGCGGGCAGCAGCCCGAGCAGCTCGTCCCGCCCGGAGGCCTCCAGCCAGGCGGTCTGCACGGCCTTCACCGCTTCCGGACCGCGCCCGGCGGCCAGCATGCGTTCAAGTATCGGGATCAGGGCCCGCCCGGGAGCGTAGACCTCGCGCGCCTCTTCCAGCGCGAGGGAGAAGCACTCCCCGGCCCGTGCGGGCTGCCCCAGCCCGTCCAGGCAGGCGGCGACCTGGCTGAAAGCCTCGGCCCGCTCCGCCGGCTCGGCGAAGACCCGGGCCGTCTCCAGCGCTTTTTCCACCTCCCCCCCAACCAGCTAAGCCTCGCCCAGGGCGCGCAGCGCCAGCGAGGCGCGCGAGCGGTCGTCCAGCTTCTCCAGCAGCCCCTCGGCTTCCCCGGTTCGCCCGGCCTCCGCCAGGCGGGCCGCCACCCTGTTACGCAGGTCGTACTGCCCGGTGGGCGTGCAGATTTCCGGGCTGAGGGCGGTCTCGACCTGGCCCAGGCGGGTGTACGCCTCCGCCAGCCGAGCGCACAGGTCCCCCTGGATGGGCGGGAAGCTGACCCGGGGGACCAGCTCCCGGACCACAGCCAGCAGGTCCAAGGCGGCCTCCGGCTCCCCGGTTTCGGCGGCAAAGCGCGCCAGGTTAAGGTAGGCGATGCCCCCGTCAAAGGGGTCGAAATCCGCCAGTTGGCGGGCCAGGTTCAGACCGTAATCCCGCCGCCCGGCCCGGGCGAACTCCCCCGCCAGGTCGGCCCAGGGCGTGGGGCGGTAGGGGAAGCTCTCCACCCGGTTCATGGCTTCCAGCGCCTCGAACAGCGCCGCCTCCGCCCCGGGCAGGTCTCCAAGGGCCGCCTGCCCCAGGGCGAGGGCGCGCAGCAGCTCCGCCTGCGACAGCGGATCTCCGGTAAGCTGCACCGCGCAGCCGCGCGCCTGCTCCAGCGCCCGGGCGGCCTGCGCGCCTTCGCCCGCCAGGCGCAGCTTCTCCGCCAGCTCCAGCGCGGCGCTTCCCCAGGCTGCGGGGTCTTCCAGCTCCGGCAGGAGAGCTTCTGCGGCAGCGAAGTCACCCGCCTCCATCCGGGCGGCGGCGACCAGACGCAGCGCCCTGCGGCGCTCGTCCGGGGAGGCCAGCCTGCGCGCCGTGTCCCGCGCCCGCTCCCAGGCCCTGGCTTTCAGGTGCAGCTCGATCACGCTGTACAGCGCCCGGTCCCTGCCGTACTGCGACCGCATGCGTGCCGCCGCCTGCTTTAAGGCGGCGAGCGTACCCGCCGCCCGGTCCGGACTGCCCGCCCGCGCCTGCTGCAGGGCGATGGCGCTCAGCGCCAGGGCGAAGGCCTCGATGCCCGCCGCCTCTTCGGCGATCTCCCGCGCCCGCGCCCACTCCTGGCGTTCCGCCAGGGCGGCAACGAGGGTGCAGAGGGCCAGGTCGGCCGCGTCCAGGCTGGCGCCGGGCCCGGAGCGGGAGAATGAGACGCTGAACGGGCTCTCCCGGCGCGCGGCGCGGATGGACTCAACCACCTCCAGGGCCCGGTCCCAGCCGCCGCGCCGCGCCAGGGCTTCCACAGCCGCCTGCAGGATGTTGTAGCGCTCGTGCGGCTGGGCGCGGGCGGCGGCCTGGAGCGCCATCTCGGGCTCGTCCAGCTCCGCCAGGGCCGCGGCGGCGCGGGTCCCCTCCAGCGACAGGCCATAGCCGTGCCCCGGCTGGGGGCGGTTCGCAGTGAAGACGCGCTGCGCGCCCTCCAGCAGGGCGGCCAGCGCATCCTGCGCCAGAGCCTGCTCCCCCGCCTCTTTCAGGCCTTGCCCGTATGCAGACAGCAGCTCCAGGTCCGCCGCCTCCAGCCCCCGGGCGCGCAGCCGTCCAAAGCCCTCGGAAAGCAGGGCGCGGGCCTCCTCCGCTTCGCCCATCTCCACGCGCGCCTGCGCAACGATGACCAGGGCCTGGGGCGCGTACCCGGCTTCGGATGCGCTGGTGAGAATACTGTGAGCGACCTTCAAAGCGCTATCCGCTTCGGCAGCCCGGCCCGCCCGCTTCAGCGCGGCAGCCAGGCTGCAGTAGGCGCGCAGCGCGCTCCAGCCGCGCTCCAGCCGCTCCACCAGCGCGAAAGCCCGCTCAAAACGCCCGGCCTGCGCCCAGGCGGCGACGGCCTGCAGGCGCACCCAATCCGCCTGCGCGCCGGCCTCTGCCGCCTGGCGCTCCATCTCCTCCAGCAGGGCCTCCGCCTCCGGTTCCAGGCCCGCCTCCCCGGCCCAGCCGGCGACCTGCTGCAGGGCCGCAGCCTGCCTCGCCCCGGCAGGCAATCCCTGGGCCAGCTCCCGCAGGGCGGCGAATATTTCGGGAAGCGCGCTGGGAAGCGCGCTTCCCACCGTGTTTCCCACCGCGCTCGAGAGGCCCTCCCCACCCGGCCCCCGCCCTGCCTCCAGCAGGGACCGGGCGGCCTCCAGCAGGTACCCCAGCACGGCCTCCAGGCGGTCGGGGTCGCCGGTACGGCGGGCGGCGGAAAAAGCCTGCAGCAGGACCGGCGCCGCCCGGGAAACCGCCTCGGGCCGCGCCGCCAGGGAGCGGGCGATCTGGCCCAGGGCCTGGGCCTGGCGGTGTGGGGCGGCCACCAGCCGTGCCAGACCCAGGGCTTCCTCCTCCTGCCCGGTCAACGCCAGGGCGCCGAAGGTATCCGGGACGTAGAGGCCCGCATCGCTGGCGAGGCTCAGGCGCAGCAGGCCGTACTGCCACAGGCGCGGCAGGAGCGCCAGGGCCGCCTGCATCCCGGCGCCCTGCGCGGGGTCCGGGCGCGCCGCAGCTTTGCGGGCCAGGTCCAGGTCCAGGGCGTAGAGGTAGGTGCTGGGGTCAGACCGCAGCTTGCCCTTCCCGTACTGCCCCTCGTCGAGCACGGCGAACAAAGCCTCCCAATCCTGGCCCTGGTAGAGGTGGCTCAGGTAGTGCCGGCGGGCGTAGGCGCGCCGCCCCTCTTCCGCGGGGGAGGCGGGGGCCGGCTCCCAGACGCTCTCCAGCTGCCAGGCGAGCGCCTCCGCCACCTGGCGGTGCGTCTGGAGCGGGTCGTGATAGAGACCGGCGCTCTCGGGGTCGGCCTGGGTCCCGGGCGCGGTCAGGAACTCGGCCAGGGTGCTGTGGTACAGGCGGTAGCGCCCGTCCGGCCGGTCCATAAACTCGCCCAGCCAGCCCGCAGCCTGCTCCACGTAGGCGCGGTCCGCCAGCGTGCCGGTCAGCTTCCAGAGCTGGTCCAGGGTGAGGGGTTCCGCGGCCACCGCCAGCAGGCCCAGCAGGGGCGAGAACACCTCCGCCCAGGCCTCCACCAGCCCGGACCGCCCGCTGATGGGGTCGCGCACCTTCACATCTTTGCTGCCGGGGCCGTTTTTCACCCGGTGCAGGAAGAAGGCGTACAGCTCCTGCATACTGGCGGGCAGGCGGCGCAGGGCCAGGAATTCGGGCAGCTCTGCGGCGCCGCCGGGCAGGGCCAGGGTCTGGTCGAGGACGCGGCCCAGCGCGTCCAGGTAGCCCAGATTGCCGTCCGCCTTTTTCACCGCCTCGTCCACGAATTCCTGCCGGCTCAACTGCGCCTGCTGCAGGGCGGCCGGCATACCCTCCCCGTCCGCCAGCCCCCCGGCGTAGCGGAGCAGGTCGTCCTGCACGCGCGGGTCGCCGGCTTCGATCGCCAGCACCCGCAGGGCCGGTCTCTGCTTCTCCATAAATGTCACCAGGGCGCGCTCCGGCGGCCTGGAGGAGACCACGAAGCGCAGATTCTCCGGAGGGCTGCAGTGTGTCAGCCAGTGCAGCAGGGTGCTCTCCACCGGGTGGTAGTGCAGCTCGTCCAGGGCGTCCACCAGGACGGTGATGCGCTCCCCCGGCCTCTTTTGCGCCAGCAGGCGGGCCGGGTCGAACAGGGCCAGGTTCTGCAGGTCATCCACCTCGAGCAGCCAGGGGTTCGAGACCACCACGCCGATCTTCACCCCGGTCACCCGGCCCTCGTCCCGCTCGACCTCCTGCACGATCTCCACCTCGGGCTGGTAGAAGGGCGAGGCGAGAAACTTCTCGATCTCCGCCCCGACCGCCTCACCGCGGTTGGCGACCGTGCCGATGCGCTGCTCGACCGACAGGCGGATATTGTCCACCTCGAACAACTCGGGGTAGACCTGCCTTAACTGCAGCCCGGTGCGCAGCAGAAAGGCGCGAGCGCCGGACTCGCCCAGCGCCGTGCGCTGGTCGCGGCGGATATAGAAGACGGGCCAGTTGGGGTGGCGGGAAGCGAGCTGGGCGATGAAAGCGCTCTTCCCCGAGCCGGGCTCGCCGCTGAGCAGCAGGAAGCGGCAGCCGGGTTCGTCCAGCTGCGCCAGCAGCTCGTCCTCCAGCCAGTCCCGGGGCTGAAAGCGCCTGCCCTGTACATAACTGCCGGTGATGGCGCGGTAGAAAAGGTCGTCAAACTGGAGCGTTTCCATCTCTGCACCCTCCTGATGGACCGGCATCCGGAGCCGTCCTGCCTGCCGGAATCGGGTTATGAGGCCTCAGCGCTAAAAAAACCGGGAAGTTAAACCATTCTACAACATAAACGATCCATCTTGTACAATTCAGGCTGTGCAGGATAGGGCAATCGCGTCCTGCCGGTTTTCTCTTATCCGAGAGAAGAAAGGGGGGTTGTTAGTGGGACTGCGCCCCGGCAAGAGGGGAGGATGCAATCGCCCTGCTGTGCAAGGTGCGCTTTAATGGTCCTCTCGCCAAATACCGGGAGGATGCGCTGTGAGGGCAGCAGAAAAGGCGACAAAAAGGCCCCCGCGCAGAACGCGGGGGCCGGTGATAACTTGCCTGACAGACCGGCGGCTACTTCTCGACCCGCACCACCTCGTACTCCGTTTCCGGGGTGGGCGGCGTGCCGAAGCGGGCATTCACCGCGTAGAGGGCGCTGCCGAAGTCGTCAATTGTGGTCGGGACGCGGAAGTCCGGGTCGGTGAGGATTTCCACGATCTCGCCGGAAAGGGCCGAGGGCTGCTCCAGTTCGACCACCGCGATCTGGTTGAGGCGGTTCTGGACCACGTACAGGGTCCAGCCGCTGAGCAGGAGACCGTCGCCGTTGGGGACCGAACCCCCGCCCAGGTCAATGCGCCGGG
>JAEWYL010000102.1 GCA_023395675.1 Chloroflexota bacterium | reverse complement strand
GTCAGGCCGCGCAGCCCCAGGTCAACCAGCTTCTGCAGCTCTCCGGTGGAGATAAACGCGCGGCGGATATAATCCAACCAGACCGACTGGCCCAGTTGAGCGAGTTCGTGCAGTTTCGACATGGATCTTCCCTTTCTACCTCCCGGGGGCTGAGGACCTGGAGACCCCCGGGCCCGTTTGCTAAACTGGGCTCAATGATACCTGAAGATTCGGGCGCAGGGCGCGGATATTTGGGCAGGAATTGCGGCGTGAACACCCTTTCAAACCCCTTCACCGGCAATGGGGGAGGGGTTCACCCAAGGGTAACGGTTCTGTGCCGCGGCGTAAACCCTCTCCCCTCACTCCCTCGCCTCCGCTTTGCGCCTCCACCTTGCCGGCAGCAGGCTGCCGCGCTGGTAAACCCACCACTCCAGCAGCAGCAGCACCAGGCCCGCGGCGGCGATCAGGGGCCAGAGCTCGCGCTGGCCCACCTCCGACTGGGCCGAGGCCTCCAGCGCCGCGCCGCCCAGGGAGATGCGCTCGCGCGGGCGCAGGTCCGATTCTTCGGGGGCGAACAGGTTGACCGCGAAGGCCCCCGCCGCCGGGGCGTCCGGCCCGCCGCCCTCCGCGAAGGCCCGGTAGATGCCGATCTCATCCGTCCCGGTGAACACGAAGCCGCTCTCGCCCGCCTGCAGCGGCAGGCTCTGGCCGGAGGGGGTGGTGATGGTCAATCCCCCGGCGGCGATGGCGGGCGGGATGGACAGGCTGTCGCCCGGGCGCAGGCTCTCCCCGGCGGCCAGGTCTCCCGCCCCGCCGTCTCGCAGCAGGTAGGCGGTCAGGTTCGAGAGCAGGATGGGGTAAGCCACCTGCAGCGGCAGGTCGCTCTCGTGCAGGTCGAAGCTCAGCACCGCCGCGCGCCGCCCGGCGCTCTCCCCGGCGAACACCAGCGGCCCGCCCGGCGCGCTCACCAGGGGTTCGGCCCAGTCCGGCAGGGCGATTGTGCGGGCGCGCAGGACGCTCACCGAATCCCACTCCACGAAGCGCGCCAGGGGGTGCTCCGCCGCCCGGGCGGGGGCGGTGCGGGTGAAATACTCCCCCACCTCCAGGAACGGGCCGTCCGGCGGGTTCACCAGCAGCAGGCTCGCCTGGGGGAGCTCGGGGGGCAGCAGGCCGTCGAAGATGTACAGGTCGTAGGGCGGGCCCTCCTGCCCCGCGCCGGGCAGCTCCAGCTCCCCGCTCTCCCCCGGCAAGATGCGAAAAGCCTCCAGCCCGGGCACGGCGGCGAAGAACTGCTCCAGGAAGAGATTGCCCCGCGTGGCGAGCAGGGCGCGGCGGGTCTCCCCCGCCTGCGAGACGGTGTAGGCGCTGTCGTCCAGGGGCAGCAGGTCCAGCGGCTCCTCCTCCCCGGCGGGCGGGCTGAGGCGGGCCGAGAACTGCGTGGCCCCGGCGGGCAGCTCGCGGGCGGTCACCCCGGCGCTCTCGCCGGGGGGCAGGGTCAGCTCCTGGGCCTGGAAGAGCTGCCCGCCGGCGTAGAAGGAGAGCAGCGCCCTGCGCGTCTCCCCGCCGTAGTTCACCGCCCGGGCGAAGAGCTCGCCGCCGGAGGGGGAGGGCCGCAGGGCGAAGGCCGCCAGGGCCAGGTTCTCGCCGCTCTCGCCCACCTGCAGGTAGCGCGCCTCGCCCGGCAGCCCGGGCAGGCCCTCCTGCGGCAGCCCGCCGTCCGATACCAGCACCACCGCCGGCTCCTCGCCCTCCTCCGAGGGGGTGGCGGCGGCGGAGGCCGCCAGCGCAAAGGCCGCCTGCCAGTCGGCCGGGCCTTGCGAAACCTCAGCCCGCTGCAGCGCCGCCCGCAGCTCCGGGCGGTCGCCGGAGTTGGCGATCAGGATCTCCGCCTGGCTCCCCGCCAGGATCAGGGTCATGCGCGCCCCCCCGGGCAGGTCGCGGATCAGGTCCGCCACCCGGGCGCGGGCGGCTTCGAAGCGGTTCGGGGACACGTCGGCGGCGTTCATCGAGGCCGAGGCGTCCAGCAGCACCACCACCGAGCCGGCAAAGGGGCTGGGGACGAGCAGGGCGGGGCGGGCCGGGGCAAAAACCAGGGCCGCCAGGATCAATAGCTGCAGCAGCAGGAGCAGGTTGCGCCGGATGCGCTGCCAGGGCGCGTTCGCCTGCCGGTCGCGCAGCAGCCGCTCCCACAGCAGGATGGAGGAGACGGGCGTCTCCGTCCGGCGCAGCTTGAGCATGTAGAGCAGCAGGATGGGGAGCGCCAGCAGGGCGAAGAGCAGCGCGGCGGGGACGAGCAGTCTCATGCGCCTCTACCTGATCACCCCGGCCCGGCGCAGCTCCTGCAGGATGAAGCGCTCCCAGGGGAGCGCGGTGGAGAGCGCCAGGTAGCGCAGCCCGAAGCGGCGGCATTCGGCGGCGATCCCCTCCTGCCAGGCCTGCAGGCGCTGGCGGTAGAGGTCCCGCAGGCCCCCGTCCAGGCTCACTTCCTGCGCCTGCCCGGTCTCGACGTCCACCAGGCGCAGGTCTCCCGCCAGGGGCGGGTCCAGCTCCTCCGGGGAGAGCAGGTGGATGACCGCAGCCTCGTAGCCGCGCCGCTGCAGCTCGACCAGCCCGCCCAGCGGGTCGCCGGGGGCCAGCAGGTCGGAGAGCAGGAAGGCCAGGCCCGGACGCCGGGCGGAGAGGGCGTAGCGCTTCAGGTCCCGCTCCAGCTCGGCGCTGCCGGAGACCTGCAGCTCCTCCAGGTAGAGCAGCAGGCGGGCGGTGGCGGCCGGACCGCGCGCCGGGCCGAAGGGCTCCAGCCTGCGACCGGAGGCCAGCGGCAGCAGCGAGAGGCGGTCGCCGCTCCCCAGGGCGATGGCCCCCAGCCCGGCCGCCAGGCGGCGGGCGTAGCGGAACTTGTTCTCCTCCGCCTCGCTCCAGTCCATCGAGCGCGAGGCGTCCAGGAAAATATGCACCGCCAGGTCCTCCTCCTCCTCGAACAGCTTGAGGAAGGGGCGGTCCAGGCGGGCGTACACCTTCCAGTCCACGCGGCGCAGGTCCTCGCCGGGGGTGTAGCGGCGGAAATCGGCGAACTCGGTGCCCGCCCCGCGCCGGGTGGAGCGGCGCTCGCCTTTCAGCACCCCGGCCCGCACGCGCCCGGCCACCAGGGACAGGCGGTTCAGCTTGCGCAGCGTGGCCTCGTCAAACAGCATGGCTTTATCTCGATCAGGCAGGGGAAAGGCCCCGCGCTGGGGCTCAGGCTTCCACCGGGGCCTGCTCCAGGGCCTCGGCGATGATCTCGTCGGTGGAGACGCCCTCTGCCAGGCCCTCGAAGTTGAGCAGGATGCGGTGGCGCAGGGCCAGGGGGGCCACGGCGCGCAGGTCGTCGAAAGAGACGTTGTAGCGCCCGGCCAGCAGCGCGGCCACCTTCGCCCCCAGGATCAGGGCCTGCCCGCCGCGCGGCGAGGCCCCGTAGCGCACGTATTTGCGCACCTGCGGCGGGGCCTCGGGACTGCCGGGGTGGGTGGCCACCACCAGCCGCGCCGCCCACTCGCCCACGTGCGAGGCCACCGGCACCCGGCGGGAGAGGGCGCGCATCGCCAGGATCTGCGCCCCGCTGGCGGCCGGCTGCGCCTGGGGCTCCTCCGCCCCGGTGGTGCGCGCCAGGATCTGCGCCAGCTCGCCGGTGGAGGGGAAGCCCACGTTCACCTTGAACAGGAAGCGGTCGAGCTGGGCCTCGGGCAGGGGATAGGTGCCCTCCATCTCCAGCGGGTTCTGGGTGGCGAGCACGAAGAAGGGCTCCTCGAGCCGGTAGGTCTGGTCCGCCACGGTGACGGAGTGCTCCTGCATGGCCTCCAGCAGGGCGGACTGGGTCTTGGGGGTGGCGCGGTTGATCTCGTCCGCCAGCACCAGGTTGGCGAATACCGGCCCGGGCTGGAAGCGAAACTCGCGCCGCCCCTCGCCCTCCACCAGGATCTCGGTGCCGGTGATATCGGCGGGCATCAGGTCCGGGGTGAACTGGATGCGGGAGAACTTCAGCTCCAACGCCTGCCCCAGGGTGCGGATGAGCATGGTCTTGCCCAGCCCCGGCACCCCCTCCAGCAGGACGTGCCCCCCGGCGATGACGCCGATCAGCACCGGGCGCACCACCTGCTCCTGCCCCACGATCACCTTCGCCACCTCGGCCTCGATGGCCTGCGCCAGGGCGGTGAACTCGTCCACTGCCATCGTTTCGTCCGTCATCCCCACGCTCCTATCCCCTGACACCTGACACTAGACACTTGACGCCCGACGCCCGGCACCCGACACCTGACACTCCCTCACGGCGCTAGCGACGAAAAATACTGCCGCACCAGGTCCCGGAGCGCCGGCGGCACCTGCCCGCTCTCGATCGCCCGGTAGTAATCCGCGGCGTAATCGGCGTAGACCTCGGAGTAGGGCACCTGGCTGGCGGCGTTCTCCCCGGGCTGCAGCCCGCCCTGCCCGACGGTCTGGCCCTCGCCCGTCTCGCTCCCGGGCAGGACCACCTCCTGCCCGCCGCCCTGGCCCAGGCGGTAGGGGGCGTAGACCGGGTCGGCCTCGCGCTCGCCGCCGTCCCCCGGCTGGCTGCCGGGCTGCATCGGCACGGCCGGGGCCTCCGGGCCCTGACCGCCCTCCTGGCCGCCCTCGCCCTGCCCCGCGCCGGAGCTGCCCTGGTTGGCCTGCCCCTGCTGCCCGCCGCCCTGCTGGCCGCCAGTCTGCTGGCCGCCAGTCTGCTGGCCGCCTGCCTGCGCCACGCCCTCCTGGCCCTGCCGGAGCTGGCCCGCGGCCTGGGCCGCCGCCCGGGCGGCCTCCGCTGCCTGGCCCGTCCCCTGCACCTGCTGCGCGGCCCCGTCCAGGGCCTGGCGCGCGGCCTGCGCGTCGCCCTGGCGCAGGGCCTGCGCCGCTTCCCGCAGCTCCGCGGCCAGATCGGGCTGGGCCCCCTCCAGCTCCCCGGCGGCCTCTTCCAGCCGGCGGGCGTCGGCCTCGGCCTGCTCCTGCGTGCTTTCCTCGAATTCCAGCGCCTCCAGGGCCTGGGCCGCGGCCTCGAAATCGCCCCGGCTGAGGGCCTCCTGGAAGGCCTGCAGGGGGCTGCCCTCCCCCTCGCCGGAGCCCTGGCTCAGGCGTTCCCCGGCCTCCTGCAGCGCCTGGGCCTGCTCCAGGGCGCGCCCGTCCTGCAGCCGCTGCAGCTCTCCCTCGGCCTCCGACAGGGCCGAAAGGGCGCTCTCCAGCGAGCGGGACTGCTCCAGCTCCTGCCTGGCCTCCTGCAGGGGTTCCAGCAGGGCCTGGCGCTGGGCCTCGTCCAGGCGCTGGTTGGCCTCGATCTCGGAAATCAGCTCGTCCAGGCGCCCGGCCTCGCGCTCCACCGCCGCCTCCACCTGGCGCGCCTGCTGCGCGGCCTGAATGGCGGGCTGCGCCAGCAGGGGGATGAGCGGGGCCAGCAGCAGCAGGGCCAGCAGGGGCAGCAGCTCCAGGGGGCGCAGCCGCAGGGGCAGGCGGCGGCGCGCGCCGGCCGCACGCGCGGCGGACAGCGCATCCTGGAGCTGCCGTTCGCCCAGCGCGTCCAGCTCCCCTCCCGCCAGCTCCAGCGCCGTGCTGACCCGTTCCTGCAGGCCGAAGCGCAGGTCAAAGAAGCGCGCCGCCCGCCCGCGCGGGAAAGGCCAGGACAGGCCCAGGGCCGCCCCGACCAGCAGGCCCGCCAGGGAGGGCAGGAGCAGCAGCAGGGCGTACTCGCCCGGCAGCAGCCGCGCCGCGAAGAGCAGCGCCGTCCCCGCCGCCAGCGAGAGCGCCAGGCCGAGCGCCAGCCCGCGCAGCCCCCAATGCAGGGCGCGGCGCAGCCGGTACTGCCGCCTCCAGCGGTCCAGATAGCGGGTCAGCTCCTCCAGGGCCCGGGCGCGGTCCATCAGCGCCTACTTCTCCGCCCGGCGCACGTGGCGCACGCTCAACCAGAGCAGGAGCAGGCTGGCGAGCAGGGAGATGATCACGTAAATGATCCAGGGTGAGATCAGGCTCAGCGAGCCACCGTTGGGTAGGGGCATATTGAACAGAAAGAGGCTGTTTTCGGTCAGCAGCACCACCTCCGAGACCACCGCCGCGCCCAGGGGGTTGAGCGAGATCAGCAGCCAGCCCCCGGTGAAGATCACTTTCTGGAAGGCGAGGCTGCCGAACAGGGGGGAGGTATTGGTGAAAAACGTCCCCAGCAGGCCCGAGAAGAGGCTGAGGATGAAGGGCAGGCCGAAGACCCACAGGATGGCGAAGGCGTAGGCCAGCACGGTGGAGACCAGGGTGCGCGAAAGCATGCTGGAGAAGAACAGCCCCACCGAGCAGAAGGTCATGGCCGTTACCACCAGCATCAGGGCGGCGATGCCCACCTCCTCCAGCGACACCCCGCCGAAGAGGAAAGCCAGGCTCTGGATGGGGAGGGCGGCGAAGATGAGCAGCAACAGGTAGAAGAAAGCCGCCATGAATTTACCCAGCACCACCGAGCGGGCCGGCAGCAGGGTGGTGCGCAGCAGGTCGAAGGTCTGGCGCTCGCGCTCGGAGGAGATGGCCCCCGCAGTCAGGCCGGGGGCGATGAAGCAGGCCGCCATCAGCTCCTGCATCACCACCAGGCCGAAAATGATCTTCCCCATGGACTGGCGCAGGTCGGCCGAGCCGGTGGGGGTGTTGGAGGCCAGCGCCAGCAGGTAGACCAGCCCCACCAGCCCCCCCAGCGCCAGCAGGTAGAGCGTGAGCACCAGGAAGGCGCGGAAGCCGCGCATGCGGCCGCGCAGCTCTTTCACGATCACCGGGTTGGAGCGCAGCCTTTCAGCCAGGCTCATCCCCGGAGCGTTCTCCGGGCTCATCCCCGGAGCGTTTTCCGGGCTCATCCCCGGAGCGTTATCCGGGGCGGTTTTGGTTGCGGTCTCTGCCATTCCCTGAATTCCTCGTCCCGCTCTGCCACTGCTGCGAACCTTTTCGGAAGAGTAGTCCTGGACCGGCGCTACGTCACCAGGCCGCGGGTGGCCCGCATGAACACTTCCTCCAGGTCGCGGCGGTCCTCGCTGAAGTGCACCACGCGCACCCCGCTCGCCACCAGCCTCTGCAGCAGCTCGCTCAGCGCTTCGTCGTCGCCGGCCAGCTCCACCTGCAGGGTAGAGCGCGGCGGGTGGCCGTCCTCGCCGCCCTGCGGCGCAGCCTGGACCTGGGTGATGGTCAGGCCCGCGGTCGCCAGCAGCACCTTCTCGGCCGGCTCCGCCTCGCCCAGCACCACGATCTCGATCTGGCGCACGGGCATGAGCTGGCGGTGCAGGTCCTCCAGCGAGCCGGCGGCCACCAGCTTCCCCGCCTCCAGGATGGACACCCGCGTGCACACCTCGGCCACGTCCGCCAGGATATGGGTGGAGAAGAAGATGGTCTTGCCCATGCGCGCCAGCTCCAGCAGCAGCTCGCGGATCTCCACCCGGGCGCGCGGGTCCAGCCCGGAGGCGGGCTCGTCCAGCAGCAGCACCTGCGGGTCGTGGATCAGGGTGCGCGCCAGGCTCAGGCGCTGTTTCATGCCGCGCGAGAGGCTGTCCACCATATCCTCTTGACGGTGCCCGAGGTCCACCAGTTCCAGCAGGTCGGCGATCAGGCGGCTGCGCTCCGCCTCGCGGATCCCGTAGCAGGCGGCGAAGAAATCCAGGTACTCCCACACCTTCATGTCGTGGTAGACCCCGAAAAAGTCGGGCATATAGCCGATCAGGCTGCGCACCTGGCGCGGTTCGCGCTGCACCGAGTGCCCGCCGACCAGGATCTCGCCCCCGCTGGGCTGCAGCAGGGTGGCGATCATGCGGATGGTGCTGGTCTTCCCGGCCCCGTTCGGGCCGACAAAGCCGAAGATGTCGCCCTCCTGCACCTCCAGGTTGAGCTGGTCCACCGCGGTGCGCGTCCCGTAGCGCTTGGTCAGGTCTTGAATCTGGATAATGGCTGCCATATCGCCCTCAGCGCTCCACCACCAGGGTGAAATCCGCCCGGCTGACCTGCACCTGCCCGAAAGTGCCCACCGCCGCCATCCGCAGCAGCACCTGCCCCCCCGGCCCGGTGTAGCGCTCCGGATTGGGGATCTCGTGCTCGCCCCAGGCGAATTCGCCCAGGTCTTCCCAGGCCTGCGCCTCGAAATCCCACAGGGAGACCCCCACCCGGGCGGGGCCGCTCGCCTGCGAGCCGCTCGTGAGCGACCCGCTCTCCAGCCTCAGGGTGAGCGACTTCACCCCAGAATATTCCACCGGCAGGCCGAGCCGGAAGCGCAGGCTGAAGCCGTCCATGTCCAGCCAGGCGTCGTAGGGGGAGGCCGGAGAGCCGCTGACCGGCGCGTCCAGCACCTCCCAGGTGAACAGGGCGGGCGGGAGCCAGCCTTCGTCCCCTTCCCAGCGGATCTCGGGCGCCAGATGCATCAGGTAGAGGCTCTCGCCGCTGGTCTTGTAGTTTTCACCCTGCAGCCCCGCCTGGAAAGGCTGTTCCGGGCTCCAGGCCGCCAGGAAGAAGTCCCCATACTGCGGGAGGGTGCCGTAGACCGGTTCGTTCAGGGCGCTCAGCAGGGCGTAGCGGGGGTAGATCTCCGGGTTCGAGAAGAAATCGGCGGTCCCGAGGATCTGCTCCGCCAGGCCCACGCTGGCGTATGTATCCAGGTAGAAGGGGGGGATGGACCCGTACACGCCGCTGGCGCGGGCCTTGAGTAGGCTGGTGAGGACGATATCCGTCTCCCGCACCTCCCCAGGCGCCAGGTCGCCCAGCTCCCGGCCGGCGTTCGCCGCGATCAGCACGGCGTCCTCCAGGGCCAGGTCCTGCGGCGCGGCCAGCCTGCCGTGCAGGGTGCTGCGCTCCGGCGACAGGCGCAGCTCCAGCTCGCCCTCGAAGCGGGGCGCGGGGATCTGGCCCTGGACGGCCAGGGTGCGGATGCCGCCCACGTCCAGGCGCAGGCCGCGCGCTAGGCTGCGGCCCTCTTCGTCGCGCTCAATGTGCAGGCTGCCGGCGTCCGCCAGGTTCATCCCCGCCTGCAGGCCGTGCGCCAGGACGCCCGGTCCGGTCTCCAGGGTCAGGCTGTCCCTGCGGGGGGAGAAGATGCCCAGCAGACCGTCCATCTGGGCCTGTTCGATCCCGGGCCAGACCTGGATCAGAGCCCGGTGGTTCAGGATGGGGCGGCTGCCCAAGGCGCTGCTGCCGGCGGAGAACGCCACCCCCGCGAACAGGATCACCAGCAGCGGGATGCTCAGCCAGGCCAGCTCGCGGCGCTTGAAGCGCCGCAGGATGAGGAAGTTCAGCGGGCCGACGGCGAGAATATACAGGCCGAGGAAGCAGAGCACCGTCCAGCCGGAGGGCAGGCCGAGCTCGGGCAGGCTGGCGGCGGCGTCCTGGGCCATCTGCCAGTTCTGGAAGCCTGCCTGGAACGCGGGTCTGGCGCTGCTCGAGGCGAGCAGCAGCTCGAAGAACTGCGGCAGGCCCTGCCAGCTCGACAGGGGCGCCAGGGCGGGGTCCAGCGCCAGGAAGACCACCTCGCCCGAACCGTGGAGCCGGCGCGCGGCCAGGGGGAGCTCGCCCTGCTGCACCAGCACCTGCGCCCCGGGCTGCAGCGCGCCGACCGCCGCCAGCGCCTGCCCCTGCGGGGAACTTTCCAGGCCCGTAAAACCGGCCAGGGCGGAGAATTCGTCCAGGCTGGCCTCGTCCTGCGGAAGCAGGGGCAGCATGGCCTCCAGCCCGGTGGTGGTCTGGCGCCAGTTGGGCCCGCCGGCGATCAGCAGCCTCCCGCCGCGCGCCACCCAGCCCTCCAGGGCCTGGCGCTGGGCTGCGTTGAAAGCGCTGCCGTCCACCCCGGAGAGCAGCAGGACGTCCACCCCCGACAGGCCCAGGTAATGGTCGGGCAGCTCGCCCGGCTGCAGGTAGGCTGTAAAAGCGTTGGCGTTCCGGGGTTTGATCTGGGAGAGAAAATTGAAGGCGTTGGCGTTCTCCGCCAGCACCACGTAGAGCTGGTCGGCCTGCGAGACGGTGGTGAGGTTGGTGGAGGCCTCGGCCAGTTTCTGCTCCCCGGAATAGAGCTGCACCGTCAGGCTGCCCAGGAATACCTCGGGGTAGACGTACAGGAAGAGCTCTTTCCGGGAGACGCGCGGCAGGCTCACCGCCTGAGAGTAGATCAGGAGGCGGTTGTTGAAACCGGTCGTCTGTACCCGCAGTTCGGCCTCGATGTCGGGCCCGTCGTTCTCCACCCGCACCCGCACCGGGAGCCAGCCGTTCTGCGCCCCGTAGCCGTCCAGCCCGGCGGTGATGCTCAGGGTTGGCCCGCCGGGTTCCTGGCCTCGGCCCCGGGCGGGGACGAGCAGCGAGGCCCCCAGCGCAAAAAGCAGGCCCAGGAGCAGCAGGCCCCCGCCTCTACCCTTCCAGAGCCGCGCGCCTGTGCTCATAGATCCCTTTGAACGGTTGCATGCTGCGGCCTTGCCGGCCGCGGCGGGCGTAAATTGTGCATTTCCGGTTCCCTTTTCAAGGTTCCATCTTACCATAATCGCCCCGCGCCTTCAATTCATTACGCGCCTTGAGGCGCAGCAGGGGCAGAGTGGGCTTCTCAGGCCTCCCACCCATACAACGTCTGGAGTAGGGGCACGGCGGTGTATGCAATGGAATTCGCCCATCCCGCCTCCAGCCGTGCCCGCCTCCCACACCGGCTCGTGTTTCCCGGCCGCGGATCATGCTCTTGCAAAAAAGGGCACGGCTGCACCCATCCGCCTGAAAAACCCATGCCTCCACCGCCATGCCCCTACGGGTCCTTCCGGGTGCTGATGGGCACCCGGAGCGCAGCGGAGCCGGGGAAGGGGTAGGTGCTGCGGCACGGAGCCGGTAACCGTGCGGCAAATACCCCTCCCCCATTGCCGGCTTTGCGGCACCCCCTAAGCGTAGCGGGGCACCCTCCCCAGCGGCAAAAACCGCCGTGGAGAGGGGAGTCTGCGCGCAAGGCACCCTAAGCGCAGCGGGGCACCCTAAGCGCAGCGGGGCACCCTAAGCGCAGCGGGGCACCCTCCCCTGAGGCCGCATGGTTTCCGATTACGGGCTTCCCGTAATCGGAAACCGGCCTTGGGGGAGAGCGCTGCTTTGCTTAGCGAGCGCCGCAAAGCCTTAGCGGGCCGGGGAGGGGGTTTGAGTCGCGGCACCGCCCTCTCGCGCCCCTCCTCCGCCCTTCCCCCATCCACAACCCCCTCTTCCGTATATAATGGACCCTATGGAAAATGAGCCCTACACCCCGCTCCTGCTCGGCTTTGTGGCCGACCTGTTCTTCACCGTCAAAATCGAGGCCGCAGCCCGGCAGCTCAACTACCGGGTGCACTGGATCGAACGCGGCGAGGAGGCCACCCCCTTCGCCGCCGGGCGCCAGTACGCCGAGCACCTGGACGGGCCGGGGGCCGGCCTGCTGGAGCAGATCACCGCCTGGCAGCCCGCCCTGATCATCTTCGACCTGGGGAACCGGGAGGTGCCCTGGCAGAGCTGGCTGCCGCTGATCAAATCGGCCCCCGCCACCCGGCGCATCCCCGTGCTCTGCTTCGGCTCGCACGTGGACGTGGACAGCATGCGTACCGCGAAGGAGCGCGGCGCCGACGCGGTGCTGGCGCGCTCCCGCTTCGTGAGCGACCTGCCGGGGCTGATCCAGAAATACGCCCGCCTGCCGGACTTCGCCGCCATCCAGGAGGCCTGCCAGGAGCCTCCCTCGGCCCTGGCCCTGCGCGGCCTGGAGGAGTTCAACCGGGGGGCCTACTTCGAAGCCCACGAGCTGCTGGAGGAAGCCTGGAACGAGGACGAGTCCGCTGCCTGCGAGCTGTACCGGGCGGTGCTGCAGGTGGCGGTGGCCTACCTGCAGATCGAGCGCGGTAATTACAACGGGGCCATGAAGATGTTCCTGCGCCTGCGCCAGTGGATGGGCCCCCTGCCCGACGACTGCCGCGGGGTGGACGTGGCCCGATTGCGGGAGGACGCCCGCCGGGCGCACGAGGCCCTGGCGGCCCTGGGCAAAGACCGGGTGGGCGAGTTCGACCGGCGCCTGATGCGGCCGGTGGTTTACCGGGAAGTCTGAGAATTGTGATGATAGACCTGCAGCTTGCCCTCCGGCTGAAGCAGGCCGGCCTGGTCTGGAGGCCGGCCCTGTTCGATTTCTTCGCCCTGCCCGACCGGCAGATGGACGATAAAGTGTTCGTGGTCAGCGATATGCTGGCCACGGTGGAGATGCTCCAGGATGTGCAGGTGGTCAGCTTTCAGGGCGCCTCGGAGTGGGCCCTGGATTCTCTGGTCACCACGGAGGCGGTCTGGATCCCGAGCGAGGAGCAGCTGCGCCTGGCGCTGGAGGCTGCCCTGATCGGCGCCGGGCGCCCCGAGCTGCGCCTGACCGCCGGGTTGGGCGGGTACGCCTGCGAGTTCAGCTTTCGGGGCGCGCTCCTGCGGTTCGAGGCCGGCGCCGCCGCCGGGGCCTACGCCGCCGCCCTGCTGCATATCCTGCAGGCGGGCGGCGAGGCCGCCGGGCCGGCGGGGAAAGAGGCTTGAGCGCCGCAGGCGGAGGGCCGGAGCCCGACCTCGACCTGCCCCCGGCCTGGGTAAGGCTCCCGGTGGAGAGCCTGCGCGGGGTGCTGATGGTGATCGGCGCCCCGAACGTGGGCAAGAGCACCTTCGCCCGCTACCTCTTCCGCCGCCTGGGGGAGGCGGGCGTGCCCGCCGCCTACCTGGACGGCGACCCCGGGCAGAGCAGCCTGGGCCCGCCCGCCGCCCTGACCCTGGCCTGCGCCCGCGACGGTGAGGCGCTCTTCCCGCCCCGCGGGCCGCGGCTGCGCCGTTTCCTCGGCTCCACCAGCCCCAGCGGGCACGGCGGCCCGCTGCTGGCCGGCGCCTTCCGCCTGGCGCGGGCCGCGCGGGAGCTGGGGGCGGCCTGCGTGGTGTACGACACCTCCGGGTTTGTGGACCCGCGGCGCGGCGGGAGCGCCCTCAAGCTGGCGAAGCTGGACCTGCTGGAGCCGGACACGGTCTTTGCCCTGCAGCAGGGGGACGAGCTGGAAAGCCTGCTCCGCCCCCTGCGCAAGAGCCGCCGCTTCCGGGTGACCGGCCTGCAGGCCTCTCCGGCGGCGCGCAAGCGCAGCACAGCCGCCCGGCGCGCCTACCGCGCGGCCGCCTTCGCCCGCTACTTTCAGGGCAGCCGCCGGCTGGAGCTGCGCTGGCGGGGCCGGGCCGTTTTCCCTGCCCCTCGCTTCCTGCCCGGCCGCCTGGCGGGCCTGGACGACGCCCGCGGCTTCACCCTGGCCCTGGCGATCGTGCTGGAGGTGGACGCCCCCGCCCGGGCAGCCCAACTGCTCACCCCCCTGCCCACCCTGGACGGGGTGGACGCCGTGCACCTGGGCGACCTGCGGGTGGACCCGCAGGATTTTCACGACCGCCCGCTGTGAGCGCCCCAGCGCGCACCGGGCAGCATACCCTTGAGCTGTTAAATAGGATCCGGATGCCGGCGGGGCGCAGACCCGCAGCCGCTCGGATAAAATAGTTGCCTCTGGATTTAGCGAGAAGAACACAAAAGGAGATACATCATGGACTTTCAATCGCTGGTTCAGCGCCGGTACAGCGTGCGCGCCTACCGCCCCGACCCCGTGGAGGAGGAGAAGCTCCAGGCGGTGCTGGAAGCCGCCCGCCTGGCCCCCAGCGCCCACAACTACCAGCCTTACACCCTGGTGGTGCTGCGCAGCCCGGGGCGCGAGGCGGAGCTGCAGCGCATCTACGACCGGGAGTGGTTCTACCGCGCCCCGCTGGTCATCGGCCTCTGCACCCACCCCGACCGGGCCTGGGTCCACGCTGAGGGGAAGAATTTCGCGGCGGTGGACGCCGCCATCGCCTTCGACCACCTGACCCTGGCCGCCGCGGACCTGGGCCTGGGGACCTGCTGGGTGGCGAGCTTCCACCTGGGGGCGGCCCGGGAGGTGCTGGGCCTGCCGCCGGAGGTGGAGCCCCTGCTTTTCACCCCGCTCGGCTACCCGGCGGACCAGCCCTCGCCCAAGGAGCGCAAGCCGCTCTCCGACCTGGTGCGCTACGAGCGCTGGTAACCCCCCCCTGCGCTCAGAAAACGCCTTAAACGTGCCGGGCGGCGGCCGTTTCCCCCCCCCCCCCCGGCGCATTCTTTAAGTGGAGGCAGGCGCTTAATCCGGCGCTTCGAAATCCTGCGGGCCGTACAGCGGCACGATCTCAGACACCCCTTCACCGATGATCTTGCGGAAGCGGCGGGACCACTCGACTGCCTGCTCCAGCGACGGGACCTCCAGCACGGCAAATCCCGCCATCAGCTCTTTCAGCTCGATATACGGGCCGTCGGTCACGCTGATTTTCCCGTCCTGATAGCTCAGGCGGGTACCCTCCGGTTTCAGCGCCCCGGTCAGGACCACCACGCCGGCCTGCGCCGCCTCGGCCATAAAGGCCCCCATCTCCTGCATGGTCTCCGGGCTGGGGAGGGTGGCGTCATCCGGGTCGAAGTTGGGATCGTACACAAGGAATTGCATCTCTTTCGCTCCTTTAGCGCTCTGTCCAGGCCAGGCGAGGGCCTGGTGGGTGAGGTGATTCGCAGGCGTTACGCAGTTCAGGGAAGACTGTGAGTGTGTTTTGCGGGCGCAGCCCAGAAATAACACTCACGAACCCTTCCGGCGGCGTAGGTCCTGGTTCGTTTAATAGTCGTGCGGGGCAGGCCGGATTCGACATTAATATTCAGAGAATTTCGAGATTAATCCGGCAGTTCGGCCAGCTGGCGGGCCAGGAACCGCCGCGCCGGCTCCGGCTGGGGGAGGGCCAGCGCCTGCAGGTAGGCGGCCCGCGCCTCGGCGGTCCTGCCCAGCCGGCGGAACAGGTCCGCCCGGGCGGCGTGGGCCAGGGGGTATTCCGCCAGGGCCCCGTTCGCCAGGATCGCCTCCATCAGCTCCAGCCCGGCCTGCGGGCCGTCGCGCATCGCCACCGCGGCCGCCCGGTTGATCTGCACCAGCGGCGAGGGGGCTGCCCGCTCCAGCAGGTCGTACAGGTAAATGACCTGGTCCCAGTTCGTCTCCTCCACGGTGGGGGCGGAGGCGTGGGTGGCGGCCAGCGCGGCCTGCAGGGTGTACGGCCCCGGCCGCCCGGGCATCCAGGCCTGTTTGACCAGGGTGATCCCTTCGGCCAGCATCTCCCGCTCCCACAGCTTCCGGTCCTGGTCCTCCAGGCGCACCAGCTCTCCCTCCGGGGTCAGGCGCGCCGGGCGGCGGGCCTCGTGCAGCAGCATCAGCGCCAGCAGGCCCACCGCCTCCGGCTCCGGCAGAAGCCGCGCCAGCAGCCGTCCCAGGCGGATGGCCTCCTGCGAGAAATCCGGGCGCACCAGCACGCCCCCCAGGGCCGGGTAGTAGCCCTCGTTGAACACCAGGTAGACCACCTGCAGCACCGCCTGCAGCCGGGCGGGCAGCTCGGCGCGCGGGGGCACTTCGTAGGAGAGGCGCGCCTCGCGGATCTTCGCCTTGGCGCGCACGATGCGCTGGGCCAGGGTGGCGGGGGTGGTGAAAAAGGCGTGGGCGATGGCCTCGGTGCTCAGCCCGCACACCTCGCGCAGGGTCAGGGCCACGCGCGCCTCTTGCGAGAGCAGCGGGTGGCAGCAGATAAAGATCAGCCGCAGCCGGTCGTCCTCCAGGTGCGCGTCCTCGCGCAGCTCCGGCTCGCCCCCCGCCTGCTCCAGGGCGGCGGCGAGATTTTCGAACGCCGCTTCGAAGCGGGCGCGCCGGCGCAGGGCGTCAATGGCCTTGAAACGCCCGGTGGAGATCAGCCAGGCGCGCGGGTTGGCCGGGGTCCCCTGCGCGGGCCACTGCTCCAGCGCGGCCTTGAAGGCCTCCTGCAGCGCCTCCTCCGCCAGTTCGAAATCCCCCAGCAGGCGCAGGAGCGTGGCGAAGATGCGCCGGGATTCATCCCGGTACAGGGCCTCGACGCGGGCCCCTAACGTCTCAGTCGTTTCCTGTGTGGCCATCTGTAAAATACCGTTTGAATACCCACCTGAAGCCCTGCCCTCCCTGGTGCGAGGCACTTTCCTTGCCGGCCCGTCTCTTAGCGGGCAAACCATCCCTGCCGGCTTGCGTAACCCCCCAGGCGAGGGAGTGCCTTGCACCTGC
>JAEWYL010000080.1 GCA_023395675.1 Chloroflexota bacterium | reverse complement strand
AAGTTGGGCCGGCGTTTCTCTGCAGGCGCGCCTCGCGGCGCAGGCCGGCGTCCAGGCCCACCATCTCGGCCGCATAGCGGCGGCAGTCCAGGCAGCCCTGCAAATGGGCTCGCAGGCGGGCGGCATCGGCCTCCGGCAGGGCGCCGGAAAGCTGCGCCTGCAGGTCGCGCCGGGCGCGCCGGTGATTAATCGTCTTCATATTCGCCTGCCTCCTCCGCGCTCGCCCGCAGATCGGCGAGCGTATCCCGGCTCAGCGCCAGCCTCAACTTCTCCCGTGCGCTGTGCAGGCGGGAAAGCACCGTCCCGATCGGCAGGTCGAGCACCCGGGCGATCTCCGCCACCGGCAGCTCGTGCTCGTAAAAAAGCAGCACGGGCAGCCGGTGCTTCTCGCCCAGCGCGCCCACCGCCCCCCACAGCGCCCCCTGCGCCTCGCGCTGGATCACAATCTCCTCCGGATGGGCAGGGCCCGCGCCCGGGAGCCGGAGAAGGGATTGTAAGTTGTGGACCAGCAAGTCCCTTAGCCTGCGCTTCTTCAAGCGCCTGCGGCACAGGTTGACGGCGATCGCGAACAGCCAGGTGCGGAAAGAAGCCTCGCCGCGGTATGAGTCCAGGGCGTTCAGCGCCTTCACGAAGGCGTCCTGCACGGCCTCTTCGGCCTCCTGCGGGTCGTCCAGTATGGCCAGCGCCAGGCGAAATACTGCCTCCTGGTGCGCCTGCACCAGGGCCCGGACCGCTACTTCGTCCCCGGCCTGCGAGCGTTGAAGAAGTTGTGGCATATCCATAGGATCCTATTTCTATTGTATTAGATACCGGGGAGCGCGGGTTTATTCACCGGAAGGAATAATCCGCAGGTAAAGAGGATGGGAGCAGAACAACTTCAAATAAGGGGGGATCGAAAATGTCCGGTGCATCGCACCGGACATTTTCGATCCCTGATGATAAGGAAGGCCGCCCGGCTACTCGTAATGCAGCGCCTCGACGATATCCAGCCGCGCCGCCTGGCGGGCGGGGATGAGCGCCGCCAGCACCCCCAGCAGGATGCCCGCCGCGCTGGCAAGCAGCACCCCCGCCAGCGGGAAGGCGAACAGCATGGGGAACCCCGAGGCCCGGACCGTCTCCACCGTCATATAGCCCAGGTACAGGCCGGCGAGGATGCCGAAGGCGGTGCCGATCCCGGACAGGATCAGCGCCTCTGCCAGTACCAGGGCGCGCACCTGCCTGCGGGTGGCCCCCACCGCCCTCAGCATACCGATCTCCCGCGTGCGCTCCAGCACCCCGATCGCCAGCGTATTGACCATCGCAATCAGCGAGGGGATGGCCAGGAAGACCACCAGCCCGTAGATGCCGTAGAAGGCTGTATCGAAGAGCCGCAGGTTTTCGTCAATGAACTCCCGGCCGTTGATCATGCGGAACTGCGGGTAAGGCTCCAGGAGCTGCTTGAACTCTCCCTGCACCCGGGCGATATCCGCCTGGGGGTCCAGTTTGACCTGCATCAGCACGTCCTCGTTCCGGCCGAAATCGGCCTCCAGGTTGGCCTGAGAGATGTAAGCGGTGGCGATCTTGGCGTTCAGATAATCGCCGCCGATGGCCGCCACCCGGTAGGCCTGCCTGCCGCTTGGGGTGATGAGCTCGATGGCCTCTCCCACCCTGACCCCAGCCGTCGTCGCCAGGACCGGGTTAATGATGGCGCTGCGCCCGGCCGCCAGGGCCGGGTAGGCCTCCGCCTCCCTGCCGGAGCTGAAGGTGAGCCCGCTCACCTGCGGGTAGGCTCCCGGATCGACCCCCAGCACGGAAATGGAGGTTGTGCCGACCTGGCTGGGCGCGAAGCGCAGGGTGCTGACCACCTCCACCCCATCCACAGCCCGCAGCGCGCCGGTGAGTGTTTCGCCCGCCCCTACATTGGTGCCCCAGGCGGTCACGGAGGGCGGCACCAGGATCAGGTCGCCTCCCAGGCTTTTGCGGATCGCCTGCCCGAAGCCGAGTTTGGCGCTGGTGAACATGGCCACTGCCATCACCAGGATCGCCATCGAGATCAGGGTGGTGCTGGCGGTGATGGCGGCGCGCCCCGGTTGGCGGGACAGGTTGCCCTGCGCCAGGTCCGCCGTCCCGTTGCGGGCATACAGCAGCGCCAGCAGGGAGGCGAACAGGCCTGCGACCGGGTTGACCAGCGCCGGGGCGACCAGGATCAACCCCAGAATGAAGAGCGCACCCCCCAGCCCGATCAGCCCGGGGCTGCGGGTGAACAGCGCGGCGGCGGCCGCCAGAATCAGCCCCAGACCGCCCCAGAACCCGATCCCGGCCAGCCGTTTGAACGAAACCCGCCCCAGCGTGGGGCGCAGGGCCTCGAGTGGGGAGATGCGCGTGGCCCCGACGGCGGGGATCAAACCCGCCAGCAGGGTGATGCCCACCCCCACCCCCGCGCTGATGGCCACCAGCCCCGGCGATACCGGGGGCAGGCCGATTTGCAGGTTCAGAAGCTGCTGCATAATCGGGCTGACGAGGCGGATCAGCGCCAGCGCGAACAGGTAGCCCAGCAGGAGCCCCAGGACCGTGCCGGCTGCGCCCTGGAGCAGGCCCTCGGTGAGGATCAGGCCGAAGATGGTGGCTCGGTTCGCGCCCAGGGCGCGCAGCATGCCGATATCCCGCCGCCGCTCGGCGATGACGGTGCGGAAGGTGTTGAAGATGATAAAGCCGCCCATCAGCAGCGCCAGCGCCCCCAGGACGTTGAAGATCATCTGGGCCACGTAGATATTCGTCAGAATCTCCGAATTGGTCACCAAGGAGCCGAACTGGAAGGTATCGCCCAGGGTGTCCAGGATTGCGGCCTGGACCGCCTCCCGCCCGGCTTCATCCACGGCCTCGAAATTCACCTCGACGGTGTTGATCTTGCCCGGCATGTCCAGCATCGCCTGGGCCTGTGCCAGGCTGACCAGCACTTCTTCGTTCCCGGGCAGGGCGCGGGCGGGCAGGATGCCCTTCACCGCCAGGGCAGTCTCCCCGGCGGCGGCCGGCACGACCAGCTCCTCCTCCAGGCCGATCCCGGCAGTCTCCGCCAGGCTCCGGCTGATGATCGCCGCCCCCAGCTCGCCCGCTTCCAGGAAGCGGCCCTCTTCGAGGGGGTAAATATGCATCGTGCGGGCGCCCTCGGGATCAATCCCCAACAGCGTCAGCGCGCTCACCTGGTCCGTGCGGGCCGGGTCGGCGTCGAAGTAGTCCGCCGGCAGATTCACGGTGCGGTCCAGCACCCCCGCCGCAGTGCGCACGCCTTCAAGCGCCGAAACCCGGGCCGTAACCCCGGCGTCGAATACGTCCCCGGTTTTCAGGGTGATGGAGGCGTCAATCTCTCCGGCGGCAGCCTGCACGTTCGCCTGAAAAGCCCGCACGAAAGCCGGCAGCATTAGATTCATGCCGAACACCACCACCACGCCGAAAACGATCGCCAGCGTGGTCAGCACGGTGCGCAGTTTCCGCCCGGACAGGTACCGTTGTGCGAGTGTGAGCTGGATGTTCATCGTTTTTCGGTTTTCATTTCCGCCGCATGCGCTTCCCCGGCCCGGTTGCCGTCCAGGCGCGTCTCGTCCACCATCGAGCCGTCTTTCAGGAAGATGATGCGGTCGGCGTAAGCGGCGATGCGCGGGTCGTGGGTGACCATTAAGATGGTGCACTGGTATTCGTCCACGATCCTGCGCAGCCAGGCGGCGACCTCGTCCGAGGCGCGCGAGTCCAGGTTGCCGGTCGGCTCGTCCGCCAGGATCAGGGCCGGTTCGCTCACCAGGGCCCGGGCGATTGCCACCCGCTGCTGCTGCCCGCCGGAAAGCTGGTCGGGACGGTGATGCCCGCGCGCCTCCAGCCCGACCCGCTGCAGCCAGGCCTCCGCCTTCTCGAGCGCGGCGGTTTTCTTCATCCCGTCCAGCAGCATGGGCAGGGAGACGTTCTCCACCGCGGTCAGCACGGGGATCAGGTTGAAGAACTGGAAGATGAAGCCCATCTTCTGGCGGCGGATGGCGGTCAGCTTCTCGTCCGACAGCCGTGTCAGGTCCTCGCCGTTCAGGATCACCCTGCCGGAGGTGGGGCGGTCCAGCCCGCCCACCAGGTGCAGCAGGGTGGATTTGCCGCAGCCGCTGGGGCCCATCACCGCCGCGAACTCGCCGCGCTCCAGGCGCAGGTTGATATTCTCCAGGGCAGTGACCGCCGTCTCGCCTTTGCCGTACACCTTCGTCAAACCTTCGGTTTCCACGATGACCATACCTTCATTCTCCATTCAGGCGGCCCGCCCGCGCAGGGCGGGCCCCGGACTATGCGGCGCGGTTCCTCACCCGCCGCCCGTTTCGCTGATACACGCTGCCCCTTAGAACCTATCCTAAAATATATGGTTTGTTGTTGTGATGGGGGGCTTAGCCCCCATTTAACAACAGTACATTTTTCGGAATAGGTACTTAGCGTTTCGGCGGGCGCCCCCGCGGGCGCGCGGCCGGGGGGGGGCGCGGCGGGGGGGGG
>JAEWYL010000021.1 GCA_023395675.1 Chloroflexota bacterium | reverse complement strand
CCGCCTCATCCGCCCGCTGGGGGGGGGCGCGCCCCGCCCCCCGCATCCTGCAGCTTCACCCCTTATCCCCCAAAAAGCGCAGTTTATTGCTCTAGCTCGAGTTGAGGACCTGGAGCATCTGCGCGTGCACGTCCGGGTTGGCAGCCAGGATCGAGCAAGGTGGGGTCAGATAATCGGCCCCTCCGGCGAGGTTGGTGACGCGCGCCCCGGCCTGCTCTGCGATCAGCCCGCCTGCGGCCGTATCCCAGGGGCTGATGCGGATCTCCCAATAGCCATCGAAGCGCCCGGCGGCGATATAGCACAGGTCCAGCGCGGCCGAGCCCAGCCGGCGCACGCCCTGGGTCTGCAGGGCGAAGCGGGCGTAATGGTCCAGGTTGTTCTGCGGGTTATGGCGGATATCGTAAGGGAAACCTGTGACCATCAGGCTGGAGTTCAGGTCGGGCGCGGCGGAGACGTGCAGCGGCTCGCCGTTCAGCCAGGCTCCGGCGCCGCGTTCGGCGCTGAAGCACTCCTCCCGCATGGGGTCATAGACCAGCCCGAGCTGCACGGTCCCATACTGCGCATAGGCGATAGATACGCAGAAGACCGGCACCCCGTGGGCGTAATTCACCGTCCCGTCCAGCGGGTCAATGTACCACATGCAGTCCTCCCCGCCTGCCGAAATCCCGCTCTCTTCCGCCAGGATGCGGTGTCCCGGGAAGCGGCTGCGGATCTCCCCCAGTAAAAACGCCTCGGAGCGGCGGTCGTACTCGGTCACCAGGTCAATCTCGCTCTTATACTGAACCTGCACCCGGCGCTCGTAGCCGGGCCGCGGGCTGTACCCCTGGCGTAAAATCTCCCCGGCCCCCCGCGCCAGGGCTTCCAGATCGGATAGTTGAGGTGCTGTCACAGCGTCTTAAATCCTTCTACAGGCAAAATTTACGCGGCCGGGTGGGCGGCCGCGCAGAAGAGTATATCACTTTGGGAGCAGCGTGCTGGGAGGGTGTACGGCAGCCCAGCCCTAGCCTGGCATACGCGGGTATTCACCTCTCTCCGCGCATCTCGGCCCCGAGGAGGCGGAAGAACTCTTCCAGGTAACGGTGGCGGTCCTCGGCGATGCGCCGCGCTTCGGGGGTGTAGAGGCGCTCTTTGATCTTGCACAGTTTGAACAGGTATTCGTGATACGAGCTGTGCGGCTCTCCCGGCTCGTGCTCACCGCTCTCCAGGAAACGCTGCGAGGGCTCCACGTAAAACGGGTCGCCCACCACGGTGGAGTAGGCGATCACCCGCACCACGCCGATAGCGCCGAGCACGTCCAGCTTGTCGGCGTCGAACAGGACGCGCGCCTCGGGGGTGGCGGGCGGCTCGGAGTTATCCCGGAAGCGGTGGGCGCGGATGCAGTGCAGCACGGCCTCGATGCGCTCCTCGGGCCAGCCCTCCGCCTCCAGCACCTGGCGGGCGAAGGAGGCGGAGGCGTGGTGGTGGTCCAGCCTGCCCTCGTCGCCGCCCTCGGTGGCGCTGCCCTCTGCGTCGTGCAGCAGGGCGGCGGCGCGCACGATCTCCAAATCTGCGCCAGCGGCGAGAGCCAGGCGCTCGGCGGTCTGGTAGACACGCAGGATATGGTCGAACCCGTGAACGGGGTCGTCCGGGTACCATTTTTTGGCAGTTTCTAGATTTAACATATCCTTCCGGTTGGAAAATCCTGAAGAGAGCGCGGGATGTGCGCCGGTCAGTTCAGCACGCGCAGCAGGATCAGCCCAGCGCCCAGCAGGAGGATGAGCAGGCAGCCAATGCTGAAGGCGCGCATCGCCAGGCGCAGCACGAAGCGCAGGATGGCCCAGAGCACCAGCAGGGCGGCGATGAGCAGCACGATGCGCAGGATTTCGTCGGTGGGGATTTGCAGGAAAGGCAGTAATGGCTCCATGATTGGATGCTCTCAACGGCTCGGGATCAGACGGGGTAGACGTGCCCCTTCTTGATCACCGTCTGTACAAGGTTCGTGCCGAAACGGTAGCCCAGGTGGCGGTAGTCCGGGACAGACAGGATCAGCAGGTCGGCCTGCTTTCCCGGTTCGATGGAACCCAGGTCGGTGGCGCGGCCGATGGCTGCGGCCGCGTTGATGGTGGCCGCAGCGATGGCCTGGGCCGGGGTCAGGCGCATATGGCGGCAGGCCAGGGCGATGGCGAACTGCATGCTCTCGCACCAGGCTGTCCCGGGGTTGACGTCGGTGGCGATCGCCAGCAGCCCACCGGCGTCCAGGATCTCCCGGGCCGGGGTGTAGTGGGAGTGCACCAGGCCGAAGGGGGTGCAGGGCAGGCCCACCGCCACGGTGTCGCTCTGCGCCAGGGCGGTGATATCCTCGCTCGAGGTCACCACCAGGTGATCGGCGGAGACTGCCCCCAGCTCAGCCGCCAGCCGGGCCCCGCCCAGGTTGTCGAATTCGTCGGCGTGGATTTTTAATGGGAAATCCAGGCTGCGGGCGGTCTCCAGGATGCGCCGCGACTGCTCCAGGTCGAACGCGCCCGTCTCGCAGAAAACGTCCACAAAGGGCAGGGGATGGTAGGGGGCGTGGATCGGCCACCACTCGCGCAGGACGGGCAGCATGGTGGCGCAGATCAGGTCGGTGTAATCGTCGGGATGGTCCTTGAACTCCGGGGCGATGGCGTGCGCCCCCAGGAAGGTGATCGCCAGCTCCAGCGGCCCTTCGGCCTCCAGCGCCAGTAGGGCCTGCAGCATGCGCAGCTCGGCCGCAGTGCGCAGACCGTAGCCGGTCTTCACCTCGGCGGTCGTGGTGCCGTGGTTGAACATGCTCCACAGGCGCGGGCGGGTCTCATTTAGAAGTTTTTCAAACGGGGCGGTGCGCACGGCGCGCACGGTGGAGAGGATGCCGCCGCCGGCAGCCATGATCTCCATGTAGGTTTTGCCCTGCAGGCGCAGTTCGAATTCGGCCGAGCGGTCGCCGGCCCAGATGGCGTGCGTGTGCGGGTCCACGAAGCCCGGCAGCACCACCTGCCCGCCGGCGTCTATCGCCGGTTCGTGCGGGTAGGCGGCCCGCAGCTCGGCGCTGCTGCCCACGGCTGCAATCCTGTCGTTCTGTATCAGCACGGCGCCGTCGGGGATAATCTCCAGGCGGCCCAGGTCCCGGCCGCGCTGGGGACCGCCGGCCAGGGTCAGGAGTTGAGAGGCGGAATGGATGAGCATTGTTCTCTATTGGGTTCGGCTGATTTCGGCCTGTTTTCCGCTGAGCCGCTTGGTTGAGGAAACGGGGACCGGACGGTCAGGGCAGTACGCTGACCTCCGCGGTGAAGACCTCCAGGAGTTTGGGGCTGCGCTCGAATAAATCCGGCCCGGAGCGTTCAATATGGTTCAGGATCGCAGCCCGGACATCCACCAGCGCTTCTTCATACGTCTCGCCCTCTCCCGAGACCACCCCCTGCAGACCCGGGGGATAAGCCTGATACCCGGAGGAGGTTTTTTCGACGATCACTTTCAGGTGGCGGATGCGCGCCGGCAGGCGCGGCCGGGCGGCAGCCCGGTCCCAACCGCGAAAGACCGAATAGGGGTAGTAGCCCAGAATATGGGCGTGCATATACCTGCCTTTCGATTGGGACGCCATTAAGGCTTCGTAATCCTCTGCGGGCACTTCGTAATACTGGTAAGCCTTGCCGCTGTTAAACAGCACCACCAGCATGCGGGTATCTGGGTCGTATCCGGCAGCCGCGAGCATGCTCGAATCGACCGGCTCCAATTGCACCATTCCATCTCCTCCCTGGGCGATATACTGCTGTCAGGAAAGCAGCCGGGCCGCGCGCTGCGTTGAAAAAACTGTGCTTCTGACGCTGTTGGTTAAATTGTATCACCCCTTGCAGAAGCGGGCGGCTGGATTCCGGAGGAGCCTGAAAAGCCCGATTCCGGCTGGTTATGTCGTCACAAACGAATGTATAATTTGGGCAGGGTCCGGCTAAAGAAAAAATCTAAGGAGGGTTTCATTGATGAACAGCAATTACCGCACCGAAAAAGATTCGCTGGGAGAGCTGCAGGTGCCGGCGGAGGCGCTCTACGGCGTCCAGACCCAGCGCGCCGTCCTGAATTTCCCGGTTTCGGGCTTGAGACCCTGGCGGGCGTTTATCTGGGGGATGGCGAACATCAAACGGGCTGCTGCCGAGGTGCACCGCGACCTGGGCCTGCTGGACGAGGAAAGGGCGGGGGCCATCGTCCAGGCAGCTCAGGAAGTGGTTGACGGGAAGTGGGACGAACAGTTTGTGGTGGACCCTTTCCAGGCTGGCGCGGGCACCAGCCATAATATGAACACCAATGAGGTGATCGCCAACCGCGCCACCCAGATCCTGGGCGGAAAGCCCGGTGAATACCGGGTCCATCCGAACGACCATGTGAACATGGCCCAGTCCACCAACGACACCATCCCCACCGCCATTCGACTTGGAGCGCTCTGGCGCCTGGACGAGCTGCTGGAGGTGGCGGGCGGGCTGGCCCAGGCGCTGCAGGCCAAGGCGGAGGAGTTCGACGATATCGTTAAGTCGGGGCGCACCCACCTGCAGGATGCCGTTCCGGTGCGCCTGGGGCAGGAGTTCAGCGGGTACGCGCGCGCGGTGGAGCGTGACGCCGAGCGCATCCGGCGCAGCGCCGAGGGCCTGCGCCGCCTGGGGATCGGTGGGACGGCCACCGGCACCGGGCTGAACGCCCACCCCGAGTATCATGCCCGCATGGTGAGGCGCCTTTCCGAACTGACCGGCCTGGAGCTGTACGAGTCGGATAACCTGTTCGAATCTATGCAGTCCATGGCGGATGCTGCCGATTTCTCGGCCTCGCTGCGCACGCTGGCGATCACCCTGACCCGTATCGCCAACGATTTTCGCCTGTTGGCCTCCGGCCCTGCCACCGGCCTGGACGAACTGCGGCTGCCGGCGGTGCAGCCTGGCTCCAGCATCATGCCCGGCAAGGTTAACCCGGTGCTCGCTGAGATGCTGAATATGGCTATGTTCCACGTGCAGGGCTGCGACCTGACGGTCTCCCTGGCGGCGCAGGCAGGCCAGCTGGAGCTGAACGTGATGATGCCGATAATCGCCCACGACCTGTTCGAAGCCATGCAGGTGATCATCGGCTCGGTAAGCGCCTTCACCAAATATTGTGTCGTGGGGCTGCAGGCAAACCGCCCAAAGGCGGAGGGCTGGCTGGCCAAAAATGCCATTGTGGTGACCGCCCTCAACCCTCTGATCGGCTATGCAGCCGGGGCGGCGCTGGTGAAAGAATCGCTGGCGCGGGATGTGACCGTGGGCGATATCGCCATCGAGAAAGCCTCGCAGGGTAAGCTCCGGCATAAGGATGATGACCGTCCGGTCAGCGCTGAGGAGATCCAGCAGGCTCTGAGTGATATGCGCCGGCTGACCGAAGGCGGCATCGCCGGCGGGTAGCGGGCTGCTGTTTCTTCATCGAGGCTCATTAGAACGCTGTGCCCGGGCAGCTCCATCGCCCGGGCACAGCGTTCTTTTACGAAAGTTATCTCTCTTGTTAGCTGCCGTTCCCGCCGCTGAGGGTGGGTTATAATTTTGCCCGTGCTCAAGGGAAAAAACGCCGAAGACCTCTCTGTAGACGAGCTGCGCTGGCTGCTGGTGAATAAGCGGCGCGCCCAGCGCGAGCAGCGGCTGGACCGCTTCCAGCGCACCGGGCGCGCCCTGCTGGTGGCCCCCGACGTGGAGCCAGCGCTGGACGGTATGCGGGCCGAGGCCCAACCCGACGAGCTGGAAGCAGGCTCTCCCCCGGCCCGCCGCCGCATCCTGGACGGCCTGCTGCTGCTCATCGAGGTCAGCGCGGTGCTTGGTTTTCTGTTCGTGCTCTACAACGGGCTGAACCTGATCCGTGAGCTGAACCGGGAGACGGTCGCGGCCCTGGTGCTGCCCACCCTGACGCCCACCCCGCCGATCACGGCGGTGGTGCTGCCCTCGGGCCACACCCCGCCCGATGGGCCCGGCGGGGCGCAGCCGAACGAGGCGGAGATCCCGGGCCACCTGCGCCCCATTGTGCAGTCCCTGGCGGCCCTGCCCCTGCCCACCTCCAGCCCGGAGGGGGCTATTCGCATCCAGATTCCCGCCATCGGGGTAGATGCTCCCATCGTTCAGGGCGACGGATGGGAGCAGCTTAAAAAGGGCGTCGGGCAGCATATCGGGAGCGGCGTCCCGGGCAAGGCGGGCAACGTGGTGCTCTCCGCCCATAACGACGTCTTTGGCGAGATCTTCCGCGAGCTGGACCGCCTCAACCCCGGGGATGAAATCACGCTCTTCACCCCTCAACGGGCATACACCTACGTGGTGGAAGAGACCCGCATTGTGGAGCCGGATGCCGTGGACCTGATGGCGCCCACCGAGACTGCCTCCGTCACCCTGATCTCCTGCTACCCTTACATGATTGATAATCAACGTATCGTGGTGATCGCTCGCTTGCAGCCGGGGGCCTGATGGGGTACAATACCAGGCACTGATTCCCAGAAAGAGATTGGCAAGGAGCACCTGATGAGTAAGAAAACCAGTAAGCGGCAGGTCCGTTACAGCACCCCGGCGGCGGGCGACCGCCCTGTAAGCCCTGCATCCACCCCTGGCGCTGGCAGGCTGGCCGACCGGTTCGAGTTCAACCCCGATTACACCCCGGTTATCAAAGACCTCAAGCGCATCGCCACCCTGGCGGGCGGCTTTTTTGTGATCCTGATCGTGCTGTCGTTCTTCCTGCGCTGAACCCCCTCAATCTGTGACTTTTCAAAGGCGGCCGCCCTCACGGTAGGGCAGCCGCCTTTTTCGTGTCCAGGTTCCACGGGCCTGCCGGGTGGTGAGCGCCTGGCACCTTAAAAACTGGGGCCTTTGTGAAAGCCTTGCCCCGGCCCATCCATATGAAAGCAAATGTTATCAGTAGGATTAGTTGTTTTTGGGTGGGGACGGCGAAGCCATCCACACCCAAAAACAACAATTCATTTCTGCTGGCAGGTTGTGCGTGCACACCCTATCCTTGCCTCTGGTTGATCGCAGGTTTTATTGGTAGAATGTAGTTCATTAGATAATTTGTTCTGATGTTGCCCCGGGGACCCTCCGATGACGATCCTCGACACGGAAACTACCTCTGCTTCCCTTCCGCCTCCCGAGACGCCTCCCTCCTCGCCTCGCTGGAGCCCGACCACCAAGATGGTGGTCGGCCTCACCCTGGTGGCGGTGATCGCCGGGCTGGTGATCTATTTCCGCTCCTTTGTGGGGCCGCTGCTCCTGGCTTTCGTCCTGGCTTACCTGCTGCACCCGCTCATCGCCGCCCTGACGCGCCAGACGCGGCTCTCCTGGCGCTGGGGGGTTAATATCGTCTACCTGGTGCTGGTGATCGTGGTCCTCGGACTGGTGGCCCTGCTGGGTGTGGTGATCATCCAGCAGCTCCAGAGCCTGATCAATTTCGTCCAAAACTTTGTAAACAATCTGCCCGAGCTCGTCGCGGACCTGGCAGGCAGGGTGTACTACATCGGCCCATTTGAGCTGCGCCCGGGGAGCCTGTTCGACTTGAACGAGCTCACGAACCAGCTTTTGAACTACGTCGAGCCGCTTTTGGGTAGGATTGGGAGCATCATCACCTCTCTGGCCGGCAGCGCAGCCGGGACGGTCGGCTGGGGATTGTTCGTCATCCTGATCTCTTATTTCCTGCTGGCGGAGAGCCGCCAGGTGACGAATGAGATGATCCGCGTGGAGCTTCCCGGATACAACGAAGACCTCCACCATCTGGGTATCGAGCTGCGCAAAATCTGGAACGCCTTCTTGCGCGGCCAGCTCATCATCAGCGGCCTGGTGATTATCAGCTACTGGCTGCTGGAGACGATCCTCGGGATGCGCTTCGCGCTGGGCATCGCTATTATCGCCGGCATCGGCCGTTTCATCCCATATCTGGGCCCCCTGGTCAACTGGGTGGTAATGGCCATTGTGGCCCTGTTCCAGGGGAATAATCCTTTCGGCCTGGAGCCTTACCAGTACGCGCTGCTGGTGGTGGTAACCGGGCTGGTATTGGACCAGATCTACGACAACCTGGTCTCGCCCCGCTTTCTGGGCAATGCCCTGGGGGTGCACCCGGCCGCGGTCCTGGTTGGGGCACTGATCGCCTCCCGCCTGATCGGGGTGATCGGCCTGGTACTGGCCGCCCCGGTCGTGGCGACCCTGAAGCTGCTCGTCGATTATGTTTTGCGCAAGATGTTCGACCAGGACCCCTTCCCGGAGGTGCAGGCGGAACGCCGGGCGGCGGACCAGCGCTGGGTGCGGGCCACCCGCCGCGCCCAGGCCTGGTGGCGCGCCATGCGCGTGCGCCGGGAGTAGACGAAAAAAAAGCTCTCCCCACCGGAAATCCGGTAGGGAGAGCATCTGGGAGGGCGGGCGAAGGCATATCGGCCCTCCCGAAAACTGCAGGTTTCAGCCGGCGAAATTCGGCTCCCCGTAAAGCTGTTCGCGAATCCCGATCACTTGCCGGCGCAGCCGGTCATCACGTTCGAGCAGGTCGGCCACCTTCTGGTAGCCGTGCATCACCGTGGTGTGATCGCGCCCGCCCAGCGCCTCTCCAATCTGCGGGAGAGAGAAGTTGGACTCCTCACGCAGCAGGTACATCGCCACCTGGCGGGGGAGGGCAACGTCCTGAGAGCGGTCGCGGCCCAGAATCCGGTCCACAGTCACCCCAAATACATCCGCCACTTTCCGCACCACTTCGTCCGGCTGTACTTCGGAGCGCCGCGGCAGTAGGTCTGCCAGGGTCGTTTCAACCAGCTGGGCGGTGAGTGCCAGGCCGCTCAGATCGGCGAAGGCCATCACCCGGGTCAGCGCGCCTTCCAGCTCGCGGATATTCGATTGCACCCGCCGGGCGATCAGCTCCAGGATATCGTTCGGGATGCTGTAGCCCGCCCGGTCGGCTTTGGCCCGCAGGATGGCCTGGCGGGTCTCGAAATCGGGCGGCTGGATATCGGCGGTCAGACCCCATTCAAAACGGGAGCGCAGGCGCTCCTCCAGGGTGACCAGCGCCTTCGGCGGGCGGTCGGAGGAAATCACCAGCTGCTTGTTCTGGCCGTGCAGGGTGTTGAAAGTGTGAAAGAACTCTTCCTGGGTGGATTCTTTCCCGGCGATGAAGTGGATATCATCGATCAGGAGCACGTCAATCCGGCGGTATTTCTCCCGGAAGGCCTGGGTGGTGTGGGTGCGGATGGCGTTGATCAGGTCATTGGTGAATTCTTCGGATGAGACGTACAGCACCTGCAGGCCTCGTCGCCCGCACAGGTTGCCGATGGCGTGCAGCAGGTGGGTTTTTCCCAGGCCCACGCCGCCGTACAGGAATAGCGGATTGTAAGCCTGGGCCGGGCGCTCGGCCACGGCCAGCGAAGCGGCGTGCGCCAGGCGGTTGTTAGCGCCCACCACGAAGTTCTCGAAGGAGTAGCGAGAGTTAATGGTTCCGTTGGAGACGGGCGTCTCGTGCAGCGGCAGCGCGGGGCCCAGGTCCAGCTCATCCTCCGGCTCGGGTTCGGCTTTTTCAATCGGGCTGTTCCAGACCACGAAGCGCACTTCCACCGAACGGTTCATGATCCCGGTGAGTAAGCGGGTAACGGTGCTGCACAGGCGGCTCTCCAGCCAGTCCCTTGCGTAGGCATTGTGCACGCCGATGATAAAACTGCCGTCTTCATAAGAAACGAGCTCAGTCTCCCGCACCCAGGTGTCGTAGGCTGCTCTCGGCATTTCTAACTGCAGTTGTCCCAGCGTGGCTTGCCATGCCTGGTCTGCTCTCATGATAGTCTCCTCCTCACCAGAATTTATCAATAATGGCGCAAAGCAATAGAATACTAACCCCTGTTTGCGGCAGGGAAATAATCTGTAGTATTTAGTGTTGGAAGCAGCAGGAGTTACCGCCCTGTTATGGAAACTACTCGATCGGTTGCGAAGGGTCTCGTTGCGCAAGAACATTCTAGCAGATATTACCCATAAAGAGCAATATGAATAACCTACGGGAACTTAAAAAGTTCTAATTCTTTAAGCTTCGCGGGTATCAAAACCCGTTGCAGTTGGTATTCTTTCTACATAGGTAAAATTGTGCCCTTTTCCTCCCCACAAATGGGGGAGGCCTTCAAACGTACCCCATATGTACCTCCGCTTTCCCGCAAAAGATTAAACGAAGATTAGAATTTTTGTTCGATTGTTAAAGAAATCAATGGCATGTGGAAGGGCGAAAAATCATAAAACGAATTGACTTTTCACGTTTTGCTCTGAAATACCTTTTCAGGCGCGTGTTCACCCTTCCCTGACAGGGGCCCGGGCGCCATCCATGGTAGATTTAACGAATAAAAATGACGTCAGTGCGGGATAAAGGTTTCAGGAAAGCGATTTTTGGTTTTGGGCGCTGGCGCCGCCGCACAAACGACAAAAACCAGTTTTGAAATGGCATCGAGCCACAGGAATTTTGATATTCTTTTTATAGAAAGTTAATAATGTTCTTGCGTCCAGGGGGTATCCTAAGGATGGCTTACCCGGCATTCCAACGCCATGGTTGGTTCCGCCGGGCCTGACTTCCAATGAAACGAAAACAACCAGCAAGGTTGGTGACAACAATCGGGCTGATGATAAGGAGAAAGATATGGCAAAAATTATAGGCATTGATCTGGGGACCACCAACAGCGTGGTCGCCGTGATGGAAGGCGGGGAGCCTACTGTAATCCCCACCGCAGAGGGTTCGCGCCTGCTCCCTTCCGTGGTAGCTTTCAATAAAGCCGGCGAGCGTCTGGTAGGCCAGACAGCCAAGCGCCAGGCGGTGGTGAACCCTGAGAACACCGTTTCTTCCATTAAACGCTTTATGGGCCGCCGTTATGATGAGGTGGAGACCGAACGGAAGATGGTCCCTTATCAGGTGGTCAGCGGCCCCTCGGGGGATGCCCGCGTGAAGGTCCCGCTGACCGGGCGCGAATACAGCCCGCAGGAGATTTCGGCCATGATCCTGTCGAAGCTGCGGGCGGACGCTGAAGCCTATCTGGGCGAGCCGGTCACCCAGGCGGTGATCACCGTCCCGGCTTATTTCAATGACAGCCAGCGCCAGGCCACCAAAGACGCCGGTAAGATCGCCGGTCTGGAGGTGCTGCGCATCATCAACGAGCCGACCGCGGCTGCCCTGGCCTACGGCCTCGATAAGAAAGCGAACGAGACCATCCTGGTCTTCGACCTGGGCGGCGGTACTTTCGACGTCAGCCTCCTGGAGGTTGGTGATGGCGTAATCGAGGTCAAAGCCACCAACGGCGACACCCACCTGGGCGGCGACGATTGGGACGAGAAGATCGTCAACTGGATCGCCGACGAGTTCAAGAAAGAATATGGGATTGATCTGCGGGAAGACCGCCAGGCTCTGCAGCGCCTGCGTGAAGCAGCGGAGCGGGCGAAGATCGAGCTCTCCAGCGTGATGGAGACCGAGATCAACCTGCCCTACATCACCGCAGACGCCTCCGGCCCCAAGCACCTGCAGATGAAGCTCTCGCGTTCCCGGTTCGAGCAGTTGAGCGAGGACCTGGTCGAGCGCCTGCGCGGCCCCTTCAACGCGGCCCTGAAAGACGCCGGACTCAGCGCAAACAGCATCAATGAGGTGGTGCTGGTGGGCGGTTCTACCCGTATGCCAATGGTGCAGGAGCTGGTGCGTAAGCTGACCGGTAAGGAACCTCACAAGGGTGTGAACCCCGATGAGGTGGTTTCGGTCGGCGCGGCCATCCAGGCCGGCGTGCTGGGCGGCGAGGTGAAGGACGTGCTGCTTCTGGATGTCACCCCGCTCTCCCTGGGCGTTGAAACTCTGGGGGGTGTGATGACCCCTCTCATCGAACGCAACACCACGATCCCAGTGCGCAAGAGCGAAGTCTTCTCGACCGCCGAGGATAACCAGACCGCAGTGGATATTCACGTGCTGCAGGGCGAGCGGCCGATGGCTGCCGACAATATGAGCCTCGGGCGCTTCCGCCTGGAGGGGATTCCCCCTGCGCCGCGCGGCCTGCCTCAGGTAGAGGTGACCTTTGATATTGACGCCAACGGCATTTTGAATGTGATGGCGCGCGATAAGGCCACCGGAAAAGAGCAGAAGGTGACGATCACAGCCTCTACCAACCTGGACCAGTCCGAGATCGAGCGCATGGTGAACCAGGCCCGCGAGCACGCAGCCGATGACCGGCGCCGGCGCGAGCTGGTGGAGGCCCGCAATCTGGCGGACAGCCTGGTTTATAACACCGAGAAGACGCTGAATGACCTGGGCGATCGCGTCTCGGGCTCCGAGCGCCAGAATATCCAGGAGAAAATCACCGGTCTGCGGAAGGCGATGGAGGGCGACGATCTGAACCAGATCAAGAGCCTGAGCGACGACCTGCAGAACGCTTTCCATGCCCTGAGCCAGCAGCTCTATGCCCAGCAGGGGCAGCAGGGCGGCGAAGGCGGCGCTCCCGGCCAGGAGGGGGGACGGCCCGACGGTGAGGGCGAAGTGGTTGAAGGGGAGTTCCGCGAGACATAACCCGGTGAAGGAAATTGAAGTGAGATCAAAAAAGTCCGGCCTTGTGCCGGACTTTTTTGATCCTACACATTCCTCCCCATTTCCGGGGAGCCGTGCCAGGATTTCCCACACCTGTAACGTTTTTTCTGTGCAGGCGTTTATACAGATACCGGCGGCGCGTTTGCCGGGGGGGTTCTGTTAGCTTGTTTTGATTCCGGGCAGTGGGGGCCTGAGGCAGAACGGGAACACTCAAAAGTTGCAATAAAGGGGGTGATTTGTGCGTGGTGGAACCACGCACAAATCACCCCTTTACAAACTTTTCGTGCACCCGGCAGGACGCTGTTCCTTGATCGAAGCAGCAGATTATGGTAATCTTACCTGGGGGGAATTTGATAAAGATGGTTTCCTTGGGGGTATTTACGCATGCCTGAGATGACGCGCAAGCCTGTGCCAATCCGGTTCTTTCGCGGGCGGCTTCTCCCGCTTCTGGTTGTACTGTTCCTCAGCCTGGTCTACTGGGGTTTCACCTGGGCCGGGGCTGCGCGCGCCCAGAGCGGGCCTTCCCAGTGGTCCGCGCCGGTGAACCTCTCGCGCTCCGGCGCGGCCTCGAAACCGGCCCTCGTGATCGACGCCAGCGGGGTATTTCACCTGATCTGGAAGGACGAGTTCGCGGGGGTGCTCTACAGCACCGGGGATGGGACCCAGTGGAGCGAGCCGGTTCAGGTGGTGCTCCCCTCGGGCCTGGCGATGCCTTCTCTGCTTGCAGACCAGAACGGATATATCCACGCGTTCTGGATTGTCGAGGACAACACCTTTTTCTACAGCCGGGTGCAGGCCGGCCGCTTCACCATTCAGCAGGCCTGGTCAAACCGCCAGCAGCTGGCGGCCTCCGCCCTCGATTTCGCGGTGGCAGAGGATGCAGCCGGGCGGCTGCACCTGGGCTATATTCGCCCGCTTGAAACCGAGTCGAATCCGGCGGGAGTCTACTATACCTGGCTGGAAGCCGGAGCGCTGAGCTGGAGCGCTCCTGCCCCCCTCTTCACCTCTCCCTATTTTCGCGGCCTGGCTCCGGAAAATGCTCATATTGAGCTGGATACGGCCAGCTTTTCGGAGGGCGAGAATATTTATCTGGCCTGGGATAACCGCCCTCGCGATGCCGCCCACCTGGTCCGTTCCCAGGATGGGGGCGTGTCGTGGGGAGAGGTGGTTGAGCTCGACACGGGCATTGAGCCTGGCGCTCCAACACAGCCCTCGCACGTGGAGGTCTATGCCGGAGATGCGGAACAGCTCCTGATCTGGCAGTCGGGCGACCCTGCTGCCGGCTGCACCCAGTTCTACCAGCGGTCCTCCAGAGGCGGAGAGGCCTGGAGCGAACCCCGCCCGGTCTTCGCTCAGGTGCTTGGGTGCCCCACTTCCACCGAGATTTTGACGGGGCAGGATGGGCAGGTCTTCATCCTGAACGAGATCCAGGAACAGGTCTATCTCCAGGCCTGGGATGGGGAGCGCTGGAGCGAGCCCCAGCTGCAAAGCGAACTGACCAGTTTCCTGGACCCGGAGACTGGCGGGCAGATCAATTTGAGCTGCCGCCAGGCCGTGCTGGTTGGGAGCTCGGAGCTGTTCGTGACCGGCTGCGATCAGGGGGCCGGGAAGGACATCTGGCTCCTGCGACGTTCGCTCTCCGACTCCGAGACCTGGTTCTCCGCTGAGGCAGGCTGGAACCCGCCTGTCCAAGTCGCTTCCGGGGATCTGTTCCGTTCGGCGGAGGTGGTGGCGGAGCAGGAAGGACTGATCCACGTATTCTGGAGCGAGGCCGGGCGCGCTATCCCCGACAGCCCGGCGACAGACCTGTATTACGCCCGTTTTGAGGGCGGGCGCTGGTCGGAGCCGGTTGAAATCCTGGCCTCCGCCCGGGGAAAAATAGAACAGCCTGCTGCCGTGCTGGACTCGCAGGGCAGGCTGCTCCTGGTCTGGAGCGGCGGGCAGTCCGGTGAAATTACTTTCAGTTCGGTCGAGGCGGCTTCCGCGGCCCTGGCCTCCGATTGGGCGCGGCCCGTGCGCCTGCCCTCGCCCCAGCCATCCGGCAGTTCGCCGGATATTTTGAGCGCCCCGGATGGGACGATTTACGTCATTTATGCTGTACCGCTGAACGAATTCCGGGGGATTTATCTGACCCGCTCCACCGACGGCGGGCTGACCTGGGCTGAACCGCAGCGGGTGATTGACGCCCAGGCGGCCGGTTGGAGTATGGTGGATAAGCCCCGCCTGGCGCTCTCGGAGAACGGCAGCCTGCACGTGCTGTGGACTGAATTCACCCTGCCGGGCGGGCTGGGTCCGCAGGCGATGTACTACGCCCGCTCCGACGACGGCGGGCTCTCCTGGTCCAACCCGGCAACCGTGAGCGATAATCCGGTTTACTGGAGCCAGATGGTCAGCCTGGGCGGGAACAGCCTGCACCGGATCTGGCAGGAGCTGAGCGATGTCCGCACCACCCTGTGGCACGAGACCTCGACGGACAACGGGGCTACCTGGCAGCGCACGGCCCCGGTCTCGATCTTCGGGGACGCCCTCGGACAGCCGGGGCTGGCATGGGACCGGGACGGGAGGCTGCACCTGCTGCAGATGGTGCGCAGCAGCCCGGGCGTTTTCCACTCGCAGCATTGGGTCTGGGATGGAGCGCGCTGGGAGGCCGAGACCAGCCTGAATATCCAGCTTCCCGGGTTGAACGAGATCGGCCAGTTGATGGCGGATATGTCGGCCGATGGCGACCTGGCCCTGATTTTCAACGGCCGGATGGTCAGCGCGGAGACCGGGCAGCCGCAGGACCGCCTGTTCTTCGCAGACCGGATCCTCCCGGTCTCGAATACGGCGGCTGCCGGCAGCCAGCCGCCTCCGCTGGCGGAGACCGGCGGAACCCCGCCGGCGGCGCCAACCGCCAGCGCGGGCGAGGGCGAGATCCAGGTGCAGGTCCAGGCCACGGCCACCCTGCTGCCCGGGCTGGAGAATTTCGGAGACCGGAACGACCGCAGCGATGCCTGGCTGGGTTCTCTCCTCGGCCCGGTGGCAGCCGGTCTGATCATTTTCGGCCTGATCTTTGTCGGTATCCTGCTGCGCCGGGTACGCGGGGTGTAAGATTGGCGCGTTTTGCTTCCCCCTTCCCGGGGGAGCAGTGCGAGGGCATGGAAATTCGGCGTTTTGCGCCCAATTTTCATGCCCTCTCATTTTTTTATTCCCCTTCCCTGGCCCAGAAAGGCGCTTCAGCCGGAGATTAGAGCCAGGTTGATTCTGTTTTACGCTTCGCTTTCAGCGAAGGCTAAATTTCTATCCGAAAAAAGAGGTCGTTGTGATTGGGGGCCGTAGCCCTCAATCACAACAACAAAAAAAATAAATTTTTAGATAAGCTCTGAAGTTCTGCTTTTCGGGAACTTCTCACCGGGCCTGGACGTTGTAATAGAAGTTGGATTTTCCCGGTCAGGATGGGTCTACCGGGCCGGTATTCTACTCATGGTAGAATCAAAAATACCGGTGTAGACAACACGCGGAATATTTCCTTTCAAAACAGGATCATTATGACTGAAGCTGCCGTCTCTCCAATCGAGTCGCCGCGGCGCCTGCGTTTCAATTGGGTGCCTGAGGTGCTGCTCCGCCCCCGCCAGGCTTTTCAGACCATTGCCGCCCATACCGGCGGCGTCTGGCTCACACCGATGCTGATTTTGACCCTGACCTCTCTGGTGCGGGTGCTCCTGGCAGGGTCTATCCGTCAGGCGGCCGCAGCCAGCGGGAATGTGACCCTGCCCCCCGATTTTCAATGGTACAGCCCGGAACAGCAGGCTCAACTCATGCAGGCCATGCAGGCCATGCAGGGCCCGGTGTTCACCTACGTATTCCCGGCCCTGGGCGCTCTGCTGAGTGTCTGGCTCGGCTGGATGATCGTGGGCGGCCTGCTGCACCTGGTCCTCACCCTGTTGGGCGGGCGAGGCGATACCGGAAGCGCTATGAACGTCGTCGCCTGGGCCTCCCTGCCGTTTGCCCTGCGCGACCTGGTGCGCAGCGCGGTGATGCTGGTGGAGCGCCAGTTGATCCAGCATCCGGGCCTGGCAGGTTTTGCGCCACACAGCCCGGACGGCTCTTCCGGCTGGTTTCTTTTCCTGGCCTCCCTGATGGGCCTGATTGACCTGTATCTGATCTGGCATCTTATCCTGCTGGTCACCGGGGTGCGGGCTACGAACGGGCTGGCGCCCTCCAAGTCCGCCGGCGGCGTCCTGATCGTGCTTCTGCTGGCGCTGGCCGTCCAGGCGCTGATCATTTTCCTGGGGGCGCGCTTCGGGGCGACCTCGGTGCTGCGGCCTTTCATGTAAACCGGCAGCAGCGCGGCAACCCTATCACAGTTTCAGATCACACCCTTCTCGCTTATGTCCAGCCCTTTTATCCGCATCACCGAGCTGCGTAAGACCTATACGATGGGCTCAATCTCGGTGCACGCTTTGGCAGGCGTAGACCTGGAGATCCAGGCGGGCACTTTTTACGTCATCATGGGCCCTTCCGGCTCGGGGAAGAGCACCCTGCTGCACCTGATCGGCGGGCTGGACCGCCCCACCTCCGGACAGATCCAGGTGGAAGGCCAGGCGGTGGAAGCGCTGGATGAGAACGCGCTGGCGGTCTACCGCCGCCGCAGGGTGGGCTTCATCTTCCAGTCCTTCAACCTGGTCCAGAGCATGACCGCCCTGGAGAACGTGGCTTTCCCGATGCGCTTCGCGGGCATCACACGCAGCCAGCGGCGCAAGCGGGCCCTGGAGCTGCTGGAGAAGGTCGGGCTGGCAGACCGGGCCCATCACCGCCCGAACGAGCTCTCGGGCGGGCAGCAGCAGCGTGTGGCGGTGGCTCGCTCTCTGGTCAACGATCCCCAGTTGATCCTGGCCGACGAGCCCACCGGCAACCTGGACTCGGCGAGCGGGGTAAGCATCATGCAGCTTCTTTCCGAGCTGCACCTGGGGGGGCGCACTGTGCTCGTGGTCACCCACGACCCGCGCATGACTGAGTACGCCACCCATACCGTCCACCTGCTGGACGGGAAGCTGGTGGATGAGACCGTGTACAGCGTCACCTGAGCGCCGCGCCTGTATCAGTCTGGGGCGCGCGTTGAATTAAAAACTCTGTGCGGAAAGGAAACACCGCAATCATGAAGCTCACAAAACTGCTCAAACCCTTCTCTCGCCTGCTGCTGCCGCTGCTGCTGATCGGGATCATGCTGCCCGGCGCGATCCCGGCTCTGGCAGCCCCGGCAGTCACCAGTGTGGCGCCGGATACGGTCTCGAACGAGTTTCAGACCCCGCTTACCATCTATGGCAGCGGGTTTGTCCGGGGCGCCTACGTGGTGCTCTCGGATATGACCAACCTCCAGACCAGCTACATCAACTCCGAGATGCTCACCGCCATGCTGCCGCCCGGCCTGGCGCCCGGGGGCTACAATCTGACCGTGGTGAACGGGGATGGAGAGATGGCTTCCCTGATCCCGGCTCTGACCGTGACGGGGGAGGCGGGGGCGGAGCCGGGCTCCGGCTGGCAGCAGCTGGTGACAGAAGTGCCCCCTGGGCAGGCGCAGGTTACCCCCTCGGCAGACCAGCCAGGGAATGGAGAAGTGCCGGCCACCATTTCGGTGGAGCGCCCGCTCATCATCGTGCGCGCCTACAACGCCGGCGAGGAGACGGTCGCGCCCGGGTCTGAATTCAACCTGACTATCCGCCTGGAGAATATTGGCAGCATGCCCGCCCGTAATCTGGTCGCCAACTTTACCCCCGGCGAGTTTATCCCCCTCAAGAGCGGCGGGGTGCTGGCGGTCACCGAGATTGACCCCTATGATACGCACAAGTTCGTCCAGCCCCTGCGCGCCACTTACGACCTGGTCGGAAAGCTTGCGGGCACGGCGGTAATGAACGTGTCTTATACGGGCCCGGACGGCGCGGTTTACAATGAAACCTTCAATCTCTCTCTCCCGGTGACCCAGTATTCCGGCGTCTGGGCTACAGCCACGCCCACGCCCACCGGGACGGCGCTGCCCCGCCCCCAGCTGATCATCACCAACTACACGGTGGACGCCGAGATGCTGAAACCCGGCACCCGCTTCCGCCTGGGCATCCAGGCCCAAAATGTGGGCAACGGGACGGCGGAGCGGGTCTCCATGATCCTGGGTGGGGGCAGCAGTTCGGGCGGCAGCGAAGGTGGGACGCCCGTCCCCGGCGGCGTGGACGCCGGCAGCGGAGATTTTGGCAAATTCGCTCCGGTGGCGGCCTCGAACGTGCAGTTCCTGGGCGACGTAGAGACCGGCGGGACGATCTCGGCTGAGGCCGACCTGATCGTGAACTCGACCACCGAACCGGGCGCTTACCCCATGAAGATCTCGTTCACCTTCAACAGCGGCGGCGGCAGCGTGTACACCGACGACCAGGTGATCACCCTGCTGGTCTTCTCGCCGCCCAACGTCGAGGTGAGCTTCTACCAGGACCCGGGGATGTTCTTCGCCGGGCAGCCAGGGCCGCTGCCGCTCCAGGTGGTCAATCTGGGGCGGAAGCAGGCTGTGCTGGGCAGCATGCGCGTGACCGCTCCCAGCGGCGAGCTCAGCCAGAATACCACCCTGGTTGGCCCGCTGGAGCCGGGCGGTTATTACACCCTGGATGCCATGCTGGTCCCCGCGGAGCCGGGCCCTCAGGACCTGACCGTATCCATCGAGTACACCGATGATTTTAATCAGGCCCAGACCATCACCCGCACGGTGACTATAGAGGTGCAGGAGGCCCCGCCGGTAGATCCGGGGCTGGAAGGCGGCATCCCCGGGCCGGGCGGAGTGTTGGAACCGGGCATGGACCCGGGGATGGGGCCGGATGTGGGTATGCCGCAGGGTCCCGGAGAGCCGGAGACCCTGATGCAAAAGGTGTGGCGCTTCGTGCGCGGCCTGCTCGGACTGGACAGCGGGCAGGATACGCCTGACCCGGGCTTCCCGGGTGAGATGCCTCCCGGGGAGGTGCCGCCGGATGTGATGCCGCCTGTTCCGATCCCGGCCGGTTAGGAGTTGAGCTTTGGGGTTCCTGGATTTAATTTCCCTCATTTTTGATAACCTGGGCCGCAGGAAGGCCCGGGTGGCGCTCACTGCGGTGGGGGTGGTGATCGGCACGGCTGCCATCGTGATCCTGGTCTCCCTGGGTATCGGCCTGCAGCGCAACGCCACCCAGAGCCTGTGGGGTATCAGCGACCTGACTCAGATCACGGTTAACCCGAATTACGGTGAGGGTCCGATCATGGCTGGTCCGGGCGGCGGAGGCGGTGCCATGGCTAACCAAAAGCTGCTCACCCCTCAGGCCCTCGAGGAGCTGAAGGCCATTCCTCACGTAATGGAGGTGCACCCGCGCGACCATACCGGTGGTGAGATGTTCTATAAGCGCCTGACCGGTTACCCCTGGGTGATCGGGGTGGATGTCACCGACCTCAGCCAGTTAGGGCTGGAAGCGCAGACAGGCAGCCTTCAGATCGGGAAAGGCCAGGTAGTGGTCGGTCCGATGGTGGCCCAGTCTTTCATGGACCCGCGCTGGAGGCCGGGGGATCCCACGCCTACCCCGCCGGAACTGCAGGATGCCAATCTGAAAATGGCCCTGTATAAAAGCAGTTCGGATGGCAGCATGACGCGCCGGGATTTTCCCTTCAAAGTGGTGGGTGTGCTCACCCAGACCCGTTCCGAATCGGACGGGGCGATGTATATGACCCTGGAGCAGGTGACGGCCCTGAACGAGTGGCAGCGCGGCACGCGCATCAACCGCAATAAAGAAGGCTACCCGGTGGTGATGGTGAAGGTGGACGAGGCCGAGAACGTGCTGGATGTCACCGACCGCATCAACGAGCTGGGCTACCTGGCTTACACCCCCCAGACCTATCTGCAAGGGATCAGCAGCTTCTACACCGTGCTGCAGGTGGTCTTCGGCGGGATGGGCGCGGTCTCGCTCCTGGTAGCCGCCATCGGGATTGCCAACACAATGGCGATGGCGATATTGGAGCGCACCCGGGAGATCGGTCTGATGAAAGCGGTAGGGGCGACCAACCGCGACGTGCTGAGCGTCTTTCTGGGCGAGGCGGCCGGGATCGGTTTCCTGGGCGGCCTGGGGGGCGTGCTCCTGGGTTGGAGCGCCGGACAGGTGATCAACGTGGTGGCGGTGGCCTATATGGCGGGCCAGAATGCGGGCATGGGGGGGCAGATTACCTCGGTGGCGGTGGTTACCCCCACCTGGCTGCCGCTCTTCGCCCTGGTCTTTGCCACTTTCATCGGTCTGCTCTCGGGGCTGTACCCTGCCCTGCGCGCCGCGACCCTCATCCCCGTTAACGCCCTGAAATACGAGTAAGCGCCCGGCTGGTTGGTCATTCAGATAGGCAGCAAGGTGTGTGATGGCGGAGCATTTCCGCACGGTCACACACCTTTTTAGTTTCGCTCGCTGGGTGGATCACCGAAGACTGCGCGCACACCGGCGCCTGGGAGGGTATGATTAGGGGGGAACAATTCACTCTCTCCCTGCGTCTGAGAGGTGCAGTTGGAGACACTTCAGCCGCGGGTTGATCCCTGGCGGGAACTCCGGGCGGCTGTGTTTTCAGGACTGACGCCGTTGGAAGGGGTTGAGCGTGTATTTTGCTGGCGTAGCCAGCAAAATACACTCAAAATCTTCCCTGAACTGCGTAACTCAGCATCGTAAAGAATAGCAGTACTGGTTAAGAAATCATAGGGAGCGCATCTCATGTGGAAATCTAAATTACTCGCAGGGTTGGTCGTCCTCAGCCTGGCGCTGGCTGCCTGCGCCCAGCCTATTCCACAGGCTGGAGAGGCGACGGACGCTGCCCAGCTGACCCCTCAGCCGCAGGAAACGGCCTCTCCTCTCCCGGTTGAGCCGGAGGGGAAGGGGGAGCAGGACCAGGACGGCGGGCAGAGCGGGTTCCCGGCGCCGGTGCGGCAGGCCCGCCAGGCCCTGGCGACCGAGCTGGGCCTGGCTCCGAGCGACATTAAGATCCTGAGCGCGGACCCGGCTGAGTGGCCCGACACCTGCCTCGGTCTGCCGCGGCCCGAGGAGGTCTGCGCGGAGATGATCACCTCAGGCTATGGGGGTTTGTTTCAGATCGGGGACGAACAGTGGGAGTTCCGGGTGGACTCCAGTGGCGAGATCGCCCGCTTCATCCCGGGCGCGGTCCTCTCGGTGCGCCAGGTGCTCGGGCAGCAGATGCAGGCCGGGCGGCCCGGGATGCCGCAGGATGCGGTGCGGGTGATCAGCTTCGAACGGGTGACCTGGCCGGATTCCTGCCTGGGTATCCAGCGCAAGGACGTGATGTGCGCCCAGGCCGAGACCCCCGGCTACCGCATCGTGCTCGAATTTGAGGGACAGCGCTATGAGTACCACAGCGACCAGACCGGGGGGACCGTCCTGCTGGCGCAGGCCCCCGAGGTTCAGGTCGGAGAGGTCGCGCTCACCTGGGAGCTGCAATCGGATGCCGGCTGCCAGTCTTTGCAGGCCGGCGCGCAGGAACTGGTGTTCGGCCCGTGCGCAGGCCCGCTCATGTCCGCCGGATTTGTGACCCCGCTGCGCGCCAGCGACCTGGCTGAGTTTGTCAGCACCTATGCCTCCTTTGAGGCGGATACCCCGGCCGGAAGCGTGACCCTGACCGGCGCAGGGACGCGTGAGGCCACCGCGCCGGAGCAGCGCATGATCGCCGAGTGGGCCCGGCTGGTTTTCATGGAGGCTGAGGGCGGGCGCAGCGGCGCTTCCTGGGGGCTGGCCCTGGCGTGGCACCGCGAGGGCGGTATTGCCGGTTTCTGCAACGATCTGACGGTGTATCTCAGTGGCGAAGCCTATGCCTCTTCCTGCAGGGGAAATGATCCGCAGGATCTGGGGCGCATACGCCTGTCGGCAGAGCAGCTGGCGCAGGTGTATGGCTGGGTGGATGCCTATCAGAGTTTCGATGTCAACCAGGAAGATCCACCCGTTCCCGACCAGATGGTCGTCACCCTCACTTTCTTTGGAACGGGCACCGAAGCGCCGTCCGAGCAGCAGCAGAATGCGGTCCAGGATTTTGCTGCCCGCTTATACACACAGGTCGAGCGGGATTCCAGGCCCGACGAGCCGGGCGGCGAACGGACCCCCATTGGCTGACCGTAACCGGCGCCGGAGCGCGCCGGCGGGAAGAAATAGAAACGGAGCGTCCGGCTGTTCGGCCGGACGCTCCGTTTTCAGGGGCTTTAATAACCCCGGTAGTGCTTATTTTCCAGAGCGACCGCGGTGCTGCAGCGTGCGAGCCAGGATGTCTTCCATCTCGCTCTCGCCTTTGTTTTTCCGCTTGCTCCTGCTCCGCTCTTCTTCACCCCGGTTCGACTGAGAACGCTCCATCGCTTCACGCAGGGCAATCTCCATGGCGGTAGGAACCGGCTCTTCCTTTTCTTCCGGCTCGGAAGCCTCTTTATCGCGCGCCGGCTTTTCTGCGCGCGGCGGGCGGACGGGTTTCTCTTCCAGGGCTTTCATCGAGAGCTTGATTTGCTTCTTTCGCCGGTTGACGTCAATCACCTGGACCTCGACCTCGTCGCCCTCGTGGATCACATCTTCGACCGATTTGATATAGTCATGGGTCAGCTCGCTGATGTGAACCAGACCGGGCCGCTCTGCGCCAATATCTACGAAAGCGCCGAACTTTTCCAGGCGGGTGACTTTCCCTTTCACGACCATACCTTTATTTAGCTCGCGCCATTCCAGGTCGAGCGGTCTGATCATGGTCAGGTCAATCCGGTTTTTCTTCGGTTCAACGCGTCGCACCCAGACATCCACTTCCTGGCCCACCTGAACGACGTCTTCGACGCGATTGGTCGGCTCTTCACGAAGCTGAGAAATATGGACGACCCCTGGCGTTTCCAGGCCGATGTCCACAATGGCACCGGCCAGGGTGGTCTTCAGAACGGTTCCCCTGAACTGGGTTTTCCGCTGCAGTTCCGCAAGATCGTGGGGTTGTGCGTTTTCCGAGGCTGCTAAGGTTTCTGTGTCCATAGCACATCTCTCCAATATAGAATTTCCAATCCACCACACCAGGGTGGGAATAGGCATGTCAGGCGGGCGGCGCGCTGGTGGCTTTACCCGCGAAAATGAATTATACCTTGCCGGGGAAGGAATGTCAAAACGTTTGGCGTGAAAATCGGCTGAATCATCCCCGGACCTTCAGCTGCGGGTCCGGCCCGCTCTAAACCTGCGCCGGGTCCGGTCCCAGGCTTTAAAAAGAAACGCCAGCACCGGGTGCGTCCACTCGCCAACCGGGATGGCCCCCTCCAGGGCCTGGAGTAAATCTTCCGGCCCGCTGACCGGCCTCCAGGCCGCCTCGGTCCAGGCGCTGCCGATATCGGCCAGCGTATGGGCGTCTGAGCCGGCGCTCATCGGCACCCCTTTCGCTTTGGCCCAATCTACAGCGGCCTGGTTCCAGCGGATGTCCGAGATGCGGGCGTTGAAAGTCTCCACCACATCCACCCGGGGGGTGATGCGCTGCAAAGCTGCCGGCTTCAGGCGCCAGCGTTTGAGAGGGTCAAATCCATGGGGGATCACCACCAGCCCGCCCTGGTCTTTGATACGCTCCACCGTCTCCTCGGCGCTCAGGCCCGGCGGGATCAGCTCATGCAGGAACAGCCCGATGATCTCCCCGTCTCTGCTGCTGACCTCCTCCCCGGGAATGATGGTCAGGCCGCGCGCTCCTTCCACTTCCTCTCGCTCCACCAGCTCCAGGAGCTTTTGTGCGCCCCAAATCTGGTTGTGGTCGGTAATGGCCTGCACGCGGATCCCGCGCGCCAGGCAGCGGGCCGGGATGAGAGAAAGCGGCGTGCTGCAGTCAATGGAAGCTTCGCTGTGGCAGTGCAGATCAATTTTTATCGTCCCGGTCTCCGCCCGGGGCTGCTCTGCCCGCACCGCGCCGGCGGTTTCGATCTGCTCCTTTTCCGCCGGGGTCGGTCCTTCCAGCTGCTTCTCGCCGCCGGAACCCGGCCTTTGTTGGATGGCTTGCATTAACCTGAACACGGGATAAGGCCGCGCTCTTTGATTTCTTATCCCGGACTGAATTTGCATTACGCCTGGCGCAGTGCTCTGCATTACGGAGCGGCCTGTTCCGCAGGGCTCTCGTCCGGTTCGGGGTCTGCCGGACGGGGCAGCCAGAACTCAAGCGCTTTCGGGAGTATCTCCACGCGCACCTGCCCGCCCGCCTGCAGTTCGGTGTGCGGGGTTTTATCAGGCTCGGGCGCTTTGTCTTCCCCCGGCTCCGGTTCCACCCAGGGCCGCACCTCTCCGTCCAGGTGAAAGGAGAACTCGCCCGTCCATTCGATCTCTGCACAGCGGGCGCGCCTGACCTCGACGCTGGGCAGGTCTGCCAGCGCTTCGGACAGCAGGCTGCCGGCATAAGCCAGCAGGCTGTCCCGGTTATCCTCCCGCACGGCCACTACCTCTAACCAGCCGTCGCCGGGATCAGCCTGCGGAGCCAGTTTCACGCGCGGCCCGAAGGCGGTGGTATTCAACAGCTCGAACAGCAGGTACCCGTTTGAAATATCCTCCCCATCCACCTGCACGACCGGCTGGTGCACGCTGTAACCGGGCAGAATCTGCGTGATGGCGCTGAAGGAACGCAGCACACTCTTTCCTTTTTCCGGTTCGTAAGCTGCCAGGACATCGGCATACAGGCCGTAGCCGAAAGCTTCCAGGAAATAGTCCTGGCCCCAGGGGGCGCTGACCACGCCCATGTCGAAACCGAGCCGGACGGGCTGATTCAGGCGGGCGATCAGTTCCTCCGGGCTGCCTTCCACCCCAAGCGTGCGGGCGACGTTATTGGCCGTGCCCAGGGGCAGGACCGCCAGGCCGACCGGTTTGCCAACCAACCGGGTGGCGACCGCGCGCAGCGTACCATCTCCGCCTGCGCTGACCACCAGCCCCCTGGCCTCCGCCAGAATTGGGTCCAGGTCATTTTCACTGCTGGTGGCCTGGTAAATGGGATTGTACCCGGCGCGGTGCAGGGCCTCGGTGAGCTGTTCCGGGCTGGTTTGGGCGATCCCACCTGAATTAGGGTTATAGATCAGGGTAGCTTGCATGGCGGCCTGCTTATACAGAACAAGAGATCAGAGACCGGGCAGCACATTTCCCGTTGGTCTGAGCGCAGGTTAGAGCGCGCGTGGTCATGCTCAGGCCCCTGCTCGCTCGCCGGCTGCTTCCTCAGCAGTATCATTATCCTTCACCCGGCAGCCGGCGTCAAGCAGGGTAGGCAGCGGGGGATGGCACATGCGAACCCCCGGCTGGCCTGCACCGTTATGCGCTCCTGTCAGCCGGTTCATCCACCGCGCATCTTGTCTTATGAAAGACCGGCTTTCAATAAGAGAATCTTATAGCTCTGCGGCGGTGCGGGCCGTAATTCCTGCCTACAATCATCTTGACAACCGGCCGCGCGGCAGAGCTGTTGGT
>JAEWYL010000052.1 GCA_023395675.1 Chloroflexota bacterium | reverse complement strand
CGCGCGGGCCCCCCCCCCCCCCCCCCCCCCCGGCCCCGGCTTCTTTATTGGCTGCCTGGCCCGAATCTTGCTACTCTATCTCTGAATTTCTCGTTCAAGATCCGGTAGTTGTTTTGGGAGACAGGCGGTTTCGCCGCCCTGCCCCAAAACACATTACAAAAGCTTAGCGGGAAGATCACAAACCTCTTGCCGACTTTAAGGATTTACGGTACGATCCTCTTATGACACCAGAGCAGCCGCATTCCGACGCGCACCCCATCCCCCGGCGCCGCCCGCCCCGGCGGGGGATGTTTTACCAGCTTCAGGTCACCCTGGGGGTGGCCTTCCTGATCGCAACCCTCTTCACAGCCTGGACCCCGGCCGATTTGCTGCTCGGGAACCTGCGCGAGAGCCTGGCGGACGGTATCCTGCCCATGGAGACGCCGCAGCCCGAAGACCAGCCCACCAGCTCGCCCCAGATCACCCCCCGCATCGGCCTCGTCGTCGGCCACTGGGATGACAACACCAAAGATCCCGGCGCGGTCTGCGCGGACGGCAGCCTGACCGAATTCATGGTCAATCAGAACGTGGCGACCCGCGTGCAGGCCAACCTGGTCCAGCTCGGATATGAAGTGGACCTTTTGAGGGAGTTCGACCCCCTGCTCAACGGGTACGAAGCCCTGGCTCTGGTCTCCATCCACGCCGATTCTTGCGATTTTATTAACGATACCGCCACAGGCTACAAAGTCGCCGCCTCGATGGCCAATCCCCGCCCCGAGCGCTCGCAGCGGCTGGTCGCCTGCCTGCGCACCCGCTACGGGCAGGTGACGGGCATGCCGCTGCACTCCACCAGCGTGACGGACGATATGACCAGCTACCACGCCTTCGAGGAGATCAACCCCGAAACCACCGCCGCGATCGTTGAGGTGGGTTTCTTGAACCTGGACCGGCAGATTTTGAGCCAGCAGCCGGATCTGATCGCCAAAGGGATCACGGACGGTATCCTCTGTTATGTAAATAACGAAGATATCTCTCCGTAAATTTCAGCCGCACCAGTTGCCCGGCGCCGGCAGTCCGGGGGATGGATCGCAGCAAGATGACCACCGAAGCCGAAACTTACTCGCAGCTTACCAGCCAGGCGCTGAACGCTTTGAAGCGTGGGGAGCGGGCCGCGGCCCGCAGGGCCGCCCAGAGGGCCCTGGCCCTGGACCCAGCAAAAGAAGAGGCCTGGCTGATCCTGGCTGCCGTCTCCACCCCGGAGGCCAGCCTGGCTTATCTGCAGCAGGCGCTGAAGATCAACCCCCAGAGCGCCCGCGCCCGGGAGGGCCTGCGCTGGGCCCAGGACAGGCTCAAACCCAGGGGCGTCCCGCCTCCACCGCTCCCACCTCAAACCCAACCCGCCCTCCAGACCCCGCCTCCGGCAAAGCCGCCTGCCCGGCGGCGCCGCCTGTCTCTCTGGCCTTTTGCAGCGCTGCTGCTGCTGGCCGCTGGTAGTCTGGGCGCCTGGTTTCTCCCGCTCAGGCTCCCGCCGGGCCTGCTCCAGAACGCTGTCGAACCCCTGGTGCTGGCGGGCTTCATTCAGGAACCCGCCACGGCCACCCTTGAGCCCAGCCCGACGGCCTCCCCCACCGCTTCTCCCAGCCCCAGCCCCATCCCGCCCTCTCCTACAGCTACTGCCACGGCCCTACCGACCGACACGCCTGCTCCCACCGCGACCGAAACGCCCCTGCCCACCGCCACAGCCACCCTCGCGCCGACCGAGACTCATACCCCTGTCCCAAGCGAGACACCCACCGATAAGCCGGAGAAGGCCAAAAAGAAGAAAAAGAAACAGCAGCAGGTGGGCGGTGGGGAGCCCTACCAGAATCCCGGGCGGCCCGACCGGGTGGACGCCGGGGAACGCTGGATTGATGTGGACCTCAGCACGCAGACCACCCATGCCTACGAGGGGGATACCCTCATCCGTTCCTTTGTGGTCTCCACCGGGACCTGGCAGACCCCCACCGTCACCGGCACGTACCGCATCTACGTAAAGTACGAGTCCGCCGATATGTACGGGGCGGATTACTACCTCTCCGGCGTACCGTACGTGATGTATTTTTATGAGGGTTACGGCCTGCACGGGACGTACTGGCACAGCAACTTTGGCACGCCCATGAGCCACGGCTGCGTGAACCTGTCGCCGGCGGACGCCGCCTGGCTGTTCGACTTTGCCAGGGTCGGCACGGCAGTCAATATCCACTACTGATAAAACCCCATCCGCAGTACCACGTATATAAAATTAGAGCGGCGCAGTTCAGGGACGGAAAGAGGGAGTTTTAACGGGTAAAGCCCGCCCCCCTGCCGCGGAATTCCAATACAGCAAGAAGACGCCGCAGATACCGGAGGATAAAAGCCGCATGCATACAGCCTTTCAATACGATCACTACCTGCTGAAACGCCAGGTCCTCGCTCTGACCGGGAAATTTCGCCTCTACGCTCCGGACGGCAGGCTGGCCCTCTTCTCCCAGCAAAAGATGTTCCGCCTGCGGGAAGACATCCGGGTTTATGCGGATGAGAGCATGCAGCAAGAACTGCTGCTCATCAAAGCGCGCCAGATTCTGGATTTTTCGGCCGCCTACGACGTGATAGACAGCCAGTCCGGCCAGCGCGCCGGCACGCTGCGGCGTAAGGGCTTCCACTCGCTGGTGCGCGACGAGTGGGAGGTGCTGGATGCGGGCGAGAACCCGACCGGCGTCCTGATCGAGGACGACCTTGCCCAGGCGCTGCTGCGGCGCTTTCTTCTCGGCAGCTTCCTCCCGCAAAATTACGACCTGCTGGTCGGCGGGACCCGGGCAGTGGACCTGCGCCAGCGCTTCAACCTGGTCCGCTACGAGCTGGACCTGATTTTTACCCCTGGCATGGAAAGCCGCCTGGACCGCCGCCTGGGGATTGCGGCTGCCATTCTGCTGGCAACTATCGAGGGAAAACAGGATTAACGATAGAATACCAGAAACCAAACGAGCTCCGCGTCCAATCAGGAGGTAAAATGCGCCGTGCTCTTTTTCCCGGCCTAGTGGTGGATGAATACGACCGGCCGGTGGATGTTGCTTATGTGGGAGAGGAACCCTGCTACGTGGTGGATGATGCCGGTTTCCGCCGCCATATCCCCTCCGAACAGGTTGACCGCCAGGTCCTGAACGCGATGACCGAGATGATCGAGGGGCACGAGGATATTCTCAGCGAGCAGGCTGCCAAAATGCTCGGGCAGGAGGATATTTTCAGCAAGGCGATCATCCAGAACCAGCTCAAAAACATAGACCAGCAGATGGACGCCCTTTTCCAGACCGGGATCCCAGAGGAGAGCCTGACCTTCATGGGGATGATGGGGTTTCGCATCCGCATTGACATGCACGGAGAGGTGCTGGAGATCAACCAACCGGGAATGGCAGGCCCCGGGCCCGAGGATGAATGAGGCCGCGGGTCAAATAAAAATCTTATACATCCCTGGTAAGATACACAGAGAGCCTATCCAGGATAGGCGCTGAGAGGGCGGTGTAAAGTCCCTGACCAGAATAACTTTCAACCGGCAGGTCCGGTTGTGAAGCGAGGGAACCATGAACGCATCCGGCTACATTATTGATGTTTCTGAAGGCAACTTTGAATACGAGGTGCTGGCTTATTCGCAGGAGACGCCGGTAGTGGTGGATTTCTGGGCGGAATGGTGCGTGCCCTGCCGCATGCTCGGCCCGCTGCTGGAAAAGATGGCCTCCGAAGCCGGCGGCGATTTCCGGCTGGCAAGGGTGAACGTGGACGAAAACCAGAACCTGGCCCGGCAGTACGGCGTGCGCGGCATCCCGGCGGTCAAGGCTTTCCGGGAGGGTAAGGTGGTGGCCGAATTTACCGGCGCGCTGCCGGAGGCCAGGGTGCGCGAGTTTATCCGCCAGATTGTCCCGAGTGCAGCGGGCCTGATGCTGGAGAAGGGGAACAGCCTGCTGGCACAGGAGCAGTGGAACGAGGCAGAGCAGGCTTTCCGCCAGGCGCTGCTGGAGGAGCCCGGGACCCCGGCCGGCCTGCTCGGGTTGGCAAAAGCGCTGATGATGCAGGGCCGGGGCGAGGAAAGCCTGCAGATCCTGGCGAAATTCCCGCCCAGCCGCGAGTACGCCGCGGCCGAGAAACTGCTCGGGCTGTCCAGAGCGCTGGCCGCGATGGACGAAAAAGCCTACCTGAGCGACGACCCCCTGGAAGCCGCTTTCAACCAGGCCCTGCGCCTGGTCGGGCGCGGAAACCTGGAGGCAGCCATGGACGGCCTGTTGGATATTCTGCGCCAGGATAAGCACTACCGCAGCGGCGAGCCCCGCCAGGTGATGCTGAGCCTGTTCGAGCTGCTCGGGGATGCCCACCCGTTGACGCGCCAGTACCGGACAGAACTGGCTCAGGTGCTGTTCTGAACAAGACAGCCGAGAGAAGTGTTTTTTGTTTAATCAGTGCGGGGCCGGGGGGGCGCGGGCCGGCCGGG
>JAEWYL010000281.1 GCA_023395675.1 Chloroflexota bacterium | reverse complement strand
GGGGGGGGGGGGGGGGGGGGGGGGGGGGGGGGGGTTGGGGGCGGGCGGTGCTGGTTTGCAGCGGGGTCGGCTGGGTGACGCGGGTGGCGGCCGGCCCGGAGGGGGTGGCGCTCACGCCGGGCTGCGGGGTGGGGCTGGCGGCGGCCGGGGTGAAGGGCGTGGGCGAGGCGGGCCCCTGGTAGGGCAGGGGGGTGAAGGTGGGGATGCCGGGATACTGCTGCGGCTCGATCGCCTGGGCGCAGGCTGCCAGCAGCAGGGGCAGGAGCGCAGCGAGAAACAGGGAGAACAACCAGGGACGCCGGGCGGGGTGGGCCATTGATGCGATTCTAGCACAGAACGAGAGGGGGACAGGCTCCCCTCTCCAGCGGCTATGCCGCTGGGGAGGGGCTGGGGGAGGGGTGGGTGCCCCGCTCAGCGCAGCGCCCCGCTCTGCCCTCCGTTGTTGTACGGGGCGGTGACGCGGATGAGGGTCCCGGCGCCGGGGGCGGAGCTCACTTCCAGCTTGCCGCCCACCGCGTCGGCGCGTTCGGCCGCGCCCGCCAGGCCGAAATGCCCGCCGCGCACCAGCTCCAGCCAGCCCGAGGGGGTCCGGAAGCCCTGGCCGTTGTCCTGAATCTCCAGGCGCACCCGGTCCTCTTCGAGCTTGAAGCGGATCTCCACCTGGCTGGCCTGGGCGTGGCGCATAATATTGGTCATGGACACCTGGTAGATGCGGTAAAGGGCCAGGCGCATGCGCTCCGGCAGCCTGCGCCCGTCGGCCTCCAGGTCCAGGTGAACGGCCAGGTCGGGCTGGGTCTGGCGGAAATTCTCGGCGTGCGAGCGGATGGCTTTCTCCAGGCCGAAGGGCGCCAGGGTGGGCGGGCGCAGCTCCCCGCTGATCTCGCGCAGGGTCTGGATCACCTCGAGCAGCTTCTCCCGCAGGGCGGTGAGCAGCTTCCCGCGCTCCTCTTCCTGCAGCAGGCGCAGCATCTCCATCTGGAAAGAGAGGCCGTAGAGGTCCTGCATGGGGCCGTCGTGGAGCTCCTGCGAGAGCTGCAGGCGCTCGGCCTCGGTGTTGTCAATCAGGCGGCGCTGGACCTCGGCTAGCTCGGCCTCCATCTGGCGGCTGGCGGTGACGTCCAGGCCGATGCCCACCGTGCCGATGCAGGCGCCGTCCTCGTCGTAGAGCGGCTCGACGTAGCACTGGAAGGCGCGCTCCCTGAGCTGCACCTCGTAGGCCACCGATTCGCCCGCCAGGGCGCGGCGGTGGGCGTCCACCACCAGCTCCGCTTCCGGGCCGCCCCCGGTGAACTCCTCGATGGGGCGGCCGGGGTACACGGCGGGCTGCATTTTCGCCGCCTGCAGGCCCTTCCCCTGCACGTAGGTCATGAGCAGGGCGGTGTTGGTGGACCAGACCACCGCGGGCAGCTGGGTGTAAAAGAGCTGCAGGCGGGCGTCGCGGTCCTGCAGCTCGCGGGTGCGCTCCAGGACGCGCTGCTCTAGCTCATCCTTGGCCTGCGCCAGGAGGTCGTTGCTGTGGGCGAGCTGCTCGTTGGCCTGCATCAGTGCTTCCTGCGCTTTCTGCCGCTCGGCCGCGTAGCGGATGGCGCGCTCCAGCAGGAGCGGGGTGACCTCGCTCTTGGCGAGGTAGTCGGCCGCGCCGGCGCGCATGGCCTCCAGGTCAATATCATAGCTGCCCCGGCCGGTGAGCAGGATGGAAGGGACACGGCAGCCGATGGATGCGGCCGAGCGGATGACCTCCAGACCGTTGTGCGCTCCGAGGTCGTAATCAATGAGCATCACATCCAGCTCCTGTTCGCGGATGATCTGCAGGGCCTCGCGCAGCGAGGACGCCCAGTGCAGCTCGAAAGCCTCGCCCATGGCTTTGTTCAGCATGGCCTGGGTCAGGATGTAATCATCCTCGTCGTCCTCTACCAGCAGAATATGCCAGTACGGCCTTTTCATGTCACTGTCCTTATCTAGAACGTTCTGCATCCAGACATCCTGTCAGGCTCCCTGCCAGCCATCCTGCCAGCCTGCACTCCCCGGCTTCCTGCCGGGCGAGGCTGCGGGCGGCTGGCCCGCGAAAAAGGCTGAGATACGGTCCCAAAGAGGCAGGTGCGTGTTTGTATTGTACGGCAAATCCGCTGCCTACAACGTAATTGTTTTTCGGACCGCGGCTGCGTAGTTTGTTATGCGGGGGTTTGCGCGCGGCAGTGCCTGTGTCAGGCCGCGGCGCGCATCCCCCTTTTATTACAACTTTTGAGCGCACCCCATTAAGCTTAGCCCGAAATTCCGTTTCTGGGCCGGCGAATGGGGGAGGCCTGCGGCCGGCTCGCTCGCCCTTCCCGCGCTCAGCCGCCGGCGCGCAGGGGCAGGGAGACGATAAAGGTCGTGCCCTCCCCGGGGGCGCTCCGGGCGCCGATGGAGCCGCCGTGCCGCTCGACGATCTTGCGGCAGATCGCCAGCCCGATGCCGCTGCCCTCATACTCGCTGCGCCCGTGCAGGCGCTGGAAGGGCTGCAGGATGCGCTCCAGGTTGCCCAGGTCGAAGCCGATCCCGTTGTCCTCCACCAGCAGCTCCACCCAACCGGGCCGCTCCCCGGCCTCCTGGCTGTGGACCCGCACCCGGGGCGGGTCCTCTTTGCGGTGGAATTTCAGGGCGTTGCCGATCAGGTTGAGCAGCAGCTGGCGCATCTGGCCCCGGTCGGCCTCCACCACGGGCAGGGTCTCCAGCTCCACGCTGCCCCCGGTACGCTCGATCAGGGCCCCCAGGTCGGAGACCACCTCTTTTGAGAGCTCGCACAGGTCCACCTGCGAGAAAGAGCTGGCCTGGGTGGAGACCCGGGAATAGGCGAGCAGGTCGCTGATCATAGACTGCATGCGCCCGGCGGCGTCCTGCATGCGGAAGATATAGTCGCGCCCCCGGTCGCCCAGGGCGGGGCTGAAATCGGTCTTGAGCAGCTCGCCGAACGAGCGCACCTTGCGCAGCGGCTCCTGCAGGTCGTGAGAGGCGATGAAGGCGAAGTGCTCCAGGTCCTGGTTCGAGCGCTCCAGGCGCGCGGCGTAGGAGCGCAGGGCTTCTTCGGCTCTGCGCTGCTCGGTGACGTCTTCGTTCACCATCACCACGCCCATCACCTGCCCCGCCTCGTCCAGAATGGGGACGGCGGAATTGAGAATGATGCGGCGGCTGCCGTTCGGGGTCTCGATCTCCAGGCTCTCCCGCAGGCTGGCCTCGCCGGAGTGCAGGACGCGGGAGATGACCCCCTCCTGCAGGTCGAGGGGCTGCCCGGTCTCCAGGCTGAGGCCGCGCAGGGCGCCCGGCAGGCTGAGATCGAGCGAACCGGCGCCGATCCAGAGGCGGTGGGCGGCGGGGTTGGCGTAGGCGATGCGCCCCTGGGCGTCCGCCAGCCAGACGCCCACCGGCAGGTTCTCGAGCAGGGTGCGCAGCTGGCGCTCGCGCTCCTTCAGGGTGGCGAGGGCCTGGCTCAGGCGGTCGTTGATGCGCTCGCGCTCGGCCAGATCCCATTCGAGGTCGAGTTTGGCCAGGGCCAGCTCGTCGTTGGCGGATTGGAGCTCGGCATTGAGGCTCTCCAGGAGGCGGTTCGCCTGCTGGTAGTCCGCGGTGCGCGCCGCGACCCTGGATTCCAGCTCCCGGTTGGTCTCCTCCAGCTCGGTATTGATGAGCGAGAGCTCCCGGTTCGCCTGCTCCAGCTTCTCGTAGGCCGCCTGAAGGGCCTGCTCGGCCTGCACGCGCGGGGTGATATCCTGGTGGACGATGATGGCGCCGGTCAGGCCGCCCTCTTCGCCGCGGATGGGCACGGCGGAGTGGAGGATCACCTTGCGAGTGCCGTCGAAGCACTCGATCTCCAGCTCGGCCTGGATGGCGTCCGCCTCGGCGCGGGCCTCCCAGGCCGCCCAGCGGTCGGGCTGAATGGGCTCCCCGGTGGCGCGGACCCAGGCCCGGTACTCGCCCGCGGCGGCGGAGTCTGGGGCGCCGGCCCAGAGCTGCTGCATGGCGGCGTTGCCGCCGATGATCGCCCCGGAGGGGTTGGTGAACCAGACCCCGACCGGCATGGTATCCAGCATCTGCCGCAGGAGGGCTTCGCTGGCGCGGGCGGATTCCAGGGCCTGCTGCCGCTCGCGGGTGCGGCGGGCCAGGCTGGCGCGCATCACGCCGAAGGCGGCGGAGAGGCGGGCGAACTCGTTGAAGTTGGAGCGGGGCAGGGGGGCGGTGTCGTCGCCCGCGGCCAGGCGGCTGGCGGCCTCGCGCAGCTCGACCAGGGGCTGGATCAGGCGGCGGGCCAGGAGCAGGCTCCCCGTGGTGGTCGCCAGGAGCGAGAGCAGCAGCACCCCGAAGGCCAGGTCCTGCCCGGGGGTCAGGGAGGCCAGCGCCAGCCGGGAGGGCTGCTCCAGGATGACCGTCCAGCCCGGCTCGGGGATGCGGGCAAAAGCGGCCAGCCTCTCACCGGAGGCGGAGGGGTAGGCCAGCGAGCCGTGCGTCTCCTCTGCCGCCAGGACGGAGGCGAGCTGCGGCGAAGAGGCCAGGCCGGTCTCGCCGCCTCCGGACAGCAGGTCGCCCGCCGGCCCGTCCGAGCGGGAGATCAGCGCGCCGGAGGCGTCCAGCAGGTAGATGCTCCCCCCCGCAGGGGTGGTTTCCGCCTCCAGGAGGCCGGTGACCAGGCGCGTGGGCAGCTCGAAGAGCAGCAGCCCGGCGAAGCCCCGGCCCTCATCCAGAACCGGGGCGCTCAGGACGAAGACCGGCTCCGGGCGCAGCGGGGGCTCCAGAATATCGACCGCCAGGCCCGGGCTGCTGCGGGCCGCTTCAAAGAAATCAAGACCGGCGACCGGGCCCGGATGGGGGGCGGGGCCGGCGGAGGCCAGGGGCTCGCCGCGGGAGTCGTAGAGGCTGGCCGCAGCCAGGTCGGGGTAGGCCAGGGTGATGGAGTCCAGCAGGTCGTGCTGCCGGGATTGGGGCAGTTCGAGCAGGTCGTTGAAGCCGGAGAGGGCCAGGAGGGCCGAGCGGTGCAGGCGCAGGTCCACGGCGATGCCCTGGGCCAGGGCCACGGCGTGGCTCTCCTGCCCTGCCTGGACGTGGATGCGCATAGCCTGCTCCTCGCGCTCGCCGATGAGGGCCACGGTGAGCACCAGCGGCAGCCCGGCGGAGATGCCGAAGATGAAGGCCAGGCGGCTGTAGAGAGAGGCGTGGTTGACCCACTGCAGGCGCGGCCCGATCCAGGGCAGGAGCAGGGCCAGCAGGCCCAGGCCGCCGGAATAGGAGGCCGCAAACCAGAAGTGGGCGGGGCGGGCCGCGGCCAGCAGGAAGAGCAGGTAGGCGGCCCCGATCAGGAGATGGCTGCCCCGGGTGACCGCCGTGAGGAAGCGGGGCGCGCTCGGGCCGCTGGCGGGCAGCTTATTCCGGAAGGCCCACAGCTGGCTCCCGGCCAGCGCCGCGCCCGCAAGGCTGAGGACGACCAGGTAAATGCCCAGCGGGCCGGAGGCCGGCTGGTAGATCAGGGCGGGCGGGTCGGTGGGAAACAGGAGCAGCCTGCCCGCCGCCGCAAACAGGGCGCTGCAGCCGAGCAGCAGCGAGAAGAGCTCGGGGTACCAGTCCGCCGATTTGCGCGAGGTGTAAGCCGGCTCTTGCAGCCAGAACAGGCCCGGGACCCGGAAGCGGGTCGAGAGCAGGCGCACGAGGGCGATGAACCACAGGCCGAGGGCGAGCAGAAAGATCTGGGCGAAGGCGAACCAGCTCCCCGCCCGGTAGATCGCCGCGCTGAGCGCCGCCAGGAGCGCGCCGGCCAGGAGCTCCACCGCAGCCGAGAACCAGGGCTGGGGGCGGGTGACGGAGATGCCCATCAGGGCCAGCCCGGAGAGCAGGAACAGCAGCCCCAGGGGGAGCAGGTCCGGGCGGTTGACGAACGCGCCCAGGTATTCGAACTGGTGAGGGGCGATGAGAGCCAGCGCGCCGAGGAATGCACACACCCCTCCGGAAGCCCAGTGCAAGCTGTGCAGTCGGTATCTAGACATCTTTAGATCCCAGGTCAGCAGCTTTCCGTTTCTCGCCGCTCCAGGATATGGGCGCTTTGGACCGCCGCGGTCGTTCGCAGCTCACGCTCTCAGCCGACCACCACCCGGTTGCTGCCGTGCTTTTTCGCATCGTACAGCGCCTCATCCGCCAGGGCGATCAGCTCATCCAGGCCGTCGCTGGTGGTGAGGGCCTGCGTGACCCCCAGGCTGACGGAGAGGTGGAAGGGCGGCATGGCGGCCAGGATCTTCCCCAGGTCTTCGGAAATGGTGAACGGCTCGCCGTCCACCGCCTGGCGGATGCGCTCGGCCACCGCGGCGGCGGTCTCCTGGTCGGTCTCGGGGAGCAGAATGGCGAATTCATCGCCGCCCAGGCGGCCCAGCAGGTCCACCTGGCGCAGGTTCTGGACACAGCGGGAGGCCACAAAGCGCAGCACTTCGTCGCCCACCAGATGCCCGTAAGTGTCGTTGATCTCTTTGAAGCGGTCAATATCGAGCAGGATGACCGACAGGGGCCGCCCGTAGCGCTGGAAGCGCTCGATCTCGCGGCGGGCCGTCTCGATAAAGCCGCGCCGGTTGAGCTGCCCGGTGAGCACGTCGGTGATCGCCAGGCGCTGGACGTCGGCATACAGGCGGGCGTTCTGCAGCGCGGCGGTGGTGGTGGCGGCGAACCCTTCCAGCAGGCGCAGGTCGGCCTGAGAGAAGGCGCCGGCGCGGGTGGCGCTGAGGGCCAGGGCGCCGAAATCCTCGTCTTCGAGCTGCAGGGGGGCGATGATGAGGGAGCGCGCCCCGTGCTCCGCCAGGTCGCTGGCGGGGCTCGCGGAGGCGCCCTCCGGCCCGGAGGCCGCGCGGCGGGTATCCTCCACCAGCAGCGAGCGCCGGCTGCGGATGGCGCGGGCGATCTGCCCGTCGGGGGTGGTGAGCAGGTTCTGGATGCGGGTGTCCTGCTCGCCGGTGGTGGAATGCACCTGCAGGCTGCCGGAATCGGGGTTCAGCAGGTACAGGACCACGTGGTCGGCGGCGGAGATGGCGCCCTGGGCCGAATCGAGGATGCGGCTGAGCAGGGTCTGCAGGTCTAGGGTGGTGAGCAGGGAGGCGGTGACGTTGTAGAGGGCGTCCAGCTCCTCGGCGCGCTGCTGGGCCTCGGTCACGGCGCGGGCCAGGCGGGCGTTGGCCTGCCGGAGCTCGTTGGTGCGCTCGGCGACCCGGATCTCCAGCTCGGCCTTGGCCTGGCGCAGGGCCTGTTCGGCCAGGTCGCGCTCGGTGATGTCGAAGGCGGTGATCACCCAGCCGGGGCGGCCCTCGTACTCCATCACCCCGCCGGTCACGTCCACCCAGCGCTCTTCGCCGTTCTTGCGCACGATCTTGAGCTCGAAGCGCGGGGCGACGCGCTCCGCCGGGTCGCTGCCGAGCTTCAGGGCCTTGCGGTAGGCCGGGTGGGCCAGGTCCAGGAAGGCCTTGCCCAGCAGCTCCTCGGGCGTGTAGCCGGTGACGAACTCGGCCGCGGGGTTGGCGTAGCAGATCTTCTCATCCTGCACGATCAGGATGGCGGCGGAGGTGGTGTCGGCCAGGGTGCGGAACTTGGCCTCGCTCTGGCGCAGGACGGCCTCCGTCTCCTGGCGGCGCGTGATCTCCTCGCGCAGCTCGGCGTTGGTCTCCGCCAATTCCTGGGTGCGGGCGTCCACCAGCTGCTCCAGCTCGTTCTGGATGCTCTTCAGGCCCAGGGCGTAGCGGATCGAGCGCTCCAGCACCGGGGCGCTGATCTGGTCTTTGACCAGATAGTCCATCGCCCCGCGCTGCATGGCGGCCATATCCACGTCGTAGCTGCCCTGCCCGGTGAGCAGGATGATGGGGGCCGAAATGCCGCGCGCCGCGGCCTCCCGCAGCAGGTCCAGGCCGTTGTGCTCGCCCAGGCGGTAATCCACCAGATAGACGTCGTGGCGGGCTTCGTCCAGGGCCTGCAGGCCCGCTTCGTACGAGCCGGCCCACTCCAGCCGGTAGGCGGTGTGGCTGCCGATACGGGACAGCTCTGAAACATACTCTTTCAGGAGCACGTATTCGTCTTCGTCGTCATCAACCAGCAGAATTTGGAGGGGCATATTCTCTACCAACAGGTACCTTCCACTGACTCACGCTGCTTCCGGCAGGGTTCCCCCTGCGCGCTGCCGTGTCCGTTCTCTCTGGATTCCGGCCCGTGGCGCACCGGACGGTATTTCGGCCTGCTATCCCCGCCATCGATGAGGATACCGCCCGGAGGCTAAGGTGAAAGCCCAAACCACAGAGGGGATTAATTGTAACACTGCTTGATCGCCTCTCTCAAGCGCCGTCCGGGTGGATGCAGGCGGGCGCAGGCCCGCCAGATTCAAGATTTCTTATCACTCGCGCGGCAGGGTGCCAGGACTATTGTAGACTGCAATTGAGGCGAATGATAGTGGGGTAATGTCACGGTTTGGCGGGTGACATCTCTCCTGATCCGATTAAAATATCGTCAGTTTGGATCAGAAATTCAGGGAAAATAGGATGTTTGTTGGGGCCGCGCAGCCGGCCCAATTAACATAAAATAACCTGGATCAACTCAGGTTAAAATGAGGCGCATATGGAGATCACCCTTACCACCCCCGCCCTGCTCTTTCCGGCCATCTCGCTGCTGCTGCTGGCCTATACCAACCGCTTCCTGGTGCTGGCCTCGCTCATCCGGGAGCTGCACCGCAGCTATAAGGCCGACCCGGACGAAATTTTGATGGCGCAGCTCGCCAACCTGCGCTACCGGGTGAAGCTGATCCGCAATATGCAGGTCTTCGGGGCGGCCAGCTTTTTCCTGTGCGTGCTGTGTATGCTGATCCTGTTCGCCGGGCAGGCGTGGCTGGGAGAGGTCCTTTTCGGCCTGAGCCTGGTGGTGCTGCTGATTTCGCTGGCGCTGTCGCTGCGCGAGCTGCAGGTGTCGGTGGACGCGCTGAACTACCGCCTGAGCGACCTGGAGGCGGAGGATGCACCGCAGGGGGAGGCGGGCGGTGGCTAAGCTGGCGGCGGTGGTGGGCAACAGCGGGGCCGGCAAGACCACCCTGGCGCGCCTGCTGTGCCGGGAGGGGCCGTTTGCGGCGGGCCTGGAGGAGCACGAGACCCGCCCCTACCAGCGGCAGTTCTCCCGGGGAGAGCGGAGCGCGGCGCTCCCGAACCAGATGGACTACCTGCTGCTGCGGGCCGAGCAGGAGCTGAACCTGCGCCGGGGCGAGAGCACGGCGGTGGTGGACGGGGGCCTGGAGCTGGATTACCAGGTCTTCACCCGCTATTTCCACGCCCGGGGCTACCTGGACGAGGCGGGGTTCCAGCTCTGCACCCGGCTCTACCGGCTGGCGCGCGAGGCGCTGCCCCCGCCCGACCTGATCCTGTGGCTGCGGCTGCCGGTGGAGACGGCCGCCCGGCGGCTGAAACGCCGCGCCCGCCGCGTGGAGGTGGCGGGGGTGGAAGACCTGGAGGCCCTGGAGAGCTACCTGCAGGCCTGGCTGGCGGGCTGCGAGGCGCGGCGCGTGCTGCAGGTGGACGCCAGCCCCGAAGACCCGGACTACCGCGCCCAGCTCCCCGAGCTCCTGGCGCGCATACGGGGGTTGTGAGGGAGGCGGGGAGGGGAGGGGGTTTAAGACCCAGCCCAGATTCTTACCAGCCCAAGCCAACCCCTCCCCCATTGCCGGCTTTGCGGCACACTCTCCCCACGGCGTTTTGCGATTATGGGCTTCCCATAATCGCAAAAAACCGGCCGTGGAGAGGGGAGCCTGGCGCGAATCATCGTCCCGCGCCGGGCAGTTCTGCTATAATCAGGCGCAAAGGAAGCGCGGGCGGCCCCGCCCGCGCTTCACCGGCCTTCGATGACGGGTTCAGCGGGGATGGCGGGCATGTTCTTCAACCAGACTACCTTTATCGGGGTTGACCCGACCGCCGGACAGCAGCCGTTTGTGTATGCCGCCCTGGACGGGGAGCTGCGCCTGCTGGCGCTGGGCGAGGGGAGCCAGGAGGAGGTGCTGGCCTTCTCCGCCGGGCAGCGCCAGGCCGCCGCCGGCGTCTGCGCCCCGCGGCAGCCGAACCTGGGCCTGCTGGCGCGCGAGGAGGTGCGGGCGCGCTTCTCTCCCCCGCCCCGCCCCGGGCGCTGGGTGGGCTTCCGCCTGGCGGAGTTCTCCCTGCGCCAGCACAATATCAGCACCCCGCGCACGCCCGGGCGGGAGGAGGACTGCGCCAACTGGATGCGCATGGGCTTCAGCCTGCACCGCCGGCTGGAGGCGCTCGGCTACCGGCGCCTGGGCGGCGGGGAGGGGGACCCCCCGGAGGCCGAGGCCGGCCCGATGCAGGAGCAGGGCCGCCTGTGCCTGGAGGTCTACCCCCACGCGGCCTACTCCGTGCTGCTGGGCCGCGCCCCCCTGCCGAAGAAGAGCTTCGAAGGGCGCATCCAGCGCCAGCTCGTCCTGCACGACCTGAAGCTGCAGGTGCCGGACCCGATGCGCATCTTCGAGGAGATCACGCGCCACCGGCTGCTGAAGGGCAGCCTGCCCCTGGACGACCTCTACAGCCCGGCGGAGCTGGACGCCCTGGTGGCCGCCTACACCGCCTGGCTGGCGGTGGCGCACCCGGAGCAGACCACCTGCCTGGGGGACGCCCAGGAGGGGCTGGTGGTGCTCCCCACCCCCGAGCTGAAGCCCTGGTATCCATAACACCGGCCGGCGAAATTTTGTAGAACCTGGAAAGGGCGGAGCGCCGCCGGCAGCAGCCTGGAGCCCGCGGGCCGCGGCCGCGCCGCCGGGAGAATCCCCATGCAATATTCATTTTATACGGCGGACGTTTTTACCCAACAGATCTTTGGCGGGAACCCGCTGGCGGTCTTCCCGCAGGCCGGGGGCCTGAGCGAGGCGCAGATGCAGGCCATCGCCGGTGAGTTCAACCTCTCGGAGACGGCCTTCGTGCTGCCCCCCGAGACCCCCCAGGGGACCGCCCGGCTGCGGATCTTCACCCCGCGCACCGAGCTGCCCTTCGCCGGGCACCCGACCGTGGGCACGGCCTGCGTGCTGGCGACGGCGGGGCGCCTCCCATTAAATGAAGGGGAAGCGCAGGTGGTCCTCGAAGAGGGAGTAGGCCCGGTGCGGGTGGATATCCGGGCCGGGGCGGGGCAGCCGCTCTTCGCCCGGCTGTGGGCGGCGCGCCTGCCCGAGTTCGGCCCCCCGCCCCCCTCCAACGCCGAGCTGGCGGCGATGCTCTCGCTGGAGCCGGAGGACCTGCTGGAGGGCCGCTACGCGCCCGAGGCCGTCTCCTGCGGGGGGCCTTTCCTCTTCGTGCCGCTGGCAAGCCTGGAGGCCCTGGGGCGGGCGCGGGTGGTGCAGAGCCTGTGGGAGCGGACCCTGAGCGGCTACTGGGCGACCGAGGTCTACCTGCTCACTTTCGAGACCGGCGAGAGCCGGGCCGGCCTGCGGGCGCGCATGTTCGCCCCGGCCATGGGCATCGGGGAGGACCCGGCCACCGGCGCGGCGGCCACTGCCATCGCCGGCTACCTGGGCAAGCGCCAGGAGGCGGCGGGCGGGCTGCTGCGCTGGACCATCGCCCAGGGGGTGGAGATGGGGCGGCCCAGCCTCCTGGAGGTGGAGGCCGACTGCAGCGGCGGCGAGATCCGCGCCATCCGCGTGGGCGGCTCCGCCGTGCTCGTCAGCCAGGGGACGATGGAGGTGCCGGGCTGATCGGGACCAGCCAGCTTCCCGACCTGGCGCACAGCCTGCAGGGCCGCGACCTGGGCCATTTGCGCATCGTCGCCGGGCTGTGGGGGGTGGAGCTGAGCGCCCCGGACGCCTATACCGGCCTGCAGCGCCTGGCCCCGGCCCTGCTGGACCGGCGCCTGGTGGGCGCCGTGCTGGCCGCGCTGCCCGAGGCGGCGCGCCAGGCCCTGGACGACCTGGCCCAGAACGGCGGCCTGCTCCCCTGGGCGGCCTTTACGCGCCGCTACGGGGTGATCCGCGAGATGGGCCCGGGGCGCCGGGACCGGGAGCGCCCCTACCTGAACCCGGCCTCCCCGGCCGAGGCGCTCTGGTACCGGGCGCTGGCGGCGCGGGCTTTCTTCGACAGCGCGCACGGGCCGGAGGAGTACGCCTATATCCCGGCCGACCTGCTGGAGCTGATGGAGGCGGCGGGGGCGGGCCTGCGGGGAGCCTTCCCGGCGCGCTGGGGGCGCCCGGCCTCGCCGGCGGAGCGCGCCCGCACCCTCTCCGCCGGCGACCGGCTGCTGGACCACGCCGTGACCCTGCTGGCGGCCCTGCGCATCGGGGAGCCCGCCCTGCTGGAGCAGCTTCCCGTCTTCCACTTCGAGAGCGGCCTGCCCCTGCCCCTGCCGGCCGGGGTGCTGCAGCAGCTCCTGGCCGCGGCCGGGCTGCTGGACGAGGGCGGCCTGCCGCACCTGGAACACACCCGGGCCTTCCTGGAGGCGCCCCGGGCGCAGGCCCTGGCCCTGCTGGCCCGCGCCTGGCTGGAAAGCCGGGATTTCAACGAGCTGCGCCAGCTCCCGGGGCTGGCCTGCGAGGGCGACTGGCAGAACGACCCGCTCCTGGCCCGCCGCACCGTGCTGGACTGGACGCTCAACCTCTTCCCCGCCGCGGGGCAGGGCGGGCGGGGAGGCCCCCCCGCCGGGGAGAAGACGTTCTGGAGCCTGAGCGCCTTCGTGGCCGCCGTGAAGCAGAACCAGCCCGATTTCCAGCGCCCGGCAGGGGATTACGACTCCTGGTATATCCGCCGCCGGGAGGGCGAGAACGGCGCGGAGGGCGATTTCCTGCGCGGCTTCGAGCACTGGGACGCGATTGACGGGGCGCTGGTGCGTTACCTGATCTGCGGGCCGTTCTACTGGCTGGGGCTGGTGGAGCTGGGGGGCCCGGAGGCGGCGGATGAGGCCGGGGCGGCGGAGGGACGCCCGCCGGAGGGGCGCGCGGCTGCCTTCCGCCTCTCGGGCTGGGCGCGGGAGCTGCTGAAGCAAGAGGGCGCGCCGCGCGGCTTCCCGGCGGAGCGCGAGAGCCTGCACGCGGGCTCGAACGGGCGCCTGCGGCTGCCGCGCCTGGCGCCCCGCGCCGCCCGCTACCAGATCGCCCGTTTCTGCCACTGGAGCGGGAAGCACGACGGGAGCGAGGAAGCCTACCGCTACCGGCTCTCCCCCTCCTCGCTGGAGCGGGCGCGCCAGGCGGGGCTGCGGGCCGGGCACCTGCTGGCCCTGCTGCGCCGCCACGCCCCCACCGTGCCCCCGGCCCTGGCGCGCGCCCTCGAGCGCTGGGAGGAGCGCGGCGCGGAAGCCCGCCTGGAGCGCGTCACCGTGCTGCGCCTCTCCAGCCCCGACCTGCTGACCAGCCTGCGCAGCTCGCACGTGGCGCGCTTCCTGGGCGACCCGCTCGGCCCGACCGCGGTGATCGTGAAGCCCGGGGCCTGGGAGAAGGTGCTGGCCTATCTGGCCGAGCTGGGGTTCCTGGCCGAGAACCGGGTGGAGGGGGAAGACACGCAGCCGTGAGCGGCTCTACGTGAGCGGCTTCGAGGGGTTCGACCCTGAGCAGGCGCTGGCCTGTGCCAGGGAATTGAGCTACCCGCGCCTGGCGGGCTCCGAGGGAGAACGGCGGGCCGCGGCGCAGATCGAAGCCCGCCTGCAGGCCGCCGGCTGGCAGGTGCAGCGCCTCCCCTTTGCCTTCTCCACCCGGGCGGAGGGCTTTTTGAAAGCCGGGCTGCTCTGCGGGCTGCTGCTGGCGGCGGCCCTGAACCTCGTCCCCCCGCAGGCCGGCCTGGGGCCGGCCCTGCGCCTGCTGTTGAGCGCGCTGCTCCTGCTGCTGCTGTTCGGGCTGCCGCGCGGCTACGCCCGCCAGCGCCGGCGCCAGGTGCAGGCCCTGGAGGGCGGCGCCAGGCCCCGCCCCGGCCTGCCCGGGCGGGCCGAGAACCTGTTCGCCCGCCTCCCCGGGAGCGAGGGGGCGGACCAACCCCTGCTGATCCTGATGGCCCATTACGACTCGAAAAGCCAGAACCTGCCGCTGCGGCTGCGGGTGGCCTGCTTCAGCCTGGCGAGCCTGGGGGCGCTGGCGAGCGCCCTGCTGGCCCCGCTCGGGCTGCTCTGGCCCGCCCTGCTGCCCCTGGCGCAGGGGGCGGGGCTGGCGGCCGTCCTGGCCGGCCTGCCCCTGCTGACCCTGCGCGTGGGGAACGCCTCGCCCGGCGCGAGCGACAACGCCTCGGGCGCCGGGCTGGTGCTGCACCTGGCCGAGGCGCTGGCCAGGCGGCCGGAGCTGCGCGGCGGGGTCAACGTGGCCTGCCTGTTCACCAGCGCGGAGGAGCTGGGGCTGCTGGGGGCGCTGGCTTTTATCCAGGCGCGCGGGGGGGAGCTGCGCCTGCAGGCGCAGGGGGCGGGGCTGCAGGTGCTCAATTTCGACGGCGTGGGGGTCGAGGGCAGGCTGCACCTGATGGGGTCGCCCGGGGGCGGGCGGCTGGAGCGGGCGCTGCAGACGGGCGGCAGGCCGCTCAGGCGCTTTCGCCTGCCCGGGGCCCTGTACGACCACCTGCCCTTCGCGCGCCTGGGCCTGGAGGCGGAGACCCTGGCGGCGATCGGCCCCGCCGGCGCGGCGGTGCACACCCCGGCGGACGGGCCGCACCTGCTGCACCCGGAGGGCTTCCGCCGCGCCGGGGAGGCCGCCCTGGCCGCCGTCGCCGCGCTGTCGGCGCGGAGCTGAGGGGACAGGCTGTGTAAATGAGCCACAAAAACGCTCTCACCAGGACGCAAAGACGTAAAGGAAGAAAAGAAACCCTCTTCTTAGCGTCTTTGCGTCTTTGCGAGAGGTTTTCATACATCTTCTGATCCCATCGGTGTTCATCTGTGTTCATCTGTGGTTTTTTAATTAGCCACGGATGAACACAGATAAACACAGATAAAAGAAGAAGACCAACCGCTCTCGCCAAGACGTCAAGACGCGAAGGAAGAAAAGAAACCCTCTTCTTAGCGTCTTTGCGTCTTTGCGAGAGGTTTCCTTACCACTTCCGTTCCTATCTGTGTCCATCGGTGTGCATCTGTGGTTTTAAATTAGGCCACAGATAAACACCGATAAACACAGATAAGAAGAAATCTCTCTCGCGAAGACGTAAAGGAAGAAAGGAAACCTCTTCTTTGCGTCTTGGCGAGAGCCTCTGGGTGTGCGGCGGCGGGGGGCGGGTATAATGCGGTAGGGGGAAAACCGAAGCGGCTAAAACTCTAGTCACAAGGAGGGCAATATGATCAGACTGGCGGACAAGCGCACCGGGCAGGAGATCGGGCAGATCAGCGAAGAGCAGCTCCAGTTCCTGGTGCGGCAGATGGAAGAGGAGACGGCGGTGGACCAGGACTACGCCATCACGCCCATGACCCTGGACTATTTCAGCACCCAGGGAGCCGACCCGGGGCTGCTGGGCATGCTGCGGGCGGCGCTGGGCAGCCGGGAGGAGATGGTGATCCAGTGGTCGAGCCCGGACCTGGGCCCGGAGGACGTGCTGGAGACCTGAAATAGATGATTTTTACCTGAAAGAGCAAGTAATTTACAACAAAACTTACAAACATGCAATTAAAAACACTTGCTTTTTCAGGCCAGGGGCGCGATAATAGGGTCAACGAAACGGACAACAAAGTAGCCACGGGAACAGCCGCAAGGCAGCTCCAGACAAGGAGGCAGCTATCGAAGCTTCAAGATTGCCAGCCGACGTGACCGCCGCATTGATGTCCTTCTTACTGAACCAACGATAACAACCGGTGTTCCTTTAGAGTAAAACCGTTTCACAGCAGTTCTCCATCGCAGCCTCATCGCAGAAAAATCTCCCGCAGCACTTGCGGGAGATTTTTTCTTTTTACCAGCTCCGGGATAAACGCCTTCCTGCGGGGTGGGCTTCGCCCATTCAGAACTCCAGCACATACCCCAGAAAAACAGGAGTGGGG
>JAEWYL010000208.1 GCA_023395675.1 Chloroflexota bacterium | reverse complement strand
ACCGTCATGTTCGAGCTGCCCTACAGCTTCCTGGAGCGCGCCCGCCTGCTGGTGCAGAGCCAGGGTGGGGCGCTGCTGGACGAGGATTTCGGCGCCGGGGTGACTCTGACCGCCAGATTTCCGGTGGCGGCGCTGCCGGCCTTTCAGGACGCGCTGCAGGAGCTCTCTGCCGGCAGGCTGAGCGTTGAGATTATCGAGACCGGCACGGTGCTTTCGCCGGTCCAGACGCAGGACTGACCCCAACAAGCAGCTACCGGTAAGCAATCACCCCGGGTTTGCCTTCCCGGGGTGATTGGCAGGGGTTTTCTTTTAATCGGGAAGGGTCAGGCGATCGCTTCGGGAAGCATGCCGTCCAAAATTTGCTCCATAGCCATCGTGTGGCTGCAGCGGCCGCGGGTCTGGAAGAAGGAACAGTCGCAGTTCCAGATACCATCCGACATGGTAACGGTATGGGGGTTATTCTCACCGTCAAAAGTCACACTCATGGAGTGAAACTGAATCCGATCACGTTCCTGGGCGTAGCGCTTCGCTTTTTCGATCTTGCCGATCATTCCGTAATCCATTCTGTCAAATCTCCTTTCCGCAGTGAGAAATAGAGGTTCGGGCCAGAAGAGCGCCCGCGAGAGACGGAAAAGGGCACACGGCAGAATCCGCGTGCCCTCAGGTCAGGTCAAAGCTATGTAGTTTTACCAAAACTACTCCCATAATGGGTTTGCCTCCGGCTTTAATTTAGTATAAGCCGAGTCCAGGCGAAAGTCAACTAACAATAACCTTAATGTTTTATGCTCTCCTTCTCATTTGCCGCTGTTTCTCATTGGAGTCTTTGAACAGCAAGCTGAGGATGATGCTGACCACGCTCACCACCAGGGCGCCCAGGAATGCGGAGATGAAGTTGTCCACCGTGAAGCCCCAGCCAAAGCTCCGGCCGATCACGCCGGTGAGATAGAAGAGCAGCGTGTTGATCAGCAGGGTGCCCAGCCCCAGGGTCAGCACGATGAGCGGGCAGGTGAGCACCATTAGCAGGGGCCGGAGCAGGGCGTTGAGCAGGCCGAAGACCAGGCCCAGCAGGATGTAAGCCAGCCAGGGGTTCGTATCCCCGGCCACCAGGTCAATCCCCGGCACCAGGGCGACAGCCACGTACAGGGCGACGGCATTGATAATCAAGCGGATGATGAGATTCATATGCCTCCTTTATGGTAGCAGGGTTGTGACGCCCGCGGCGCACAACCATCCTTTTTCGGAAGAGACCTTATCTCCTGGAAGCCACCCGGTCTGCCAGGCGGGTGGGCTCGGGCAGGCGGTAGCCCCGGGCGCAGTCCAGGACCAGGCGTACGGCTCCCGGCAGGTCCATGCGGTGCCCGACGGAGATGTACACCGGTTTCACCCCGTGGCGGGTGCGCACCGCCGCCCCTACCGTCTCACCCCGGTCCACCAGCTCTGTGGTGCTCCCGGCGGCTTCGTCCAGGGGGGCGTGGCGGCCCACCAGGATGGACTTGGCGCAGCCCAGGCCCGGCCGGTCGAGCAGCACCCCCAGGTGGCAGGCGATCCCGAAGCGCCGGGGGTGGGCCAGTCCCTGCCCGTCGCAGAGAAAGGCGTCGGGTAGAGCGGACAGCTTCTCCAGGGCCGCCAGGATCACCGGGATCTCCCGGAAAGAGAGCAGACCGGGCACGTAGGGGAAGGGGGTAGGGATCTCGGCCGTGCTCTCCTCGACCACCTGCAGCCCGGGGTAGCTGAGAACGACCACCGCGGCGCGGGCCTTCTCCTGCGGGGTGCGGCTGTCCACGAACCCGACGTCCACCCCGCCCACTGTGCTCAGGCCGTCCAGGTCGAGCGGCGAGACCAGCACCCGGTCCCGCATCTCTCGCTGCAGGGCCGCCGCTTCTGCGGGGGATAAATCCCAGCGGTGGGAAAAGGCCAGCTCAAGCGGCGGCATGTTCTGCTCTCCTCATCATATACGTAGATCGAAGCGCGATCGTTGCGCGCGGCAGGTATGAAAAATAGCGGGAAAAGGTGTTTTGCCCCGTTGCGCGGCGCCGGCTCTCAGGCTGCCTGCACACCAGCAGCAATACCCCCAAGAAGCGGGCTTTGGGCAAGCGCGTCTTGCTTTTTTTCTCCCACCCGAGAGGAGAAAGTAAGGTTGATTGCGGGGCGCAGCCCCACAGTTAACTCTGCACTTCCTGATTTTTCGGGATAGCGCCCCGGTAAGAGGGGAGGGTGCAGCCGCCCTGGAAGCGGGCTAGAGCGGCATGGACATCCAGATCAGGATCTGGTGGATGCTGAACCCGGCGGCGCGTATCCCCTCCTCGGCGCGGTGTGCGGGATAATCCAGGGCCAGGGCGCGGCGGGGGGAGAGGCGCCGGCGCGCATAAGAGAGCAGGCTGTAGGCGGCTTTCTCCTCGAACTGCGGAGCGGTCGCCAGCCAGAGGGTGTCGGCGTAGGTGTGGGAAGCCTGCCAGGTGAGCACGCCGCGCAGCGCTTCCCCCTCCACGGCTGACCACTGCTGGACCGGCTGGTTCCAGAACAGGCGCTGCAGGGCTCCGAGCAGGCCCGGGCGCAGGACGCGGGCGCGGATGGAGAGGTGCCAGGTGAGCTCGGGCGGGTAGAGCGAGCCCAGCCAGAGGCGCTGCAGGTCCCAGTGCCGGGCGCGCCGGGGCGACACCCGCAGGGAGGCGCTCTCCCGGCGCAGGCGCTCCGCCTCGGGGTGCGCCTGCAGCCTGCCCTGCAGCCCGGGGATGGTGCTGGGCAGGCTGTGCCAGGTGGTGCGGCGAGCCCGCTCGGTAAAACCCAGGGATTCGTACAGGCGGATGGCCGGGTCGTTCTCCTCCCGCACGTGGAGCCAGACCGAGGGGGCGCTCCGGTTCCGGGCGTATTGGATGGCGGCGGCGGTCAGCTCGCGCGCAATCCCGCGCCGGCGGTAGTCGGGGTGCACGGCCACGTTAGCGATCAGGTAGCAGCGCTGCCTGCCCGAGAGGAACGGGATGAGGGTCAGGTTGCCGACCAGCCGGCCTTCCTCCTCCCACACGTACCCGGAGAGCGGCAGGGATACCCGTTCGGCCACGGCTGCCGCCCAGCGCAGGTAGCTGGGATTGTCCGCCGCGGCCCGCATCTGGTTCAGGTAGTTCTGGCCGTCCGGGTCCAGGGTAGAGGCGAAGCACTGTTCGACCAGATCGGCCACCTGGGCCAGGTCGCGGCGCACGTCGAAGGCGCGCAGCTTGCCTGAGGCGATGGAAGGGGGAACTACTTGAGTGATGGCGGCCATCTCTCTCCTGAAACATTCACCGGGTAAAATAGGGATCAACGCCAGTCCGGGATCGGGCTTCAGAGAAAACAGCCTTTTCCCGTGTCACCCTGACCAACAAATAAGCAGCCGGGCCGGCGGTGCTGCCGCCTCTGCCTGCCCGGTCCTGAGACAGCCTCTCTGCTGTCATTTTACCTCATAACAAATGTGACACACAAATTCCCCCTTGCGCTGCCTGCGCTGCAGTTGTACAATACTCCAAACAAATGTTCTGAGGGGGAAGCCAGGCACAACTCCAACCTTGCGAAAGGGAAGCGAATGACCCTGGATTTTCAACTTGTGCGCCGAAAAGTCAAAGAATTGGGAGAGCGCGCCAGCCTGCACGAACAGGAGCTGCAGCGGCTGAGGGAGAAGGCCTGCAGCCTGTTCGAGAGCAACGCCGAACGGCAGGAGGAGCTGCGGCAGAAAGTGCAGAATGTGGTCCGGAATCACGACCCGTCCCTGCGCTGCGCGCTGCCGGTGGAGGAGGCGCTGAATACGCGCCGCCCCGAGCCGCCCGCGCCGGAGGAGGTCACCCTGCTGGCGGTGGACGGCTCGCAGATCAACCCCGACCGCCACGCCCAGATTCAATACTGCCTGATCAATTGGGGATCGGTGTGCATGCAGCCCGGCCAGCCCGTCCCGCCGGTCACCGCGGTGGACTGCCAGCTCTATTACGAGGATAACCTGTACACGAAGTCCGAGGCGGAGCTGGCCCTGGAGCGGGACCTGGGGGAGCGCACCCGCCTGGCGCGGCTCGCCGCCGGAGCTCCCGGGGCGGTCATCACCCTGACCGACGGCCCCCTGGAGCTGTGGGGCGCGAAGGATGCGCGCGGCGGGGAGGACGAGAACTTCACCGAATCGCTGAACCGCTACCTGGAGATCCTCACCGATCTGTGCGCCCTGGGCGCGGTCACGGCCGGGTACGTGGACAAACCCGGCGCCGACCTGGTGGTGCGCCTGCTGGAGGTGGCGATGACGCCCGATACGGAGCTCTCCCAGATTCGCGAGCTCCGGCCCCTGCGCGGCGTCAGCGACGCCTTCCTGTTCCGCACCCTGCTGGAGCCGGGGGAGCGCTCTGCCGTCTTCGCCATGCAGTCGCAGTCCGCCAAGAGATACACCGGCGAGCGGGCCCTGCATTTCTTCTACCTGAACGTGGGCCGGGCGGGGCATCCCTGGATCGCCCGCGTCGAGGTCCCGCGCTGGGTGGTGGAGAACGGGGCGATGCTGGACGGCCTGCACGCCGTCCTGGTGCGCCAGTGCTGCATCCTGGGCGCGCGGCCCTATCCCTACCTGCTCCACCGCGCCCACGAGACCGCCGTGGTCACCCTGCAGGAGAAGGAACAGGTGACCCAGATGATCGTGATGGAGCTGCGCCGCCGCGGGGTGGAGGTGGGCGAGGCGTCGAACAAACAGGCAGCCAAAGACCAGCCGGGCCGGACCCGGTTATAGGAGGAGCGCATGACCGTCATCGAAATCGGCCGGCTGCTGCGGGCCAATACATCCGGATTTGTGGTTGGCTGCCGGGTCTCTCAACTGGACACCCCGTCCTTCGGGGCCCTGGTGCGCGTGCCGCTGCAGGAAGACTACGAAATCTTCGGCCTGATCCACGATATTCATATTGACGACGACGGGCTGGTGCGCCAGCTCGTCACCGCGGATGGGGTGGAAGAAGCCGTGATCGCCGATAACCGCCTGAACCGGAACGTACCGGTCGAGATGAGCGTGCTGGCGGTGGGCTACCGCCAGGGAGAGCGCAGCAGGGGACGGATCTACCACCTGCTGCCGCCCCGGCCCCCTCTCAGCCTGGACGCCATCTACGCCTGCGAGCCCGAGGAGCTGTGCCGCTTTACCGCCGCCGGGCGCTTCGGCTACTTCCGCCACATCCTGCGCGCCGCGGACCTGCCAGTCGGCGAGCTGCTTGCCGCCCATATCCGCCAGGCCAGCAGTGTGCACCACGCCGCCGGCGACGCCCGCTGGATCGAGCGCGCCACCCAGGAGCTGATCACCCTGCTGCGCGACGATTATCCCACCCTGATGGCGGTGCTGGGCGCCCTGGGAGACGCCCTGGCGTATTAAGGGCCTGGCATGATGAAAAGACCGGTGATTCATAAGGAGGCAGTGCTATGACCCACCCCCTCGTTGACCAGCTCCGCTTTGCCCGCCGCGAATTCGTGCGCGGGCTGGGAGCAGTGAGCGGCCCGGAGGCCGAACGGCGCTTCGGGCAGATCAACTGCATTAGCTGGATCGTCGGGCACCTGGCCTGGCAGGAACAGCGCTACTGGCTGCAGGCCGCCCAGAAGAAACTGCCCGTCCCAGAGCTGAACGAGCTGGTGAGCTCCGGAGGCCCGTCCAGCCTTCCCCCGGTGGAGCAGATGTGGGCTGCCTGGCGTGAAGTGACCGGGGCGGCGGACCCCTGGCTGGATGAGCTCACGGCTGAGAAGCTGCTCGAGCCGCTGGGCGACCGGCCATCGAGCACCGGCACCTTCATGCAGCGCATGATCTACCACTACTGGTATCACCTGGGCGAGGGGATGGCGGTGCGCCAGCTTCTGGAGCACGAGCGGCTGCCGGAGTTCGTGGGCGATATTGATGGGCAGGCGCCTTACCGTGCGGAGAGCGGCGCCGCGGAGCGAGAGCCGGTGCTTAAGGAGGAGTTCCTCCGGAAGGTGCGGGAGGCATACGCAAAATGGGACGCGCTCATCGCCACCCTGGGCGATGAGGAGTGGCTCAGGCCTGCCTTCGGTGGGTGGAGCCTGAAAGACATCGTCGCCCACCTGGTCTGGCACGAGCAGGAGATGCTGGGTCTGCTGGAGACCCGCACCCTGGCCGGGTCCGAGATGTGGCTCTGGCCCCTGAACGACCGCAACCAGGCCATTTACGAGCAAAACCGGGAGCGCCCGCTGGAAGAGGTGCGCGCAGAGGCCAAAGAGGCGCGCGCCCGCCTGCTGTCCCTGCTGGAGGGGCTGTCGCAGGAGGAACTGAACGATCCGGGCCGGTTCAAGGATATGCCGCCTGAGTGGACCCCAGCGGATCTCCTGGCGGATAACACCTACCTGCACTACCAGGACCATCTCGCCGATCTGCAACTTCGCATCAAGGAGGCCGGAGACTGACCCATGTTCAACTATCCCATCTCGGAGGAAAGCGTGCCCGGCGCTCTCAACGGGGACGAGCGCAAAGCCATCGGCTACCTGGTGGGCGGCGGGCTGAAGGAAAACCTGCGCGTGCGCCTGACGATCCCCGCCCAGGAAGTGCAGGAGGGCGGTTTTGTGGTGATCGAGAGCGGAGAGTGGCTGTTCTACGGGCTGGTGACCGACCTGCAGCTCGGTTCCACGGACCCGCGCTTTGCCGACGAGCAGAGCGACAGCCGTTTCCCGCCCCAGGTGTCGCGCCTGCTGCACGGGCAGACGCTTTTCACCAACCTGGAGGTCCTGCCCGCCCTGATGCTCGAACGCGGCCCGGAGCCGGGCTCGGCGGAATACGAGCGCTGGATGGATGCCGTTGAATCCGGCCTCAAAGACGCCCCGCGCCCCCTGCCGGTCAAGACCGTGCCCCCGCACCACTCCCTTGTGCGCCTCGCCAGCCCGGGCGATATCGCCGAGATCTTCGGCAAGGAGGGCGAGGGGAATTTCCGCATCGGCGAGACCCTGGAGCAGGGGCACCCGGTGTGCATCAACCTGGACAAGTTTGTGCAGCGCTCCTCGGGGGTGTTCGGCGCCACCGGGACCGGGAAATCTTTCCTCACCCGCCTGGTGCTCGCCGGGCTGATGCACTACAACCGCGCCTCGGTGCTGGTCTTCGATATGCACAATGAGTACGGCTTCGACGACACCGCCTCGGATACGGGCAAGAAAGTGGATGGGCTGAGAGATAAGTTCCCCACCCGGGTGCGCGTGGTCGGGCTGGGCTCGGGCGGCACCATCCGCGGCCGGACGCCGGATTTCAACCTCGAGATCGCCATGAAGGACATCCGCCCGGAGGATATCGAGCTGCTCTCCCGGGAGCTGAACCTGAAGGAGACCACCCCCACCACCCTGGAGGCTCTCGTCAGCTCGTTCGGAGCTAACTGGTTTTCGGAGTTCAAGCGCATGCGCCTCGGCGCGATGGTGGAGAATGATCGAGGCAAAAAAGAGCCGGCTCCGGACAGCGTGGCAGCCTGGGCGCTGGAGGTGGGCACGAACGTGATGGCGGCCGAGGGCCTGCACAATAAACTCCGGCAGGTGTTCGACCTCTCCTATGTGGTCGAGAAGCCCGCCGCCGACACGGTGAGCGAGGTGATCAAGCTGCTGGAGAGCGGGCATCACGTCATCCTCTCGTTCGGCAACCACGAGCGCGACCTGGATTACCTGCTGGTGAGCAATATGCTCACCCGGCGCATCCGTGAGGCCTGGGAAAAGACCACCAACAATTTCCGCACCAGCGGCAAAGACGAGCCGCGCCCGCTGGTGATCGTGGTGGAGGAGGCCCACAAGCTGCTCAACCGGGAGACCGCCTCCCAGACCACCTTCAGCACCATCGCCCGCGAGCTGCGCAAGTACTACGTCACCCTGCTGATCGTGGACCAGCGCCCCTCGCAGATCTACGACGAGGTCATGTCCCAGCTCGGCACGCGCATCTCAGGCTGGCTGGGCGACGACGACGATATCCGCGCCGTGCTCTCGGGCCTGGCCGGGCGCGACGCCCTGCGCGGTATGCTTGCCCGGCTGCAGCCCAAGGAGGAGGTGCTCCTGCTGGGCTGGGGCGTGCCCATGCCCCTGCCCGTGCGCTCGCGCCGCTACGACGACGACTTCTGGAAAGAGCTGCTGGGCGCGGGCAGCGGCAGGCGGCGCGAAGCGAGCGAGCAGCTGCGCGATCTGGGCTTCTGACAGGTGAGACGTGGGGCTGGAGCGTACTGCGCCTCTGTATGACGGCCGGCCGGTGGAGCGCATCGGGCTGGGGACCTGGAGGATGGGCGGCAGGTCGAGCGCCGATCCCGCGCAGGACGCCCCCGCCCTGGCAGCCCTGCGCGCCGCCCTGGAGCTGGGCTACCGGCATCTGGATACCGCCGAGATGTACGCCGGCGGGCACACCGAGGAGCTGATCGCCCGGGCGCTGGAGGGCTACCGGCGCGAGGACTTCTTCATCACCTCCAAGGTCTGGCCCAACCACCTGCGCTACAAGCAGGTGCTGGAGGCCTGCCGGGCCAGCCTGCGCCGCCTGCGCACCGGTTACCTGGACCTCTACCTGATCCACTGGCCTGATCCCGGCGTCCCGCTGGAGGAAACGCTGCGCGCCCTGAACGAGCTGCACGGCCAGGGGCTGGTGCGCTATATTGGGGTGAGCAATTTCGACCTGGAGCTGCTGCGCCGGGCGCAGGAGTTCTCTACCGTGCCCATCGCCGCGAACCAGGTCCCCTACAGCCTGCACCGGCGCGAGTACGTTCGGAACGGGGTGCTGGAGTACTGCCGCGCGCAGCGCATCCTGCTCACCGCCTATGCCCCGGTGGAGCAGGGCCGGGCGGCGGATGCGCCGGAAATCCGCCGTCTGGCGGAAAAATACCGCGCCAGCCCGGTCCAGATCGCCCTGTACTGGCTGGTGCGCCAGCCGGGGGTGGTCGCTATCCCCATGTCCCTCAACCCGGCCCATCTCAAGGCAAACCTGGAGACTCTGGACCTGGAGATTGATCCGGCGGATATGGAAGCGCTGGATCGGCTGGAGGGCGGGCTGGGGCCGGGGTAAGATTCGTTTTCCACAGCCTGGTTTTCCCCCCCGGCTGCGCGCGGCGCCGGGGGCTCTTTCGGGGGTAAATATGAGTGATTTGTTACTGGTTGGAGCAAAAACAGGGCTGGTCGTCTGCCGGGCTGCGGGCCAGGGCTGGGAGGTGCTGCGCCGCGGTCTGCAAGGGCAGGCGGTGACCAGCGTGATCGCCCGGGAGGGCGTGATCCTGGCGGGCACGCGCACCGGCGTGTACCGCTCGGACGACCTGGGAGCCGGCTGGAGCGAGGCAAGCCTGGGATTGAAGGAGCTTCACATTCGCTGGCTGGCCTATCGCCCGGAGGTCTCGGATTTCGAGCTGGCGGGCACGGAGCCTGCCGCAGTCTTTATCTCCAGGGATGGGGCCGCGACCTGGCGGGAATGCCCGGAGGTGAGCGAGATGCGGGAGCGCTTCGGGTGGAGCCTGCCTTACTCGCCGGAGGCCGGCTGCGTGCGCGGTTTTGCCTTCCACGGAGCGCGCGCCTACGCCGCCGTGGAGGACGGCGCCGTGCTGGTCTCGGACGACGGCGGGCTGAGCTGGGAGCTGGCGGGCGGCAGCCGCGGCCCCGCCGACCATGCCCCCCTCTCCGGGCATATTCATTCCGACGTCCATTCGATCGAAGCGCATCCCTCTTCGCCGGAGCTGGTCTTCGCCCCCACCGGGGGCGGCTTTTTCCGCTCTCAGGATGGGGGCCGGAGCTGGGAGAACCTCTACCCGCGCTGCTACTGCCGCGCCGCCTGGATTGACCCCGCCGACGCGCAGCACATCCTGCTGGGCCCGGCGGACGGGGTGGATCGCGGCGGGCGGATCGAGGAAAGCCGGGACGGAGGGCGCACCTGGACGCCGGCCTGGAGCGGGCTGGAGGCCCCCTGGCCCCGGCATATGGTGGAGCGCTTTGCCCGGGTGGGCGAGCGGCTGTTCGCGGTCCTTTCGAACGGCGAGCTGCTGCAGGCCACTGCGGACGAGCTGCGCTGGCAGCCCGTCCTGCAGGAAATCCCCGGCGTGCAGGCCGTGGCCGGGATGGCGCCGTGATATCTACCGGCTGGGCCTGTGCCAGGCCGCTGCCCACAGCAAGATAACATTTTTCGGATAGTTACCTGTCCCAACCTCACGTTTACTTCGTGAAGAGGAGGCCTATGAAACGTCTGGAAGGTAAGATTGCCCTGGTCACCGGGGGCGGGAGCGGGATCGGGCGCGGCCTGGCCCTGGCCCTCGCAGCCGAAGGGGCGCGAGTGGCCGTGTGCGGGCGGCGGCAGGCCCCGCTGGAGGAGACCGTGCGCCTGGTGGAGGCGGCGGGCGGGACAGCGCTGTCGGTGCTGGCCGACGTCTCCCGCGAAGCGGACGTGGAGCGCTTTTTCCAGTCTGTGCTGGACGCCTGGGGCCGGGTAGATATCGTCATCAACAACGCCGGGATCGGCGGGTACACCACCACCTATGCCCTGGACGCCGGGACCTGGGACCGGGTGATGGCCGTCAATCTGCGCGGTCCGGCCCTGGTCACCAGCCGGGCGCTGCCCCTGATGCGCGCCCAGCGCAGCGGGCATATCATCAATATCAGCTCGGAATCGGGCCTGAATTACTACGAGGGCGATGCCGTCTACGGGCTGAGCAAGCACGCCCTGAACGACCTGGGCGAGTACACCCAGCGCGAGAACCAGGAGTACGGCATCCGGGTGAACACCATCTGTCCGGGCATGGTGGTCTCAGAGATGAGCGCCGACTCGCCCGGCCTCAACCACGAGAAGTGCCTGTACCCCGAGGACATCGCCGACCTGGCGCTCTGGCTGCTCACCCGCCGGGCGAATATCAAGATCGGCACGCCGGTGCTGATCCAGACCATGGAGAACCCCTGGGAGTGAATGGCGGGAAAGACGCCGGCTCGGTTGGCGCTGGCGAGATAGACGCTGCCGGCAGGCCTGCGCCGGGCAAACCCATCGCCCTGGGGCGCACGGCGGAGATCTATGCCTGGGGGGAGGGCCGGGTGCTCAAGCTGTTCTATGACTGGATGCCCCCGGACTCTGTGCGCTTCGAGGCGGAGCAGGCGCGCCGGGTGCTGGCGGCAGGCCAGCCGGCGCCGGCGGTGGGCGAGATGGTCGAGATCGGCGGCAGGCCCGGGCTGGTGTACGAGCGGGTGGACGGCGAGACCCTCTTCCACCGGATGATGTCCCGTCCCTGGCGCTTTTTCCGGGGTGCCCGCCTGCTGGCGGAGCTGCAGGCGGAAATGCACAGCCGCCCGGGTGAGGGGCTGCAGCCCCAAAAAGAGCGGCTGGAGCACCATATCCGGCGGGCCGGAGAGCTGGACGAAAACCTGCGGCGCGCCCTGCTGGAGCGGCTGCGGCGCCTGCCGCAGGGCCGGGCGCTGTGCCACGGCGATTTTCACCCGGAGAATGTCCAGATGACGGCGGGCGGGCCGGTGGTGATTGACTGGATTGACGCCTCCTGCGGGCATCCATTGGGGGATGCGGCGCGCACCCTGCTGCTCCTGAGCGTGGGGGCTCCGGTGGGGGGCGCCTCCCGGCTGCTGCTGGACCTGCTCCGCAGACGGTTCTGGAAGCTCTACCTGCGGCGCTACCTGCAGCTCACCGGCGTCGAGGAAGCGCGGCTGCGGGAGTGGCTCCCGGTGGCCGCGGCAGCCCGCCTGCACGAGAACATCCCCGGCGAGACGGAGCAGCTGCTGCGCCTGGCCGCCTCCGGGGTTGAAGGCTGAGCGCCGGAGGCCCGCTGCCTTGCGCCTCCTTTACCGCCTCGCGCGCACCCGGACCGGGCGCTTTCTGATTGGATGGATCTTTGCCCACATGAGCTTTGCTCTCCCCCTCAAGCGGCTGCGCGAAACGGACAGCCTGATTGCCTTTCACCACCCCAGCCCCAGCTACCCGGTGCATATTCTGCTGGTGCCCAGGCGCGCCCGCGCCGGTCTGGCCGACTTAACCGCCGCCGATGCGGATTTCCTGACCGACCTGGTGGCGGCGGTGCAGAGCCTGGTGAAAGAATTCGAGCTGGAAGCGCGCGGCTACCGCCTGATCGCCAACGGTGGAAAATACCAGGACTTCCCGCACCTGCATTTTCACCTGGTCGCCGGTGAAGCCGGCCCGGGCGGCGGTTAGTCCCCGCAGCAGTTAATTCCCGAAACGTTCATAGAGCGCCAGCACGGTATCCGCGTACGAAAAGCCCACGTCCATCGGACCGTAAGATTTCAGCGCGCTGCGCAAATCCCCCCTCTTCTCCAGCAAGCCCGCCAGCATCTTGGTCCCGTAAGAGACGTTGAACTCCGGGTTCTCCAGCTCCTCGATGGAGGGGCGGTTGGCGAAACAGGGGCCGTTGATGCACATGAAGGACGAGGCCAGGCCGTCGCGCGGCATCACCTGCATCAGACCCACGGCCCCGCTGCGCGAGTAGGCGACCGGGTTGCCGCCGCTCTCCTGCAGGATCAGGGCGGCGATCAGGTCGGGGGAGAGGGCGCGCTTGTTGGCGTAATGGGTAATCACCTCGCACCACTGCAGGATGTCGTCCGGGAAGCGGCTGCTGACCTGGCAGCCCTCCTGCGCCACGCCGGAGTCCAGCTCGGCTTCCAGCGCGCCGTCCGCCTCCATCTCGACCGCAATCACCTCGCCGCCGGCCTCCGCCGTCGCGGCCGCCTCAGCCATGGCAGGATCAGATAGCGGGCCGGCCGCCAGGGCGGAGGCCGGGTAAGACAGGCTGGCGGAGACGGTGTACAGGATCAATGCCACCACGAGACTGCCGACGATTGCTCCAGGGATTACCAGACGGGGGCCAAGAGACATCCAATTCCTCCGGGAAGTGTGTGTGTAGCTCTCAATTTGAGAGGGGCTGCTGGCGGGCTCTCTCCCGCCAGCGGAGACTGCGCTTTTTCTGCGGCTGAGGGTTCACAGCCTGTTCTCTTTTGTGGTAGAATAGCACGAATGTTCTAGAAAGTCAAGCAGCGCCGGCGCCTTTTTAGAACATTCGCCCAAGTGGGGCGGCGGCCCGGGCCTTACAAATCTATTCGCTCCGGGCGCCTTCCTGAGGCGGATTATTCCCCAAAAACGCTGTTTTTCCTCTTGACAAACCAGAACTTTTGTTCTATATTGTAAGGTATAGAACGCTGTCCATTGCAATGTCAAGCTGCACAAGAGCAGGTACCTGATTTTTAACAGCCAGCACCGCGGACGTATCCGAGCTAAAGCTGCCTATCCAATTTGGAGGAGGCCCTGAGATGAATTCGACCAGTTTTCCAGGCCGTAATATGGCCAATCTTATAGACCGTCTCCCGTTCCGGCGAGGGATCCTCTGGGGTGTGATCATTGTCGGAGCCCTGATCGCTTTTGAAGTTTTTAATTACAGCACCACCGATTACGCCCTGGGCGACCTGCTGGGCGATCTCAAGTTCCTGGGCATCCCCTGGGCGACCATCCTCGCCCTGGCTTTCTGCGGGATTGATTTTGCCGGTATTGCCCGCCTCTTCACCCCAGAGGACAGCAGCTCGGAGCCCACTGAGGTCTGGTATCTGTTCGGGGCCTGGCTCCTGGCCGCGACCATGAACGCCATGCTCACCTGGTGGGGCATTTCCATCGCCATCCTCCAGCACGAATCGCTCGGAAACACGGTGGTGGCCCGGGATACCATGCTGCGCGTGGTGCCGATCTTCGTGGCGGTGATGGTGTGGCTGATCCGGGTTCTGATCATCGGAACCTTCTCGATTGCAGGGCCTCGGCTGTTCACCCAGGCCGAGCAGGGCGTGCGCCGCAGCCGGCAGCCCTTCCCCGGGCGCGTGGCGCTCGGCGACCGGCGCCTGCCGGCCGAGCAGCTCCACGAGCGGGCCATCCCGGAACGCGCGGGCAACCAGCAGCCGGCGGTCCCCCGCCCGGCCGCGGCTTCTTCCTCCACCTTCCGCCCGGCGCCCAAGACCCCGGCCCAGCCCGAGCCGAGCTACTCTCGCCCTGAGCCGACTTACCACCCGATCTCCATGAGCCCGCCTAAGGGGGGCAGCGGCTCAGGCCGCACCCGCCAGTAGGACAGGCGCTGAATACGCCAAACAAAAACGTGCGGGGTCGAGCATCGCTCGACTCCGCACGTTTTGCTTAACATCCCTCGCGTTTACTGCGCCATCGCTTTTTCCGCCTCTTCCTGGCAGTTATCGCCCGCCAGCGGCAGCCAGATGCAGAAGGTGGTGCCCTGCTTCTCCTTCGAAGTTACGTCAATTTGCCCGCCGTGGTTGCGCACGATCCAGTAGGCAATCGAAAGCCCCAGGCCGAACCCTTTGCCGTCCCGCGGCCGGGTGCGGGACTTCTCCGCCCGGTAGAAGCGCTCGAAGATATGGGGCAGGTCTTCCGCCGGGATACCGGGCCCGGAGTCGCTCACCGTCAGGCGGGCGCGCTCGCCCTCTTTGCCCAGCCCCAGGGTGACGGCCTCGCCGGCCGGGGTGTATTTGATGGCGTTGCCGATCAGGTTGACCAGCACCTGCTTCAGCTTATCCCCGTCGGCGCAGACCAGCACCTGGTCAATCTCCCCGATGCGCAGCTGCAGCTTATCGCGCGCCAGCACGCTCATCTGGTGCATCACCTCTAAGAGCAGGGTATCCAGCTCCACCAGGGTCTTGTTGAGCGGCAGCTTCCCGGACTCGGCCTGGGTGAGCAGGAGCAGGTCGCCCACCAGGCGGGTCAGCCGGTCCACCTCGCTCTCGATGCTCTCCAGCCCTTCAAGGTCCAGCTCTCCAAAGCGGCGCATCAGCTCCACGTTGCCCTTGATAACCGTCAGCGGGGTGCGCAGCTCGTGGCCCACATCGCCCAGGAAGCGCCGCTGGGTGTTGAAGAGGTTCTCCAGCCGGGAGAGGGTCTGGTTGAAGGCGCGGATGAGCTGGCCCACCTCATCGTCCGGGGGGCCGTGGTAAGGGATGCGCCGTGACAGGTCGTCGGCGCGGGTGATCTGCAGCGCGGTGCGGGTAACGTCATCCAGGGGCGCCAGGGCCTGCTGGGTGCTGATCCAACTGGCAATTCCGGCGATAGACATGGAGATGACCACGCCGATGATCAGGACGATCAGCAGGGCGCGCTGGGTGGCGTCCACCACGGCTAGGCTGACGCCCACCTGGAGCACGCCCACCTGGCGCCCGCTTTGCAGCAGAGGCACGGTGTAGACCAGCCAGTGGATATTGCCGAAGGGCGGGCGGATGATATAGTGGTGGAAAACGTTGCTACTGGTCGAAAAGCTCTCGGGGTCGATGGGCTGCTCCACCAGGGCGCGGATATTCTCGGAGAACGCCACCAGCCTGAAATTCCGGTCCCAGACCTGCACGTACACGTCGGCGTTCAGGCCCAGCTCCTCCAGCGGGTAGGTGGTCAGGTTTCCGAAGGGGTCTGTATCCACCGCCTGCAGGATTTTGCTGGCGGTGACTTTGAGCGTTTCTCTCGTCTGGGAGATCAGGCTGTAGTTAACGGCCCAGTAGACGGCGACGCCAAAGAGCAGCAGGATCCCGCCGACGATGGAAGTATAGAGAAGGGCTAGGCGGGTGCGGAGAGACATATCCGGGGGCTCCGGGTGGGGGAGCGCAGGGCGTCAGGAGCGGTCGGGCTGGGGTGCTGGGGTGTCTGGCGAGGAGAGGCCGGCTCAGGATTCACGAAGCACATAGCCCATGCCGCGCACGGTGTGGATCAGGCGCGACTCATCGTCCACCTCCAGCTTTTGCCGCAGGTAACGGATGTATACTTCGATGATATTGCTCTCGCCGCCGAAATCATAGCCCCAGACCCGGTCGAAGATCATATCGCGGGTGAGCACCTGGCGCGGGTGGCGCAGGAAGAGCTCGAGCAGTTCGTATTCTTTGGCGGTCAGAGCGATATTGCGGTCTCCGCGCATGGCCTGGCGCGTCCCGGTATCGAGCGAGAGGTCGGCAAAGCGCAGCACCTGGGGGCGCGTGGGTTGAGCCCGGCGCAGCAGAGCGCGGATGCGCGCCAGGAGCTCGTCCAGGTTGAAGGGTTTGGTCATGTAATCATCCGCGCCCATGTCCAGGCCCTGGATGCGGTCGCCGACGTTATCTTTTGCGGTCAGGATGAGGATGGGGACCGGACCGCCGGCGCGCAGCCTGCGGCACACCTCCATGCCGTCAATCCCGGGCAGCATCAGGTCCAGCACGACCAGGTCGGGAGGGTTATCGCGCGCCAGGGCCAGGCCTGCCTGGCCTTCGGTGGCCGTGTCCACCTGGTAGCCTTCGTATGCCAGACCGCGCCGCAGGAACTTCAGGATTGCTTCGTCGTCTTCGATAATAAGAATTCTCGCGCTCATGGGTCCTCCTAAAGAACATTAAAAATATACCACAGGCCGGTCAAAGAGGACAGGTGGGCGTTTCTGGCGGGCAAACGGCGGCCGGCCCTGCGCTGCAGCGGGTGCGAGGCGCTTTCTTGCCCGCAATGAGGCAGGTCTGGCGCGGTACGCCGGACCGAGACGAAGTGAGACAGGCGGGGGAGTGCTTTGCACCTGCCCCGGGAGGCGCCACACCCTTTCGTCCCAGGTGCAAGGCACTGCCGCGCCCGGGCAGCTCCCCTTCCGGCCGGCGCCGTTTGCCTGCCCGGAGCCGGGTGGGCGGTGAAAGTGCCTCGCACCCTGCGCCGCAGCGGGTGCGAGGCACTTTTTTGCTCGCAATGATGCAGGTCTGGCGCGGTACGCCGGACCGAGAAGTAGTGAGGAAGGCGGGGGAGTGCTTTGCACCTGGGAGGCGCCACACCCTTTCGTCCCAGGTGCAAGGCACTGCCCCGCCCGGGCAGCTCCCCTTCAGGCCGGGGCCGTTTGCCTGTCCGGAGCCGGGTGGGCGGTGAAAGTGCCTCGCACCCGGCTTCGGATGGGTGCGAGGCACTTTTTTATCCACAACGTTACACGGCCAGCGCGGTACGCCGGACCGAGAAGAAGTGAGGAAGGCGGGGGAGTGCCTTGCACCTGCCCCGGACGGGCTTTACGCATGGCGCGTGGAAGGCCCGGAGGGCTGGAAAACAAAAGAGCCCCAATCCTGTCGGGGCTCCCGGCGGCGGCAGAGGGAGGCTCAGCCTGCGGCCCGGCGCAGGGCGGAGAGGTTCTCAGCAACGCTCGCCTGGCGGTTGAAGATGGCGGAACCGATGACCAGGATGGTAGCGCCGGCCTCCCGCACCTCGGCTGCGTTTTCCACCTTGATCCCGCCGTCCACTTCCAGCTCCACCCGGCCCAGCCCGCGCTCGTCCAGCCAGCGGCGCAGGCGGGCGATGCGCCCGGTGCTCTCCGGAATGTACGACTGGCCGCCGAAGCCCGGGCTGACCGACATGATCAGCACCTGGTCCACCTCGGTCAGGATCTCCTCCAGGGCCGCCAGGGGGGTGGCCGGGTTGAGAGTGACCCCGGCGCGCACCCCGAGCTCCTTGATCTGCTGGATGGTGCGGTGCAGGTGCGGGCAGGTTTCCACGTGCACGGTGAGGATGTCCGCCCCGGCCCGGGCGAAGGCGGGGATGAGCCTTTCGGGCTGTGCGATCATCAGGTGCACGTCCAGCGGGACGCCGGCAGCCCGGGCGAGCGGGCGGATGGCATCCAGCACCAGCGGGCCGACGGTCATGTTGGGCACAAAATGCCCGTCCATCACATCCACGTGGATCAGGTCGGTCCCGGCGTCAATCGCCTCCTGCACCTGTTCGCCCAGGCGAGAGAAGTCCGCGGAGAGGATGGAGGAGGCGATCTTGACCTTCATCGGAAATGCTGCTCCTGGTCTTGCTCAAAGAAGAAATCGGCGCGCCGTGCAGCTCCGGCAGCCCCCGGCGGGGGACCGGAGAAATCCTCAGCCTGCAGCCTCGGGTCTCTCGAGCTCGCGTATGCCGGAGGCCCCGGCCGCGATGACCCGGTCGGCCAGGTCCAGGAAGAGGCCGTGCTCCACAATCCCGGGCCGGTCCGCCAGGCAGCGCGCCAGCGCATAGGGATCGGCGACCCCCCCGTCGAAATGGCAGAGCGCCAGGTAGTTGCCGTTGTCGGTTACGATGCGGGAGCCGTCCTCCTCCAGGTAGTACTCGGCCCGGGAGGCGAGGCCGTCCAGCCAGCGGAGGTGCACGTCCGCTTCGAAAGGCACCAGCTCGACCGGCAGCGGCACGTGTTCGCCCAGGCGGGAGACCAGCTTGGATTCATCCACAATGATCACGAGCCGGGCGGCGTGGATCTCGATTACCTTCTCCCGCAGAAGGGCGCGTCCCAGCCCCTTGATCAGGTTGAGCTGCGGGTCCACCTCATCGGCCCCGTCCACCGCCAGGTCCAGGCGCGGGGGACTGCCGCAATCCGCCAGGTTCACCAGCTTCAGGCCCAGGGCGCGGGCCCGGGAGGCGGTCTTCTCGGAGGTGGCGACGCAGCGCAGGTCTCGCAGCCCGCCTGTCCGGGCGCGCTCTCCCAGCAGTTCGACGAACTCGGCCGCGGTGGAGCCGCTGCCCAGCCCCAGGGTCATGCCGCTGCGCACCAGCTCGAGCGCCCGGCGGGCTGCCTGCTGCTTCAGGTTCATGCGTGTGTCTCAGATAGGGCCAGGTGCAGGACGCTCTAAAAACGCCCTGCACCTGAGAATGTCTTTTCCTGTAGAGCCGGTGTTCCGGGCGGCTCAGGCAACCGTCTGCAGGGCCTGGCGCACCTCGCCCAGCCTGCCGGCGGAGCCCAGCTTCTCGCACTTGTGGCCGATGAAGTTGGCGTACTCCTTGACGTAGACCTCGCCCGGTTTGCGGAAGTCGAAGGCCTCGGGCTGGTCGCGGAAGAACTCGCGGTGCACGCGGGTCCAGACCAGGCGCCCGTCGGTATCGATATTTACCTTCGTCACGCCCAACTGCACTGCCCGGGCGAACTCGTTCTCATCCACGCCTTTGGCCGAGGGGTCGAGCCTGCCGCCCGCGGCGTTGATGCGCAGGACCTCGTCCTCGGGGACCGAGGAGGAGCCGTGCATGACCAGCGGGAAGCCGGGCAGGCGCTGCTGGATCTGGGCCAGGCGCTCGAAATGCAGGCCCTGCCTGCCCTTGAACTTGTAAGCGCCGTGGCTGGTGCCGATGGCGACCGCCAGGCTGTCGCAGCCGGTCTGGCGCACGAACTCGGCCGCCTGGTCCGGGTCGGTCAGCAGGGCGTGCTTCTCGTCCACCTGGATATCCTCTTCCACGCCGCCCAGCATACCGAGCTCGGCCTCCACGCTCACACCCTTTGCGTGAGCGGCTTCCACCACGCGCCGGGTGATCTCAACGTTCTTCTCGAAGGGCTCGTGCGAGGCGTCAATCATCACCGAGGAATAAAAGCCCGAGTTAATGCAGTCGTAGCAGGTGGCTTCGTCGCCGTGATCCAGGTGAACGGCGTAGATGACGTCGGGATACATGGTCTCCGCGGTGCGCAGCATGGCTTCCAGCATCTTGACGCCCGCGTATTTGCGCGCGCCCTTGGAAAGCTGGACGATCATGGGCGCCTGGGCGGCCTGCACGCCCTGAAACAGGCCCAATACCTGCTCCATATTGTTGATATTGAAGGCGCCTACGGCGAAGCGCCCGTAGGCTACTTTAAACAAATCTGCGGTGGTTACAATCATAATCCTGTCTCCTATCGGGGGTTTTATTCGAGCGTCAGGAGATAAGCCACTAAATCGTCGATCTCCTGCGCGCTCAGGTCTTCATTATAATTCTGGTACATGACCCCGGCTGGGAAGCCTTCCACCACGTGCGCGTCCGGCTCGACGATAGACTGGTGCAGGTATTCCTCAGCCGGCTGGCCGGAGACCTCTTCCCCGGCCCGGCTGGCGATCCCGGCCATAGACGGCCCTACGATGGTGACGCCCTCCTCGAGCGAATGGCAGGTCATGCAGCCGGGGGCTGCACGAGAGCCAATCACCGTCTGGTTAAATAACTGTCCTCCCCGTTCGGCGCTGCCGGCTGCCCCCTCTGCGCCCGTGTCTGGTCCCCCTTCTTCGCCGCCCCCACCGCACGCGACAGCCAGAAGGCTCAACAGGCACAATGAACCGATCACTATGAGCGCTTTCCAAAGGCTTCTGGTCATGACATCTGGCTCCTCTCTACAAGATTTCCCCACAGGTATCGGCCCGGCTCCGGCTGGGTGCAGCCATGCCATGCCGAACCAGTCCCAAAAAAGGAGCCCGGCCGCGTTCAATTTTACCAGCTTAATCCCCTGCCGCTGGCGTTGATTTGCCCCTCGTTTCACAAAGGGGGAGGGGGGACCGCCTGCTGCGCGGCCCCGCCCGGCGGTGGCTTGCAGGCAAGCGCCACCCCGGGCAGGCCTGCACAACCCCCACCTCGCGAGAGCCCACGTTCAGGGAATGCAGCTCCTGCTCGGGCGCCCTGCCAGAAAAAGAAAACCCCCCTTCGTTAGAGAAGGGGGGTAAATGCTTCTGGTCGAAGCCAGGCTCTATTTAACCTCGATGGAGGCGCCGGCAGCTTCCAGCTTGGACTTGGCGTCGTCGGCAGCTTCCTTAGCCACTGCCTCCAGCACCTTGCCGCCCGCGGTCTCTGCCAGGTCCTTGGCCTCTTTCAGGCCCAGGTTGGTGAGCTGGCGAATGGTCTTGATGACCTCGATCTTCTTGGGGCCGGCGTCTTTGATAATGACGTCGAACTCGGTCTTCTCTTCCACGGGCTCGGCCGCAGCAGCGCCGGCGCCGGGAGCAGCAGCAACAGCCACGGGAGCGGCGGCGGAAACGCCCCAGGCCTCTTCGAGCCGCTTGACGAGATCGGCAGCTTCCAGAACGGTCAGCTTGCCCAGTTCTTCAACCAGTTTATCCATGTCAGCCATTTTCGTACTCCTTACTGAATTGTGAAAATTCGATTTCTAATGATCGGTTCTTGATTCCGGTTCCGGGCTGCCGGCTTGCATGCCGGGCACACGGTTCGCGGTTTTCCAGCCCTGCTGCAGCCGTCAGGCCGAAGCGGGGGCGTTCTCCTTCTCGGAGAAGGCGCGCAAGACTGAAGCCACACTGCGGCCGGGCTCGGCCAGGGTGCGGACCAGCTTGCTGGCGGGGGCTGAGATGACGCCCAGAAGCGTGGCGCGCATCACAGGCAGCGGCGGCAGGTCGGCCAGAGCGCGCACATCCTCGGCCCGGATGCGGTCCTGACCCAGAAAACCGCCTTTAATCTTGATGAACTCGTTCGTGCGGGAGAATTCGCTCAGCGCTTTCGCCAGGCTGGGCGCGTCTTCAAAGGCGAACCCGATCGCTGTGCTGCCCTCGAGCAGTTCCTCGGGGACGGGCAGGCCGGCGTTCTCGAAGGCCAGCTTCCCCAGGGTGTTCTTGACGATATGAAACTCGCCGCCCGATTCCCGAATCTTGGCGCGCAGGTCGTCCAGCTGCTTCATCGTGACGCCTTTATACTCGGTCAGGATCACGGCCCGGCTGCGCTGCACCCAATCGGCATAGGAGCTCACCAGCTCATTTTTACGCTTTTTCGTGATAGCCAATGTACATTCACCTCCTTCCAGAAGCATTTCTCACCTTCCACAGACCGGCCGGGGCCTGTGGAGAGGTTTTCTGCAAACAACAAAAAAAGTCTTCGCCCTCCGCCGGGCAAAGACTCTCCTGTGGTCCGGATCCGCGCGCGAGGCGCTGTTTGATCCTGGAGAGCTTCACCTCGGCAGGAGATTAAGTCCGCCTTGCGGACGCCTGCTGTCTCTGGCGAAGCGATACGATCGCTTTTTCGTGTTGCCGCCCTTGCGCCCGGG
>JAEWYL010000176.1 GCA_023395675.1 Chloroflexota bacterium | reverse complement strand
GGGGGGGGGGGGGTGGTCTTTAACCCCCCCCCCCCCCCACACCCCATTCGCATACCGGAAGCCGGTGTAGATGCTTTTCACGCCCTCTGCGGGATGGCTTTCTCAAACTCGAAAGTCAGGTTCGACCTGAGAGGCATTTGGGGGCTGGGCGGCGCCCCCCCCGCCCAGACCCCAAATGCATGCCTGAGGAAGCCGGCGCTCATGCCAGGTTTCTCCTGTGCGGAATCCTGTCTTTGGGATATCATCAAGAGAAACAGCAGGAAGGAGCTTCGCCGGGTAGGCCGATATGAAACTGCGATTAATCCGTTTCCTCGAAGAAATCCGCTACAGCTTCTGGTTTGTCCCGGCGGTGATGATGGTCGGGGCGCTGATCCTCGCCGTGTTCACCATCAACCTGGATGGAGAGGTGCGTTTTGAATGGAACCGCCTGGTGCCCTTTATCTGGACCGGAGGCGCGGACGGGGCCCGCGAGCTGCTCTCAATGGTGGCCGGCTCGATGATCACCGTGACCGGGGTGGTTTTCTCCATCACCATCGTGGCCTTATCCATGGCTTCCACCCAGTTCGGCCCCCGGCTGCTGCGCAATTTCATGCGCGACTCAGGCAACCAGTTCGTCCTGGGCGCATTTATCTCCACCTTCCTGTACTGTCTCCTCATCCTCCGGACCGTGCGCAGCAGCGAAGAGATCTCCTTCGTGCCCCAGGTCTCCGTCACGGTGGCGGTGGTGCTGGCGATCCTGAGCCTGATCGTGATGGTGTACTTTATCCACCATGTGGCGCTCTCGGTCCAGGCCCCGCAGATCATCAGCGATGTCGCCGGGAGCCTGCTGGAGAAGATTAACCATATTTACCCCGGGGAGCTGGGGCAGGAGCCGCCAGACGAAAACGAGTACGAGAGCCTGCCGGCCTGGCGCGAGCGTTTTGACCGGGAGGGCTGGCCCGTGGCGGCGCCGCGCAGCGGGTACCTGCAGGCCATTGACAGCGAGCGGCTGCTGCAGATCGCGGTCGAAAACGATCTGGTAGTGCACATCCTGCACCGCCCTGGGCTGTTTGTGATCGAGGGGGACGAGATCGCCCAGGTCTTCCCAGGCCCCGCCAGGAAGCAGCTCTCCGGTGAGATCAATGCGGTCTTCCTGGTGGGCCGCCAGCGCAGCAGCGCCCAGGACCTCGAATTTGCGGTCCACCAGCTGGTGGAGATGGCCGTCCGGGCCCTCTCCACCGGGATTAACGATCCTTTCACCGCCATCACCTGTATTGACTGGCTGGGCGCGGTCCTCTCCCGGCTGGCGAAAAACTCGCTCCCCTCTCCCTACCGCTGCGATCCGCAGGGCCGCCTGCGCCTGGTCATCGCCCGCCCGCAGACCTACGCCGGGGTGGTGGATGCCGCTTTCAACCAGATCCGCCAGTTCTCCGAAGGGGATATCTCGGTGCAGATCCACCTGCTGGAGGTCATTCAGATCGTCCTCGAGCGCACCGGCGACGAAAAGTTCCGCCAGGCTCTGATCCGCCAGGCCCAGATGATCGAGCACAGCAGCCGGGAAAACGTCTCAGAGCGCAAAGACCGGCAGGACCTGCGCGAGCGCTACCAGCGGGTCATGGAGACCCTGGCGCGCCAGGAGTAATTGGGAATCCCCCACGCCTTTCTCAAGCATGAATGCTGCGGGCTGGGCGGTGTGCCACCCCCAGCGCACAGCTCCCAGTTTCCTCGCATGCCGTGCCTGGCTTTCGAGTTTGAGAAAGCCATAGGATTCTCCCTACCCGGCATTAGGGATATTCCTTATTGAGAGAATCTTTTTCCGACCTTAAACTCAATATGCCTGCCGCAGTACTGATTCCCTTTTTTTTTCACCGGAGAGCAGCTTTGCGGGCGGCAAGTTTTTCCAAGGAGGATTGCGGTGATGGCAGAAGAGAATAAACGGCGCGATGAAGCCGATATCGAAACCGAAGAGACCCGGGAGGCGGGTCAGGATTCCTGGCAGAACCCTGATGAATTGTCTCTGGAGGGGAATCCTCCGGGCAGCGAGCGCTTCCGGTCGGTCGAGGAGTCGCCCCTGGACTATTTATATGCGGATGCCGATAAGAGCGACCGCGAAGGGGAAGAAGATTTCACCCAGGAACCGGGCGAGGCTTACGCCGATTACCTGGTGGTCGGTTCGGATGACGATGGGGTGATGGACCAGATTGACGATTACACCGATGACGAGGACACGCTGGACGATTTTGCAGACCGCCAGCGCCTGCACAGCGGGAGCGATAAGCTGCTGGACAGCCTGCGCGAGCACCATTCTCAATCGCCCCAGGTATCGGGAGGGGACGTGGACGCAGCCTGGGACAGTTCGGTCGTCAGCGGCGAGGAGAGCGTGGGCAGCACCGTGCCCACCCCCGACCAGGACGTGGTGGACGAGCTGGGCGAGGCCCTGGGCATCTCCTACGCCGACGACGAGCCACTCTCCACCGCCGACAAGCTGGACGAACGGGACCAGGACCGCTGGGAGCTCAACCCCGCCTCCGCCATGAGCCTGGACGAGCTGGAACGGAGCGAGCAGTCGGGGGACGAGGACGACCTGGAGGAGCTCGACGACGACCTGGAAGAAGAACTGCTGGACGCCCTGGATGAGGATGAGGAAGAGGACGAAGAAGACCTGGACGAGCAGGATGAGGACGACGACGGCGAATACAACGGGTACGACGAAGATGAGCTCGAGGACGAGCTTGAATCTCTGGATGACCTGGATGAGGACGACGACGACCTGTTCGACGACCTGGACGACGATTTATGGGATGATGAGGAGGACGATTAATGGTTGAGTTTGGTTACGCGCTTTCCAGCGAGGAGCACGCTCCGGAAGACCTGGTCAGGAACGCCCGCCGGGCGGAGGAAGTGGGCTTTCAATTTGCCCTGATATCAGATCATTACCATCCGTGGGTCAGCCAGCAAGGGCATTCGCCCTTCGTGTGGGGGGTGATCGGCGCCATCGGTCAGGCCACGGAGCGCCTGCGGCTGGGCACGGGGGTCACCTGCCCGACCATGCGCATCCACCCGGCGATCCTGGCTCAGGCGGCCGCCACCGCCGCCGCCATGATGCCGGGGCGTTTTTTCTTCGGCGTGGGCAGCGGCGAGGCCCTGAACGAGCATATCCTGGGCGACCACTGGCCTCCGGCGGATATCCGCCTGGAGATGCTGGAAGAGGCGGTGGAGATCATCCGCGAGCTCTGGAAAGGGGAGGAAGTCAACTACCTGGGGGCGTATTACACGGTCGAGAACGCCCAGCTCTACACCCTGCCCGAGCAGCTCCCGCCCATTTACGTGGCCGCCAGCGGTGAGAAAGCCACCACCCTGGCCGGGGAGATCGGCGACGGGCTGATCAGCACCGCCCCGGAGGAGGGTCTGGTGGAGAAATTCAAGGAAGCCGGGGGAGAGGGCAAGCCCTGCTACGGGCAGGTGAAGGTCTGCTGGGCCGAGAGCAAGGAGGAGGCGGAGGATATCGTCTACGAGATCTGGCCCACGGGCGGCATCCCCGGGCCCCTTCACGCCGACCTGCCCACTCCGGCTCACTTCGAGGCCGCCGCCAAAATGCTCTCGAAAGAGGACGTGGTGAAGGAGGTCGCCTGCGGCCCCGATAAAAACGTGCACCTGGAGCAGATCCAGAAGATGATCGAAGCCGGCTTCGATCATATTTATATTCACCAGATCGGCCGCGAGCAGGAGGGCTTCTTCCGCTTCTACGAGCGCGAAATCCTCCCCGAGCTGGAGGGGATGACTAAGAAGACCGTAGCAAGATAGCGGGTATCAAAAGAATATGGTGCGTTTTGCGGCGCTTTGTGCCGCAAAACGCACCATATTCTTTTTCCCCCTTCCCGGCGGGAAGGGGGGCAGGGGGGATGGGCGAACTCCAGCGTTTACGCTTACCTGCGGAGCTGCCTTTCGCCTCATGCTCGCAGTTTGTGTACTGAATCAATTTTATCAGGGCTGTTTTCGGGCAGCCCCCTGCATTACAGGGAAAACGGGTCCACCCGGGTGAGATAATCGCTCAGCGTCAGGCCGACCAGGATCACCAGCCAGATCAGCCCTGCCAGGGCAAAGAAGCGCACCAGCCCGCTGCTCTCGCGAATATGCATGAAAAAGACCAGCACCAGCCCGGCTTTCAGCGTGGCGATCGCCAGGGCCAGCACCAGGTTCAGCGGGCCGATATCAATGTAAGCCGCCCCGACGGTGGCCCCCAGCAGCAGCAGCAGCGCCAGGTACACCAGAAAATAGCTGCGGGTGTGGCTGCTCCGTTCTTCTTCTACGTGCCGTTCTCTTTCCATCAGTCTGTCTCGAATCCGGTTGGCGGCGCGGGCAAATCAGCCCGTACGGTCAACCAGGTAAAAGAGCGGGTATAAAAAGATCCAGACAATATCCACAAAATGCCAGTACAGGCCCAGCATCTCAACCGTGATGCCGCGCGGTTGGGGCAGGCGGCGCAGCGCGGACTGCGCGGCCAGGATGCCCATGGCTGCGATCCCCAGGAGCATGTGCACGGCGTGCAGGCCGGTCATGGTGAAGTACAGGCTGAAAAAGAGCAGCACCGGCTGGGGCAGCGAGCTCTGGTCAAAGGAGGGGCTGTAGCTGCCGGGGAAGAGGCCCTCCCGGATCAAGTGCGCGTAGTCAAAAACCTTGATCCCGATAAAGCCGGCCCCCAGGGCCATGGTGAGCACCAGCATCAGCAGCAGCCGCCTGCGCTGCCCGAAATGTGCCGCCTGCACCGCCAGCGCCATGCTCAGGCTGCTGGTCAGCAGCAGGGCGGTGTTCACCCCGCCCAGCAGGGCGTCCAGCTCCCGGCTCTCGGCGGCGAAGACCTCCGGGTGGATCATGCGGTAGATCAGGTAAACCGTGAACAGGCTCCCGAAGAAGAGCACTTCACCCGCCAGGAACAGCCAGATGCCGAGCTGGTTCGCCTCGCGCTCGTCGGCGGGCGGCAGGGCGTGATGTTCGACCGGGCTGGCGACCGTGCCGGCTTTCTCCGGCGCGGTGCCCGCGGCCCGGGTTTGGGAGAAGTCAGCTTCGCTCATCAGGCAGGGTCTCCGGCCCAAAGGTGTAGGCTTCCTCCGTCACCACCGGGATCTGGGCGAAATTCTCGGTGGGCGGGGGGGAGGAGGTGGTCCATTCCAGCCCGCTCGCGCCCCAGGGGTTGGGCTCCGCCACCGGCGCGCGCCGCATGGACCACAGCAGGTAGATCAGCGGCAGCAGGTAGCCCACCGCCAGGATCGAGGAGCCGGCGGTGGACATCACGTTCAGCACCTGGAACTCCGCCGGGTAGGTGTGGTAGCGGCGCGGCATACCCAGGTAGCCGAGGATGAACTGGGGGAAGAAGGTCAGGTTGAAGCCGAAAAAGATCAGCGCGGCCGAGACCCGCCCCCACCATTCCGGGTATTTGCGCCCGCTGATTTTCGGCCACCAGTAGTGCAGCCCGCCGACGTACGCCATCACCACCGCTCCGACCATCACGTAGTGGAAATGCGCCACCACGAAATAGGTGTCGTGAACGTGCGCGTCCATCGCCAGGGCCGCCACCCACAACCCGGTCAGCCCCCCGACGGTGAACAGGCCGATGAAACCCAGGGCGTAGAGCATCGGCGTCTCGAAGGAGATCGAGCCTTTGTACAGGGTAGCGGTCCAGTTGAACACCTTGATCGCCGAGGGGATCGCCACCAGGAAGCTCAGCCCGGAGAAAACCGCGCTGGCGTAGCCGGACTGCCCCGAGACGAACATATGGTGCCCCCAGACCAGGAAGCTGATCACCGCGATCGCCAGGCTCGCCAGGGCCACAAAGGTGTAGCCGAAGACGCGCCGCCGGGTGTAAGCTGCCACCAGCTCGCTGATCACCCCCATCGCCGGCAGGATCATGATATACACCGCCGGGTGCGAGTAGAACCAGAACAGGTGCTGGAAGAGGATCGGGTCGCCGCCCTTGGTGGGGTCGAAAAAGCCGATGTTGAACAGCCGGTCCAGCAGGATGATCAGACCGGTGATGGCGATCACCGGGGTGCCCAGCACCATGATCAGGCTGGCGGCGTAATTGGACCACACGAACAGCGGCAGGCGCGACCAGGTCAGCCCGGGGGCGCGCAGCTTGTGGGTGGTGACGATGAAATTGATGCCGGTAAATATTGACGAGAACCCGGCGAAAAAGATACCCAGGATCGCCAGGGAGACGGCTGTCTGGCTGAAGGTTGTGCTGTAAGGCGGGTAGAAGGTCCACCCGGTGTCAATCCCGCCCAGGATCATCACCGCCAGGGTGAACAGGCCCCCAATGATGAAAAAATACCAGCTCAGCAGGTTCAAGCGCGGGAAGGCCAGGTCCCGCGCGCCGAGCATCAGCGGCAGGAGGAAGTTCCCCAGCACGGTGGGGATGGCCGGGATCAGGAAGAAGAAGATCATGATCACCCCGTGCAGGGTGAAGGCCTTGTTGTAGGTATCGGCTTTGAGCAGGTCCGCCTGCGGGGTGAGCAGCTCCACGCGCACCAGGGCGGCGGCGGCGCCTCCCAGGAAGAAGAAGAACGTGACGGAGATCATGTAAAGCACCGCGATGCGCTTGTGGTCTATGGTCAGCAGCCACGAGCGGGCTGTGTAGCTGGCGTTGAGGTAGTTCTCTCGGAATCGATCCAGGGTTAGTGTAGCCATTATCCTTTTCCTGTCACGGTTGTTCGCTCCCGGCCTCGCCGCCCAGCGAGCGGATGTAATCGACCAGTTGGATCAGCTGCTCCTCGCTCACCCGGCCCTGGTAAGAGGGCATCACGGGCGAGTAACCTTCATGAATCTGTTCCTGGGGGAAGAGGATGGATTCCCGGATATAGTTCTCGTCGGCGGTCACGGTCTCGCCGCCCTCCAGGGGCACCTGAGACCCGAAAAGGCCCTCCAGGGGCGGCGCCAGCGTACCCGCGCCGCCCACGTGGCAGGAGCTGCACCCCAGTTGGGTGAAGAGCGCCTCGCCCGCCTCCGCCGGGCCTGCGCCGCCCGACCCGGCGGCGTCCGCCCCGCCCGCGCTCAGCCAGTTCTGGTAAGCGGCGGGCTCCATCACCACCACCGTGCCGATCATGCCGGCATGGTCCGTGCCGCAGAACTCGGCGCAGAAAATATGATATTCCCCGACCTCGGTGGGGCGCACCCACAGGTTGGTGTACCGCCCGGGCAGAACGTCCATCTTCAGCCTCCAGGCGGGGACGAATAAGCTGTGGATCACGTCCTCCGAGATCAACACCAGCCGGGTTGTGCGCCCGACCGGCAGGTGCAGGGTGTTGATCTCGCCCGGGCCCTCCGGGTGTTGGATCTTCCACATCCACTGCTGCCCGACCACGTACACCAGCACGTCGTTCGCGCGCGGCCGGTACATATTGAAGTAGATGATGGTCGCCGCCACGTAAGTGCCCATGCCCAGCACCAGCAGCCCGAACATCCAGCTCGTCTCCACTTTCAGGCTGGTGGTGGGCGCGTTCGAGCGGTCCACCGCATTGCCCCGCCGGTAGCGGATGCCGAAGTAGATGATCAGAGCGACCACGATGCTGGTGAAAAACCCGCTCAGCGCCACCAGGATGATGAACAGCAGGTCTACCTGCCAGGCGACGTCCGAGGCCTGGGGCGGGAAAATCGGCAGGCTGATCATGGGCTCACCCCTCGTTCTGCTTTGCGCAAGAAAAACACCGCCATGCCCAGGCCGAGCGCGGTCAGAATCCCTCCTGCCTGCAGCACGCGGTGGATCAGCAGGTTGTAGCGCCCCGTGACCGGGTCATACTGGTAGCAGAGCAGGTAAAACTGGTCTACCAGGGTGGCGATCTTGCGCCCGGCGGCGTCCACCAGGCCCAGGCGGATATCGTTGGCGTTGTAGCCGATGCCCAGGATGTAGCGGGAGATCTGCC
>JAEWYL010000174.1 GCA_023395675.1 Chloroflexota bacterium | reverse complement strand
CCACGGAAGGGAATCTGATCGTCCACAACCAAAAATGCGGCGCTTTGCGCCGCATTTTTGGTTCTCGACTATCATTGGGCGAGTAGGGTTTTCCCTGCCCTAAAAACAGGAGTTTCCCTGATTCCCGGCGGCGGGTTTCTCGAGTATAAGTAGGCCGGAATGCCGGAGCCGTTTGCGGTGTGCAAGCCCAACTCCGGTCCAGAGATTGGGGGTAACCGATAAGAGGATGACCAGGGAGGAAGGATTGATGGTAGACGAAAAACAACGCACGGAAGATATTGAGAAATTAGGGAAGCTGATCAAGGATATTAAGGTGGCGATGATGACTACCGTCGAAACGGACGGCAAACTGCGCAGCCGGCCGATGTGGACACAGCAGCAGGAATTTGACGGGGACCTGTGGTTTTTCACTGAGACCACGGCCCCCAAAGTATTCGAGCTGCGCCAGGACTCTCAGGTAAACCTGAGCTACGCCGACTCCGGCAGCCAGACTTACGTGTCGGTGTCTGGTTCGGGGGAGCTGGTGCGCGACCGGAAGAAGCTGGAAGAGCTGTGGAACCCGCTTTACAAGGCGTGGTTTACCGAAGGTCTGGATACGCCCAACCTGGGGCTGATACGCGTGCGGGTAGAGAAGGCGGAATATTGGGATTCGCCCAACGGGAAGGTGGTGCAGCTGGTAGGTTTTGTCAAATCGCTGGCGACCGGCGAGCGGGTGGATGCGGGGGAGAATAAGAAGGTCGACCTGTAGATTCCTAAAGACCGGTGGTGATCCTGTCTTTGATTTTTTCGAAGGTGACCTCTCCAATCCCTTTCACTTCCTGAATGTCTTCTATGGATTGAAACGGGCCGTGCTGCTCGCGATAATCAATAATTCTCTGGGCGATGACCGGGCCAATCCCCGGGAGAAGGTCGAGCTCTTCAGCCGGAGCCGTGTTAATGTTAATGAGGCCCCCGGACTGAGGCTCGGGAACTGAATCGCCGGCTGGGGTGGAACCGGTCCGGGCGGCGTCCCCGGTATTCGGGATCAGGGCGAGGGGAGAAGGCTCCGGGTCCTGCTTTTTCGCCGGGACATTGACCAGCTGGCCGTCCTCCAGCGGGGCCGCCAGGTTCAAGAATCCGGCTTCGCCCTCCGGGAGGACGCCGCCGGCCGCTTCCAGGGCGTCCGCCACGCGGCTGCCGGGCGGCAGGCTCACCAGCCCGGGGTGGGGTACCTGCCCGCTGACCTGCACGACGAGCGCCGGCGGTTCTGGAGGGGGCAGGAGGGTCACAGGGTCGCCGCGCGGTGGGCGGGCAGCCAGCAAGATTGCCCCGCCGCATAGAAGGCCGAACAGCACACCCAGGCCGACAGCCCAGGCGAGATTGCGCCAGGACGCCATGACAGGGCTCCCAGGAAGGAAGAAATGTCAATGGAGGCCGGGTGTAAGCCGGCCTCTTTAGTTTACGCTGATCAGGCTCAGACCCAGGCGCTGCCGGGGGGCGTCCACATGCAGCACGCGTACCTGCACCCGCTGTCCCTCGTAGAGCTGTTCCGGTCCGGTGGAGCTCTCGGCAGAGGCCAGTTCGGAAATGTGGATCAGGCCGTCCAGGCCTTCTTCCAGGCGGGCAAAGGCGCCGAAGGGGACGATGCTGGTGATCACCGCCTCGGTCTCCATACCCACCGCGTAGCGGGCTTCGGCCGTCTCCCAGGGGTTGGGGAACAGGCGCTTCAGGCTCAGACCCACCCTGGAACGTTCCTGATCGACATTGATCACAAAGACTTTCAGCTCCATCCCCAGCTGGGCTGCTTCGGATGGATGCCTCACCCTGCCCCATGAAATTTCCGAGACGTGAACCAGACCCTCAATGCCGCCCAGGTCTACGAAGATGCCAAAATCGGTCACGTTCGTAACGGTACCGCAGGTAGTTTCTCCCGGTTTCAGGTTGTGGAGGAGCTGGTTGCGGCTCCCGGGAACAGCCAGGGCGGCGCGCTCGGAGAAGACCACCCGGCCGCGCTCCTGATCGCACTCGATGACTTTCAGAGTGAGCAGGCGCCCGACGTAGCCTCCCAGCAGGCTCTCCTGTTCCGCTTCGGTCTTGTTTCCCGGCATATCCACCAGGTGCGAGATGGGGACAAATCCCTGCAGCCCCTCACCCGCTACCAGCAGCCCACCCCGATTGAAGCCATTGACCTGCAGGCAGATGGTCTGGTCCTGCTGGTAAAGCTCACTCGCTTTTCGCCAGTTCAACATCGCTTCAGTGCGGAGTGCAGCAGGCCGGGCAGTGCGGGCGGAGCCGGCGGATGAGGCCGGACGGCTGCTTGAAGAAGGGCGCTGCAGCTCCTCTTCTTCTGCCAGTACGGCTTCCCACCAGGATTCATCCAGGGGTGGAAGCCCGCCGTCCAGGTCCTTAAAGATCTTGGTGCTATTGGATTTCACCATTAAGCCAACCTCTCATTCGATGATCCATTGCGTTCTTGCGGCTTGGCTGCGGGGAATTCGGAAGGACTCGGGTCCGGGAGCTGATCTGAGTCTTCGTCGGCGGCTCTCTGCTCCATCTCTACGATGGCGGCTGCAACAGCCTCGATCGCCACTCGCTGCTTCCGGTATAAGTCTGCTTCCGACATCGCCAGGCGCAGGGCCACCTCCCGCACCTTGCGCCCCTCCAGGAATTTCAGTTCCAGGATGTTATACAGGATCCATTCTCCGGTGAAGCGGCGCTCTCCTTCCGGCCGGATGCTCTCGATGGCCCGGCGAAGCAGGGCGCGCAGCGCGTTGGCCGGGTTGCCGTCGTGAGCCGCCATCTCCCTCTTCGCCACCTTCAGGGCCAGCAGCGGGCTTTGGGTGAGCTTCGGCCCGCCCCAGTAGTGGGTCAGGGCGTCTTTTACCCAACGGGGCAGGGTATCCTCATCCAGACCCGCATCTTCGCTCTGAAACGGCTGCGTGAGCGTGCTGGTCAGCGAGGCGCCGGTGTGGTAGCGTATGGCAGCGCCCAGGCGGTGGATTAACTGGGCGTTTGGACCGAGGGCCTCGAGCGAGGTGAAGACTTGCTGTTGGGTGCGGCGGTCTTCCAGCGCCAGGGCCGCTCGTTTCGCCAGGATGGAGAGCGCTTCTGCCTGCTCCTCATCCAGGCTGTTTTCGGACTTGCGCTTTACGCCGAGCAGGCCCACCAGTCTACCGCTGTTATCACCCGGCTGGTCCTGTTGAGCGAAGAGAGGCACCAGCCAGAAGTCTCCCCAGGAGAACAATTCCTCATTCAGGTCGTTGTTTTCGACTTCAGCAAGTAAATTATCCGATAGATCCTCCTTTTCAAATTGAACGCCGCTGCCCAGGGTGATGATCAGCTCCAGGCCCTGGGCGCCCAGGCCGGCGGCGAAACCGCCGGGAGACTGGAGCCGGTCGCAGGCGGCCGCCAGGATGGCTTCCAGAAACTGGCGCAGGTCGCCGGAGGTCAGCAGGCGCTCCTCCATCGTCTGAAGCTGCTCGATCTCGCGCCGGTCCCCGCCGTACAAAAACCAGCGCTCCCATAACGGCGCGGCCAGGGTGATCAGGTGCTCCAGAAGCAGGATGGACCCGACCATCACAACCGGAACGGCAGCGGTGTAGGTCTGGCCGAAGCTTTCGCCGGCGCGCCGCACCAGGGTCGTGATCGCCAGGACGGTGGAAGCGGTCACCGGGCCGCGCATCAGCCATTTGAACAGCCGGCGCTTGACCACCCGGTCGGGCCAGGGAACCCCGAAAAAGGCTGCTCCGTACGCCATGCTCACCAGCAGCGCGGAGACGAGCAGGTTGCCAAGCGTGGCGGTGATCCAGAAGAGCAGCGCGTGGCTGGCAGCAAAACCCGAACCAAACAGCAGGTAGGGGTAAGATCCGAGAGCCGGGGCCAGCGCCCCGGCCAGCAGGTAGACCATGCGCCTGCGGCTTGCGCGGGTGACGGTGCGCCGGTACGCCCGGGCCAGGTTTACGCCGGCCACCCCGATGACCAGGACGTAGTAAAGCGTAAAGACCAGGGTGAGCCAGGTGCGCTCCAGGTGCGGGGCCGGGCCCCCTTCCTCCACCACCAGCGGGCCGATCAGGAGCGAGAAGGGCAGCGCCGCCAGGAATAGAAAGGAGAGCGCATACACCAGACGCACGGCCAGCCGCCGCCGGCCTCGGGACGGCCTCCCGGTGGTGGCCAGGACGGCATCGGAGAAGTGCAGGTAGGCCGCCGGTAAAAAGATGATCCCGATCCACTGCAGGCGCAGGAAAAATTCCAATTCGGCCAGACTCTGCGCAACCGAGGCGATCGAGTCGGCCACAAAGACGATAACGACACACAGTAAGATCAGCGCAAAGGACCGGGCGACCCGGTCACGCAGGTTAAAGGACAGAGCGTACAGCAGCAATGAGAACGCAGTAATGGCGATTCCTGCGTTCAGAAGCTGGTTGAGCGTGCGTAAACTGGTGATCAGGGCAGAGTACATTACAATCAGCAAAAATGGACTTCAAAGCCAGGTAAAGCTACCGGTAAAATGTTAGATATATAGTGACAGCGCCAACTATAAGTATACAGGCAAACCGGGTTGTTGAACAGGTAAAACCGGGTGCACCGGAAGTTTGTAATGGAGGGATGGATGCGCGGCAATCGTCCGTGTCAGGCCGCCGCGCCTCCCTCCCCCCCTTTATTTACAATGTTAGGGTGCTCCCGGATAACCCGGCCCGGGTTGGGGCGGGTCGGGAAGACAGGCGGGATTCAGCGCAGCGGGCGGGCGAAGAACAGGGCAATGTCGTGGTTGGCATAATAACGGTCGTTGTAGCCGCACAGGTCAAAGCTGAGCTTGAGCGCCATTTGAATGGCGGGATAATTTTTGGGCTGCATCTCCAAGACCAGGCGGCGGCAGTTGTGCGCTTCGCCCCATTCCTGGGCGGCCAGGACCAGGGCGCTGCCGATCCCCTGCCGCCGGTACCTGCGCATGACCGCCAGGTCGGTGACCCAGGCCGTCACCGGCGCGATCCCCAGGTCCAGACTGATGTATCCGACCGTCTCCCCTTCCAGGGCGGCCACCAGCATGCCGTCCCGCCGGCTCCAGGTATCGGCCAGGGCGGAGACCGGGCGAGGATAGTCCACTCGCACCGAGCGCGGCAGGCGCTTCTCGGTGAAGCGCACTTCGATGCCCTTGTCCTCTGACTGGATCTCCATCTGCCAGACGTAATCGCTGGAATAGCTGTGATCCAGAGCAACCAGGGCGGAGATATCCAGGGGCCCGGCAGGGCGAATTTCGATTTCTGGCATCAGACCTTCTTCATCACGGCCCGGCTTCTGGGGTGGGCTCGATGACGCGGACGTGGACGGTACAGGCGGGCAGGCTGCTGCCCTGGTTATCCACCACCACCAGGCCAAGCAGATAATCGCCCGGTGTGAACAGAATGGTATTTAGGAGGCCCAGCTGGCCTGCAGTCTGGGGCTGGTCGCCGGCCAGGACCGTCTGCCAGGCCTGCTCTTCCACGCGCCGCATCTCGATCTTGTAGAAGCCGAAATTCTCCACATTGACGGTTCCAGAGATGGGTACGGTGCCGCCGATCTCCTGGCCCTCGGCCGGGGAGGCGATGAACACCTGGTTCTGGATACACCCCTCGGCTGCGGGAGTGCCGGGCGGCTGACCGGTCGGGTCGGGTGTGCCCGGCAGGGCCGTGCCCTCCGCGGTGGGCGCGCCGCCCGGAAGCGGTGTGCCGCCCTGGGCCTCGGGCGCCTGCAGGGTGATGGTGGGGGTGGCTAACGGGTCCAGGGTAGGGGTCAGCAGCGGCGCAGGCACGGTCGGAGCCACGAAAGACACCAGGACGAACTCGACCACAGCCATCAGCAAGAGCAGCACGAGGACAGAGGCGGCCGAGTTCAAACGCGCCTGGGCGTTTTCTCGTTCCAGCCCGAACCCGGCTCCACGCAGCTCCGCCCAGGCTACCAAAAATCTTCGGATAAATAACAGCGCCCCTAACCCCAGCAGCAGATATACCCATAATTCATAAGCTTTAAAAAAGCGCAGCGCTTCTTCCATGAAAATTCCAATGCCAGGATGAGAAGAGCGGGCCTCAGGGCCGCCGGACTCATCTTATAGTTTCCGCAGCACCCCCTCGAGCAGCCGGGTCAGGCGCGGGACGATCAATTCGCCCGCCGCCAGAACTTCTTCGTGGGTGGTCAGGGTGTCGCCGTCCAGGTTGGCCTTATTGCTGATCCCGGACACGCCCAGTACGCGCGTCCCCCCGTGGCGCGCGATGGTGACCTCCGGCACGGTGGACATCCCCACTGCGTCGGCCCCAATCCCTCGCAGAAAGCGCAGGTCGGCCGGTGTCTCGAACGAAGGCCCTGCCAGGCAGGCATACACGCCCTCCTGGAGCGGCAAATTATCCTCCTGGGCCACCTGGCGCGCCAGCGCGCGCAGGTCGCGGTCGTAAGCCTGGCTCATATCCGGAAAGCGCGGTCCCAGATCATCCAAATTTGGGCCGCGCAGCGGGGAGAGGCCCGCCATGCCAATGATGTTGAGGTGATCGGATATCAGCATCAGTTCGCCCGGTTCGTAGGCGGGGTTCACCGCGCCGGCAGCGTTGGTGACAATCAGGGTATGGATGCCGAGACGCTGCATCACCCGCACCGGCAGGGTTACCTGGGCCATGCTGTAACCCTCATAATAATGGGCCCGGCCTTGCATGACCAGGACCTGTTTCCCCTCCAGGCTGCCGATCACCAGACGGCCCTGGTGGCCCTGGACCGTGGATACCGGCCAGGAGGACAGGTCGGTGTAAGGGATCAGGGTCGGGGTCTCGACGGCATCCGCCAGCCCGCCCAGTCCCGAACCCAGAATCATCCCGATCTCAGGCTGAGAGGGGATCTGGTCGCGAATTACATCGGTGATGCGATCAATCTGTGCAAGGGTAAAATGCTCATTCATGAGGTGCACCCTCGATATTATCGGTCAAAAGATGCCCTACCCGACCCCCAGGCGGCGCAGCAGTGCCTGGGTCGAGAGGGGGTTACTGTGGCCCAGCAGAGCCTGGATCTCTTCGATCGGGCGCCCGGCATTGACCAGCTCAATCACGGCGGTATGCCTGGCCAGGCGCGGCGAAAGCGTGACCGAGAGGTCGATCACCCTGCCCCAGCGGCGCAGGACCTGCCAGACCCCCTGGCGGCTCATGCGCTCGCCGGTCTGGCTGATGAACAGGGCCGGTTCATCCGGCGTATGGTTCAGTTCGGGCCGCGCCTCCTGGATGTAGCGCTGGATCAGCTCGCTGGCCCTTCCGGGCGGCAGCCAGGCTTCCTGCCCACCCTCCAGCCGCAGGCGCAGGTTGCCCTCTTGCAGCTCGATGTCACTCAGGTTCAGGGCGACCAGAGTCCCTACCGAGAGCCCGGTCTCCAGCAGCAGGGCCAGGATCGCCATATCGCGCTTGGCGTGCGGGCGGCGGGAGTTCTTCAGCGCAGCCCAGAGCTTTTCCAGCTCGCTGTTCGTGAGACTCTGCGAGCGGGGCAGAGTCTCCGGCTGGTCCGCCGGCCCTTCCAGGAGCCTGGTGTCCGGCCCGAAGGAGCCGGCCTCCAGCAGGCCCTGGTCCACCAGGTACGCCGCAAAGCGGCGCAGGCTGGCCCTGCGCCGGACAAGCGTGCTCTGGCGCCGCCCGGAAAGCCGCTCGGCCTCCAAAAAGCTTACGACCTGCTCCGGTTTGAAATCCTCCAGCCTGGGCTCCCGGTCGAGAGCCTTTCTCAGGTAGGATAGAAAGACGCGCAGGTCGTTGTCATATGCCAGCCGGGTGCTCGGTGAATAGGAGAACTGAGACTCCAAAGCGACCAGAAAAGCCTGCGCATATCTTTCCATGGACTTCTCCCTGGGTCTATGAATGCTAAACGTCCCGCCCGGCTGAATAGGTTCTCTCATTATATCATGAGGCGTCCGGTTCTCCCGGGCGGTATATACCAGTGCGGGTGAAATCCCCCCCCATCCCTGCCCTGCATCTGCCTGTGCAGGGCGTGAAAGCGGCATATATAGGGGATGGCGGGCCAGAGGCGCCCGCCTCGTTCGGACAATGGCAGCGCTTCTCCTGCTGCCAGAGAGCTGACAGGCCTGGCGGCTCAGGAAAGCACTGCCGCGAAGGCGTTAATGGTCTGATCCACGGCCTCGTCACTGATCCAGTAGTGCGTTACCAGGCGGAAGCCCCGGCTGGAGACCTGCCCGACCTTGACGCCTCGCTTTTCCAGGGCTGCCACCACCGATTCTCCATCCAGGGGAACGTCAGCGGCGAGCGAGATGAACACCATATTGGTGTATGGGCCGGAATCCAGCACGATCCCCGGCAGCCTGCTCAGGCCGTTCGCCAGGCGCCGGGCACGCGCATGGTCCTCCGGCAGGCAGGGCAGGATTTCCTCCAGGGCCACAATGCCGGCCGCCGCCAGCACCCCGACCTGGCGCATTCCGCCGCCCAGCTGCTTGCGAATGCGCCGGGCGCGGGCGATGAACTCACCGCTCCCGCACAGAACGGAACCGGCAGGCGCGCACAGCCCTTTGCTGAGACAGAAGGTGACCGAGTCGGCCGGCCCTGCCAGCGCGCTGGCGGGGACGCCCAGAGCAGCCGCTGCGTTGAAAATCCGGGCGCCATCCAGGTGCAGGGATAACCCCCGGGAGCGCGCCAGCTCGCCCACGGCTTCGGTGTACTCCACGGTCAAAGGCACCCCGCCGCAGCGGTTGTGCGTGTTCTCCAGGGTGATCAGGCGCGTGACCGGTTCGTGCTCGTCGTCATAGCGGATGGCTTCTCGGATCTCGTCCAGATCCAGCGTCCCGTCCGGCTGGTTTCGAAGCTGGCAGGAGTGCACGCCGCCCAGGGCGGAGATGCCCCCGGCTTCGTACAGGAAGGTGTGCGCCCGGTGACCGAGGATCACCTCGTCCCCCCGCCCGCAGTGGGTCAGGATGGCAGCCAGGTTGCCCATCGTCCCCGAAGGGACGAACAGCCCGGCCTCCTTACCCATTTTCTCCGCCGCCAGAGCCTCCAGGCGGATGATGGTAGGGTCCTCTTTGTAAACATCATCGCCCACCTCAGCCGCCGCCATCGCCGCGCGCATGGAGGGGGTCGGATGAGAGACGGTGTCGGAACGCAGGTCAATCCAATTCATGGTTTTCTCCATCAGGTTGCGGATCGCAGCCCCTCTAAAATGGTCTCCAGCTCTTCCGGCAGGGGCGCTTCGAAAATTCGGGGAGCAGCCTCGCCCGGCAGGGTGATTTTTAGGCGCGCGGCGTGCAGGAAATGCCGTTTGAGCGGCAGGCTGGGCCGCCGGCGCCCGTAGATCGTATCCCCGGTTACCGGGCAGCCCACAAAGGCCAGATGCAGGCGAATCTGGTGGGTGCGCCCGGTGATCGGATGGACTTCCAGGAAGGTATGCTCGGGGAAGGTCTCCAGGGTGCGGTATTCGCTGATTGCCTCGCGCCCTTTGGCCTCAGAGACAATCGCCATCTGCTTGCGCTGCGCCGGGTTTCGCCCGATGGCTGCTTCGATCCTCCCGGTCGGGCTGGGCGGGTGGCCGTCTACCAGGGCCAGGTAGGTTTTCTCAGCCCGGCGCAGGCGGAACTGGTCCTGCAGAAAGCGGTGGACCTCGTCATTCTTGGCCAGCAGAATCAACCCGGAGGTGTTTTTGTCCAGGCGGTGTACCACGCCCGGGCGGACCTCTCCCCCCACCCCGTCCATCTCCGGCGCGTGCGCCAGGGCGGCGTGCACCAGCGTGCCGGTGCTGTGACCTGCGGCCGGATGCACCACCATCCCCGCCGGCTTATTGATGACCAGCAGGCCCCCGTCCTCATAGACAACGTTGAGGGGGATGGCCTCCGGCTGAATTGCGGCGGGTTCAACCGGGGGCAGACGCACCTCCACGGTCATCCCCGGTTCGATATTCTGACCGCTTTTTGAGGCCGGCGCCCCATTCACCAGCACGTTCCCATCCTTAATCAACGACTGCAGCCGGGAGCGGGAGTGCTCGGGCAGGCAGGCAACCAGGTATTTATCCAACCGCTCGGGCTTTGCGCCTTCATAGCGGAATGTGTACCATGCTTCGCCCACGCAATAATTCCCTTTCGTATCTATCCGAAAAATGTACCGTCATAGTGATGGGGGCGCAGACCCGCATCACAACAACAAATTACAGGATGGGTTCTTATGCGCCTAATCGTGAAGGTTTGGGTCCAGGCTGGAGAGGCTGGCGCGCTCGTCGTGAAGCGCGGCCCGCTGGATCTCGCTTTTGTCCTCTCCGGAGGGCGGCTCGCCGGTCGATTCCCCGGAGAGGCCGCCAGAACCGGTCTTTTTCTCCTGCCGTTCTTTGATCCACATCCCCACCACCAGCACCGCCACCCCTACCGAGATACTGGCATCGGCGATGTTGAAGACCGGAAAGGTGCCGACGGAGATGAAGTCGGTCACAAACCCGCGCGCCAGGCGGTCAATCAGGTTGCCGATCGCCCCGCCCATCTGCATTCCGAGGGCCAGGCGCAGGGGCCAGTCGCCGCGCGGCACCTGGGGATAGAAATAGAGGATTGCCAGGGCTACCACGAAGGGCAGCACGGTGAAAAGACCACCCAGGTTTTGAAACAGCCCGAATGCCGCCCCGGTATTGCTCCAATGGACGATGCGGGCGTAGGGCTCCAGCCAGGCCCAGGGGACCCAGGTCTCTCCATAGGGCAGGCTGGCCCGCACCAGCGATTTCGTCCACTGGTCAAGGACAATAACGATCCCGGCTACCAGTAACAGGGGTAAATAATCCTGGATATACTTCTTCAAAATTGATCTCCCGTTCAGTCGGTCAGGTTTGGGCTGCCGGCGTAGGGCCGCCTGAAATTTAACTTCCACATTTTACCATCTGGAGCCCGGCAGGGCTTTCTCAAAGTCAACGGGCGGGCTCCACCGCTCTCTGGAGCTGCTCCCAGGAGGACATCCAGGAGATGCGGTTGACAAACGCGCTGAGCGACCCGCTCTGTTCTCGCAGAAGGCGCACGGCGGCCCCAACCGGGTCCTCTCCGGCCGCACCGCCCGGCTGGTCGGCATACGCGCCGTGAAAGGCGAAAAACGCCTGGTTCAGCTTGCGGATGAGATAGCCATTTTCCCAGAAAAATACCCGCCGCAGCTCCATAAACGCCTCCGCCTCCTCGACCTTACCCTCCGCCAGCAGCTCGTCTACCCCCACGCGGGTGGCGTGCATTTCCATCCGGTAGTCAAAGGCCGGCGGCTCGGGCTCCGGGGCTGGCTCGGGCGAGGGGGGCGGCTCCGGCGGCGGTGGGGGCGGCAGCAGCTCGGGGTAATATTCCTCCAGCAGCGCCCTGCCGATCTCTTTCCCGGCGATGGACGCTGTGGTCTCGTTCATGATGCGCAGTTCGGGGCTGGTGAGATAGTTCATCCCCAGGGGGCGCAGGGTCAGGTAATTGTGGATCCATTCGTGCGCCACCGTCTCCGTCAGCCAGGGCAGATCGCTGGTCTGGGCCACCATGGTCGGGTAGACTCCTACCCCGCCGATGCCCACGACCAGGGAAGAGACGTTCAGGGTCCCGTCCACCTGCTTCTCCAGGGCATCCATTTCGTCCACAGTCAGGCCGGGGGCCAGCGAGATATCCGCCTCCTGGCGGATCTGGTCCCGGGGGGAGATGATCAGAGCGGAGGGCAGCGGCGTGCTGTGGTAGAGCACGGGCGGGATCGGCTGGCCGCCCAGGGTGAGGCCCATATCGGCCACCATCGCGGCAATCTGGTCCTGCAGAATCGCCTCCGCCAGCGGGCCGATCTTCTCCCGGTGGGCGTAAAGCGCTTCCAGCTCCTGCTGCTGGCCGCGCGAGACCGCATCCGGATCCTCAACTTCAGGATTGGCGAAGATCACAGCCAGTTCGCGTTCTTTATGCTGGATCTGGGCCACCAGGCGGATGTACTCCAGGGCAAGCGCCCTGCGCTCCGGCTCCGGCAGGTAATCCTCGCTCGCCAGGGCCGCCTGGCCCAGCTTCAGGCCCAGGGCGCCCAGCATCCAGCCGGCGAAGTCGAACTCGATCCCGCGTGTAAAGGCGTGCGCCCGGGCGACATGGTCGCCGGAGGGGGCGGCGCTGCGGGAGAGCGCCAGGATGAGCAGCAGGCAGAGCAGTGTCAGGCGAAGGATTTTATTGAGCATGGAATGATGATAATGCCAGGAGGGGAAAGTGTCAATTTAGGTCGGAATCAGCTGTGTCCGGATCAAATCGAACCTGGCTGTGCGGGCATTGGACGCCCCTGCCGATATCCCATCCCCTGGTATAATCCTCCTGTCATGAAGTTTCTCATTACCGGTGCAGCAGGATTTTTGGGGGCAGCGCTGGCCAACCGCCTGGTGCGGGAGGGCCACGAGGTACGCGGCCTGGACGATCTCTCAACCGGAGATCCGAAAACGCTCTCGCCCGACGTTCACTTTACCCGCGGCGACGTCAGCGACCGGCCGAAGCTGTGGACTCTGCTGCAGGACGTGGACTGCGTGTACCATCTGGCCGCGCGGGTATCCGTACCCGAATCGGTGCTCTATCCCCGAGAGTACAACACAGTTAATGTAGGGGGGACGGTGAGCCTGATGGAAGCCATGCGCGACGTGGGCGTGCGCCGGGTGGTGTTCACCTCCTCGGGCGCCGTTTACGGTGAAGGTGGCGAGCGCCCCTTGCGCGAGACGGATATCCCCACCCCGCGCTCTCCCTATGCGGTTTCCAAGCTGGCGGCGGAATATTACGTGCGCACGATCGGCAGCCTGTGGGGGATCGAAACGGTGTGCCTGAGGATTTTCAACGCCTACGGCCCCGGCCAGAATATGCCCGCCTCTCACCCACCCGTGATCCCTTTTTTCCTGCGCCAGGCGGTGCGGGACGGGACTCTGGTGGTCCACGGTCAGGGCAGCCAGACCCGCGATTATGTCTATCTGGACGATGTGGTCAATGCGATGAGCGCCGCGGCGGTGGCGCCCAATATTAACGGCGCTATCATCAACGTAGGCAGCGGGGTCGAGACCAGCGTGCGCGAGCTGATGCGCCTGGTATTCGAGCTGACCGGCAGCAAAGCCGAGATCGTTTACAACCAGAAGACGGACCCGGGGGTCTCGCGCATCTGGGCCGACCTGACCCTGGCGCGGGAGCTGCTGGGCTACCAGGCGCGCACCTCCCTGTCCGAAGGCCTGCGGCTGACCCTGGAACGGGACACCCGCCTGCACTCGGGCGAAATCCCCTCCCGGCAGCCTCGCTAAGGACTTATCCTAAAAGTTTATTTTTTATGTTGTTGGGATGGGGGGCGCAGCCCCCCATCCCAACAACACGATATTTTTCCTGAGACTCTACAGCACAACCACGTCGTGCGCCCCGGATTCTTCCCTTCCGGCGGGCGTGATGCGCACGAATTCCGCTCTCTCCCACAGCTCTTCGAGGGTGCGCGCGCCGGCATAACTCATGCCCGAGCGCAGCCCGCCGACAAGCTGGTGCAGGATGTCTCCCACCTCGCCCCGGTAGGGCACCACCGCCTCCACGCCTTCGGGCACGATCATCTCCCACTCGTTTTCATTCAGCACGCCCTCGCTCCCTTTCTCCATCTCCTTGCGGGAGACATTCGCGGAGAGGGAAGCCATGCCGCGCACCACTTTGTAGCGCCGCCCGCCGCGCACGACCGCCGCGCCGGGGCTCTCCTCGGTGCCGGCCAGCAGGTTGCCGACCATGACCGTGCTGGCGCCGGCGGCCAGGGCCTTGGTCAGGTCGCCGGAGGTGCGGATACCGCCGTCGGCGATGATCGGGACGCCGGCTGCCTGACCCGCCTCGGCGCATTCGGCCACCGCGCTAAGCTGGGGGAAGCCGAAACCGGTGACGATGCGGGTGGTGCAGATCGAACCGGCCCCAACGCCCACCTTCACCGCGTCCGCGCCGGCCTCCGCCAGGTCACGGACCCCGGCGGCGCTGGCTACATTCCCGGCGATCACCGGGAGGCGCGGGAAGGCCTGCTTTAGGCGGCCCACCATCTCGATCACGTGATCGGAGTGCCCGTGGGCGATATCCACCAGCAGGATATCCACCCCGGCCTGAACGCAGGCCTCGGCCCGGTCCAGGTCGGAGGGCTGCACCCCGACCGCCGCCCCCACCCGGAGCTGGCCCTTAGCATCCTTGGTAGCCTGGGGGTGGTCTTGGAGCTTGACAATGTCCTGGGCGGTAACGAGGCCCACCACCCGGTCTTCGTCATCCACCAGCGGGAGCTTTTCGATGCGGTTCTCATGCAGCGCCAGCCGGGCCGCGTCGAGCGGCGCGTTTGCCGGGGCCGTGACCAGCCTGCTGCGCGGGGTCATCACCGAGGCGACACTCGCCTTCCCATCTGGGGCGAGAAGCACGTCTCGGGTGGTGAGGATCCCCACCAGGCGGCCCTCCTCGCCGGTCACCACCAGGCCGCCGATCTCCGCGATTGCCATCTTGCTGCGCGCCTCCTCCAGGGTGGCCTCCTGCCGGATGGTGATCGGGTTTTCGACCACGAAACTTTCCGAGCGCTTTACCCGCTGCACCATTTCCGCCTGCCGCTCGATGGACATAAAGCGGTGCAGAAAGCCGATACCGCCAGCCTGCGCCATGGCAATCGCCATGCGGGCCTCGGTCACCGTGTCCATATTGGCGCTGAGGATGGGGATTTCCAGGCGGATGCCGGGCACCAGGCAGCTCGAGGTATTCACCTCGGACCGGCTGCGGATGCCCGAGCGCCTGGGCACCAGGAGCACGTCATCAAAGGTCAATCCGGGGTCCGGGAGAATTTTCATGCTCATACCTCCACTTCTTTTTAGCGGCCTTCTCGCTCAAAACGGAGGATTTAATTTCGAAGTGAATGGAAGAGACGGCCCCACCCTCACTCGGAAAACATAACGGTCCAACCTGGCGAGAGGACCACGCAGCGCCTATCCGAAAAGCGGTTTCCTTCTTTTGCGGGCCGGTTCTCCCCAGTACAGCCGGAGAACCGGATTATTCAGGATAGGTTCAAAATATTCCCGCCTCATTGTACAATAATCCGGTGACCGTAATCCAGCCTTTGGAGATTGATTTTTATAACCGCCCGGTGCTCGAGGCAGCCCGCGCGCTGCTCGGGATGCGCCTGGTCCGCCTGCAGAACGGGCTGCGCCTGGCGGGCAGGATCATCGAGACCGAAGCCTACGGGCACGAGGAAGACCTGGGCTGCCACTGCCGCCATGGGCGCACCCCGCGCACGCAGGTGATGTACGGGAGACCCGGACGGGCTTACGTGTATTTCACTTACGGGATGCACTGGCTGTTTAATGTGGTGGTTGAGCCCGAAGGCCTGCCGGCTGCTGTGCTGGTCCGGGCTCTTTATCCTCTGGAGGGCCTGGAGGAGATGGCTGCCAGGCGAAAAATCGCTTCGGGTAGAGGCTCCCGTTCCTCTAAGGGCATAAAAGGCCGCAGCCCGGCGTCCGGGGTAAGTCTGCCTCCCTACGACTACCGCTCCCTGACAGGCGGCCCGGCGCGCCTGTGCCAGGCCCTGGGGATTGACGGAGAACAGAATGGGATTGACCTGTGCAGCCCCACGTCCGAGCTGTGGATCGAGCGAGACGAGGAGATTCCGGACCGGGCCGTGACTCTGGGCCCACGTGTGGGGTTAAATACAGTGCCGGAACCCTGGAAGAGTATCCCCTGGAGGTTCCGGGTTGAACCGTCTTCTTTCGATCAGGAGAGGCGATGACGGCTGGTCCGGGGGAATGCCAGGCGAGACCGGCCTCCGGTAACAGGATCCTGCAGCAAAGGAGTGAAAATCATGGGAATAGTTGAGGGAAAAACTGCGTTGGTGTTTGGCGTGGCGAACGAGCGCTCGATCGCCTGGGGAATTGCGAAGGCGCTGCACGAGCATGGAGCGCAAATCGGGATCAGCTATGCGGGAGAGGCTCTCCAGCGGCGTGTGGTGCCGCTGGCCTCTTCGCTGGACTGCATGTACGTGGAGCAGTGCGATGTTTCGGATGACGCCCAGATTGCGGCCGCGGCGGAGAAAGCGAGCCAGACCTTTGGGCAGGTGGACATCCTGGTGCACGCCATCGCTTTCGCCAACCGGGATGAGCTGAACGGTCCCTATTACAACACCAGCCGGGAGGGTTTTCACCTGGCGATGGATATCAGCGTTTACTCCTTCACAGCCCTGGCCCAGGCGTTCCAGCCTCTGCTGCGCCCAGGCGGTTCGCTGCTGACCCTCTCGTATTATGGGGCCGAGAAAGTGGCCCCGCATTACAACGTGATGGGGGTGGCGAAGGCCGCGCTGGAGGCCTCGGTGCGCTACCTGGCCTACGATTTTGGCCCCCAGGGCGTCCGGGTGAATGCCATTTCTGCCGGACCGATCCGCACCCTGGCTGCCGCCGGGGTGGCGGGTTTCAAGACCATGCTGCGCCACTATTCGGACCTTGCGCCGCTGCGCCAGAATGTCACCATCGAGGATGTGGGCGGGGCTGCCGTCTTCCTCTCCTCCGATCTCGCGGCCAAAGTGACCGGTGAAATTCTGTATGTGGATTCGGGGTACAATATATTGGGTGTGCACGAGCCAGTGGAAGAGCAGGCTGCTGCAAGTTAGGGGTCTGCCGGCGAACACAGCCCGGGCGGCGGTAAAGCGCCGCTGCCGGACACCCTGAAGGAGACCCAATGTTCCGACGACGCGAAGAATCCGCCCCTTCCCCATCTCAGCCGGCGCAAACTGAACGCATCACCTCGGTGCTCGGCTCCGGCATCACCCTGCGCGGCGTGATGAGCGGAGCGGGAGGGGTGCGTATCGAGGGCGCCTTCGACGGCGATATTCACCTGCGCGGCCTGCTGGTCGTGGGCGAGACGGGACGTATTACTTGCGAGCACCTGCGCGCTAACGTCGTCATCGTCGCTGGCGCGGTGCGGGGCGATATTACCGCCGAGAAGCTCGAGATCCGGTCCACCGGGCGGGTGTGGGGGAATGTGACCACCGCCGCCTTCGCCACCGAAGAAGGAGCATTCCTGCGCGGCCAGATCACCATGGAAGAGCGGGTGGAAATTCAAGAGCCCGCGCCGGAGGAGGCCGAGGAGCCTGCCCCGCAAACCAGCCCCGAGGCAGAAGCAGAATCCGGGCTCGAGGTGGAGGCTACCGGAGACAGCGCCCCGGACGGCAGCGCGGAGCAGCAGGACGAGGCCGCTCTTCCTTGAATTACGGTTTTTCATGCAGGGGCTGACTGCAAGCCCAGCGCATCCATTAAATAACAGGCAGCGGGGATCGAGCATCACTCGACCCCCGCTGCCTGGTTTAATTTCAGGATTACAGCCCTGCCAGTTCCAGCAGCTCCAGGGCGTTGCCCAGGGCGGCTCCCTCAGCCGTGTTATCAAAGATGCACCAGACCGCGCGCCCCTGGCCGGCCTGCTCTTCCAGCCGGCCCGCCAGAGCCTGCAGGTAGGCTGAGCTGTAGGTGGAATAGTACATCTGCGGCGAGCCGTGCAGGCGGTAATAGACGGTCTCCAGCCACCCGCCAGGTTCGGCCGCCTGGTCGTTGAGGGCGGGGTCTGCGGCGGCGCGCCCGACCCGGTGCCGGTCCAGCAGCGCCTCCGCCTCGGGGGTAAACCAGCTCCGGTGGCGCGGCTCGCATACCAACGGCCCGCCGTACAGCCCGCGCAAGGCCGCGAAGAAGTTCGCAGCAGTCTGCGGGTCGAAAGGCAGGGAGGGCGGCAGTTGGGCCAGCAGCGGGCCGAGCTTCTCGCCCAGCGCGCCGGCCTGTTCCAGAAAGCTTTCGAAGGGCGCCGGGTCTTTCAGGCGGCGGCTGTGGGTCAGCTCTCGGGGCAGTTTGACCGCAAAGCGGAAACCCTCCGGGGTCGAGGCAGCCCAGCGGGCATAGGTCTCGGGTTTATGCGGGCGGTAGAACGAGCTGTTGATCTCCACCGCGGGGATGCGCCGGGCGTAGCGCTCCAGGTGCGTGCCTGTGGAGGGGAAAGCCGGTGCATATTCCCGGCGGATGCTCCAGCCGGCAGTGCCTACACACCAGGCGTTCACCTAATCCGCTGCGGCAGCCTGAGCCAGAAACGCCGCTACCCGCTGCAGCCCTGCGGGCAGGTCTCGCCGCCCCAGTCCGACCCGGAAATGGCCGGGGAAGTCGAAGATTTCCCCCGGGACGATCATGACCCCCTGCCGGTCAATGAGCTGGCGGGAGAATTCTTCCACGCTCCCGGGCCCGAGCCAGCGCGGGAAGGCGATCGAGCCCGCCTGCGGGGGCAGCCAGCGGAACTGCGCCGGGTGAGCGGCGAAAAACTGCTCGCACTCCTGCAGGTTGCAGCGGATCAACTGCAGGTTGCGCTCCAGGATCGTGCCCGCAGCCCGCAGGGCCATCAGGCCCAGGACTTCGGAAGGGGCGCTGCTGCAGATGGTGGTGTAATCTTTGAAAGCCAGGCAGCGCTCGATGAACTCCTGCTCTTGAGCAGCCAGCCAGCCCAGGCGCAGCCCGGGCAGGGCAAAGCTTTTCGAGAGCCCGGAGAGGGAGATGCCCTTCGAATACAGGTCGCAGACGGGCGGCAGGCGCGTGGCCGGGTCCAGCTCCAGCAGGCGGTACATCTCATCCGAGAAGAGATAGGCTCCGCACCGCTCCGCGACAGCCACGATGCGCTCGAGAGTCTGCCTGGAGGGCAGGCAGCCGGTGGGGTTGTGGGGGAAGTTGATCACGATCATGCGCAGCCCGTCCCGGGCCATCGCTTCCAGCTCCTCCAGCGCCAGCTCCCAGCCGTTTTCACCGGCCCGGAACCGCCAGGGCTCCACACGGCAGCCCAGCGATCCGGCAAGCTCGTAGAGAGACTGGTAGGCGGGGAAGACGGCTGCCACACGGTCACCCGGGCGCAGCAGCACCTGCATGGCGATATAAATCAGCTCTTCCGGGGCCGCCGCCAGCACCTTCTCGGGCGGGATACGGGCAAACTGGTGCGAGATCTCCTCGCGCAGCAGCGGCAGGCCCTGCGACTCGGTGTAAGCCAGGCGCAAGTTCTCCCACAGCTCCCGGCTTTCGGGGTCCGCCAGGGCCAGGAGCTCATCCAGCCTCAGGGGCTCGCAGTCCGAGGGGCTGAGCAGGTGCTCGATCTTGAACTCGTATTGGGCAAAATAACGTTCCAGCTTAAAAGGCGGAAGGTTCATCGGGCGATTTCCTGTTTTCTGTATCCCTTTTAACAGCGGTGAAGGCTCCACCGCCCACATCCCCCAAAAACGTCAATCCTTTGCGAAAAGACCCTATAGAAGTTTACCATTGGCTGTGACATTTCAATCCGGGTGCATAGAAACAATGCTTTTTACAACTTTTGAGCGCACCCTTCAATTACGTCAGGCAACTGTGGGGCAATCGTAGGGCAGCAGTCAAGTAGAGTTCGGGGACTTCTGCTATGATATACATCGAAGGGCGATTTCTCTTCTTCTCCTCCTAAGAGAGCCGGGGGCGGCGTACCCGGCTCTCGCCATTTAAGCCGGGGGGCCTGGGCAGGCGGGAGCACCATAAACCGGTAAAAAAAGTAATTTGATTGTGCAGGCCTGACACAGGCACCGTCACACGCAAATCATCCCCTTAACGCACGTCTCGCGCACCCAGGCAGGCTCCGGGTAGGACAACCGCAGGGGATCGGAGTATAATGGCGGGCGAAGCGCCAGGGGCGGACGGCTTTGAAGCTCCGCCCTACAGCCTGGCTCTACCGGGGAGGAGAAGAAATGGCGATCTGGTTTATTCCGGCTACCGCGACCGACCTGAATGCTACCGGGGTGGGGACGATGATGGAAACCCTGGGTATCGAGTTCCTGGAGGTCGGTGAGGACTGCCTCACCGCCCGTATGCCCGTGGACCACCGCACCATCCAGCCCGCCGGCCTGCTGCACGGCGGGGCTTCGGTCTCTCTGGCCGAGACCCTGGGCAGCGTCGGGGCGACCTTGTGCGTAGACCCGTCCAGCAAGCGGTGCGTCGGGCTGGAGATCAACGCCAACCACGTACGGGCTGCGCGTTCCGGCTACGTCTACGGGACGGCCCGGCCCCTGCACCTGGGCTCGAGCACGCAGTTGTGGGAGATCCGCATTGTGGACGAGCAGGACCGGCTGGTGTGCATCTCTCGCCTGACCCTGGCGGTCTTGAGTACCCAACCTGAAAAATCGTAGCGCGGTAATGCTGGATGGCTCTGCTTTCCAGCATCGCAGCAAAACCAATTCCTTTGAATTCCAGGTAGATAGGAGCTTTTGTTTTGAGCATGGAGAGAGATTCTCGCCCGGCAGTGATCTTTGATTTTGGCAACGTCCTGCTGGATTGGAACCCGCGCTATCTGTACCGGAAGCTGTTGGCAGATGAGGCGAAAATCGAGCGCTTCCTGAAGGAGGTGGATTTCTACGCCTGGAACCAGCTCCAGGATGAGGGCCGCCCCTTTGCCGAGGCGGTTGCCGAGCTCAGCGGCCGCTTTCCGGCCTACAGCGATCTGATCCGCGCCTATGACGAACGCTATCCCGAATCGATCTCCGGCCCGATCTGGGGCACGGTGGAGATCCTGCGCGCCTTGAAAACGGAGGGGTACGAGCTTTACGCCCTGAGCAACTGGGCGCTCGAAAAATTCCGCCTGATGCGGGAGCGGTACGAGTTTTTTGGCTGGTTCAAAGAGATTGTGCTCTCGGGAGAGGTGAGGTTGATCAAGCCGGACCCGCGCATCTTCACCCTGACGCTGGAGCGTATCGGCCGCCCCGCGGATGAGTGCTTGCTGATCGACGATTCGGCCGATAATATCGCCACCGCGCAGGCTTTAGGCTTCCGGACCATCCATTTCCACTCGCCTGAGCAGCTCGGCGCCGAGCTGCAGCGCATGGGCCTGCTGTCAAAGAACGGGTACCCGCACCCCACGCAGCCGGGGTAAACCGGCCTGGCCCACCTTCCCCTAGAGCACAGCCTCCCACACCGGCCGCGGCAGGATATGCACGCCGGGGCCGGCCTGAGAGCCCGGCCCGGCGATAAAGCCGATGCCGGCTGCCAGGACAGCCAGGGTCAGGTCAAAGGCGTTCAGGCTGTCCCCTTCCCCCGCCGTAAGATTAAACATCGAACCGCCGGCAAGCAGATACAGCCGGCCTCCCGGGAGCTGAAATTCCTCGATCCAGGGGAGGGCCTGGCGCCGGGGATAGGCCCGCAAAGCCTCCACCTCAATCTCGTCCGCGGCGTGCCCGGCGTTCAGCAGGAAGGCCCCATCCCTCAGGTAGGGAAAGTGGGCCGCCTGGATGACGCCTTTCGCCCCGGTGGCGGTCACAATCACCTCGCCCCGGCGCAGCGCCTCCTCCAGCGGCAGGGTTTCCCAGCCGTCGTAGGCTGCCTGCAGGGCTCGCACCGGGTCCCGCTCCACCACGGTCACCGCGCCCCCAAAGGCCCGGGCGGTCGCTGCCAGCCCCTTCCCGACCATTCCGTAGCCGATCACCACCACGCGCTTCTCGTGCAGCGAGAGCCGGGTGCGGGCGAAGAAAGTCTGCCAGGTGGACAGCCCCACCATATGGCGGTTGTGGAGCCCTTCTTTGATGGGCAGGTCATCCCAGTTGAAGACGGGGTAAGCGAGCTTCAGGCCCTCCAGGCGGGCGATACCCGAACCGGTTCCCTCCAGCCCCGCCCTCACCGCCGGCTGCCGGTCCTGCGCGGTATGCAGGGCGCAGGTCAGGTCGGCGCCGAGCTCACACAGGTGCGTCGGTCCCCAGGCAATGGCTTTCTGAACCGCGGCCTGGTAGGCCTCCGCCGGCATCCCGCGCCAGGCGTCCACCTCGGCCCCCCGCCCGCGCAGGTAATCCGCGACCCCGTCCCGCACCGTATCCACGTTGCAGGTGACCAGAAAGACCCCGGCCCCGCGCTGCAGCAGGCCCTCCACCAGGGCCCCGACTTTCAGGTCTATATGCAGGCTGCAGGCCAGGCGCATGTGCTGCAGGTCGGGCAGCGCGGCGAGAGCCCGCCGCAGGCGGGGCAGATGGGCCTGAGCCCAGGCCAGCTCCTGGTTCATTGACGTATCCATAATTTTTTCCCACCTTCCCGGATTAATCGCTCGGGCTTTCAGCCAGTACTGCCGCCCAGTCCAGGCGGTGCACCGTCTCATACAACCCGTGGTCGTCGTCCACCTCGTGGAACTCGAGGTTGAGAAAGGTGCGCCGGGCCAGCTCCCGCACCGCCTCGATGGGTACCAGTTCGTCCCGGGTTCCGTGATAAATCACGGTCGGAACCCCGACCGGGGCGGGAGGGCTGACGGCGAAATCGGGCCAGATCAGGGCCGGGGCGAGCAGCACCAGTTTTCGCACCCGGGAGGGTTGCCGGCAGGCGTACAGCGCTCCCATCAATCCTCCAAAGCTGGAGCCCACGATCGTCCAGCCCGTTCGCGCGCTCAGGACCGGGTTCAGGGAAGCCATGCGCTCATCCAGCGAACCGGAGAAATCCGGGGTCCGGAGTCCGGGGAACAGGCGGCGCAGCAGGGTTGATTTCACACCCTGGCTGCTGCCGTTCAGACCGTGCAGGTAAATCAGGCTTTCAGGATCAACCATCAATCCCTCTCTGGTCACTGTGCAAACTACCGGAATACTGAGGGTTCACTATCAGTTTGTGAAGAGGGTGATTTGTGAGGCGCAGCCCCACAACCAACCCGCCAATTCCTCATTTTATGGGACTGCGCCCCGGCAAGAGGGGAGGGTGCAAGCGCCCTGTCCCACCGGCCGCGTTCCGTGTTCGCTGCCTCTAGCGCGTGGATAAGCTTCGCTATCTACCACCCATGTCTTTGTTTTTCTTTGCCGGCAGCTCGATTTTACCCGAAAAGTTCCGGGGCAGCGCTTTCCTCGCCGCCGGTCCGGGTAAGAGCGGCAGCCCGAGAGGGTAAGCTGGGCGGCTCTCGCCTGCAGCGCGGACCTCAGTATTCCCAATCTCAATTAGAGAGTTATGATTTGGCTAAACCTGACGCCCCGGACTGTGGTAGGATCGTCGGAATGCAGCCGCAGGCAGGTGGGGTAAAAATACCGAAGGTTGAACCGGATCCCCCTGGTAAGCGTAATAGATATAACCCAAAACCGGGCTTTTCCGCACAGGGCTGCGTAGTTGTCTTTTGAAACACCTCTGCTGTAAAACACCAATCTTATAAAGGTACTGCGGCGCGCCGCGCGGCAGTACCCCGCCGGTCATTTGTTCTCTTTGCTCGGCTACCGGTCTGGAGAATCAGTAAATTTGTGGGGTATTTTGGAACATGGCTGAACTGGCTGGCTCACTAAACACTCAAACCGAAACTCAGGATAACAAGCCGCGAGGCACGAGTCTGCTGGCTCGCGTCGCAAAATACTCTCTTTTTCGGGCGGTCTCTCTACTGTTCGTGGTGGTCATCAGCGTTTACCTGACCGTTCTGGTTACCAATAAGGGCGCGGTGATCGAGTCGGAGTTCGACCGGCCCGGCACGATTGGCGGCTGGTTCTCCGGGATCGGGGAGCCCAAAATTCATTCCCGCACCAACCAGGACGCCGGACCCCAGGAGCCGGTCGAGTACATGATGCGCAGCCTGCGCCTGGTTTTCTACGGCCTGACGCTGAACCTGGGCGAGACGGAGCGCACCTCGTACTTCGTCTCGAGCAAACTGACCTATCAGGTGAGCGATATCGTCCTCGACGCGCTTCCGCGCACCCTGCTTTTGTTCGGCACTGCAAATGTCCTGATTTTCTTCACCAGCATCTCCATGGCGCTGCTGATCTTCCGGAAGTACGGAAGCAGGCTGGAGAAGCTGTTCCTCGCTCTCACGCCGCTGTCCGCCGTCCCCCCCTGGATCTACGGCCTCATCCTGAATATCGTTCTGGCGCGGGTGTTCCATATCTTCATCGGGGGGCGTTTGGATACCTGGCCGGATGAGTTTTCCTGGTCGTTCCTGCCGGTACTGATCAAGCACCTCGGCCCGCCGATCCTGGCAATCTTTATCAGCAAGTTCTTCCTGAGCGTTTACACCTGGCGCTCCTTTTTCCTGATCTTCGCCGGGGAGGACTATATTGACCTGGCCCGAGCCAAGGGCCTGCCGGAAAAACTGATCGAAAAGCGCTATATCCTGCGGCCTGCCCTGCCCAGCTTCGTTACCAGCTTCGCGATGCTGATGGTGGGCATCTGGCAGGAGGCCATCATCATTGAACTGTTCTTCAGCGTGGCTGGGGTAGGGCAGCTTTACTACAACGTCATCCGCCTCAATGATATGCCGCTGATCATCGGTCTGGTGGTGATCTTCGCCTATCTGATGGCGGCTACGGTGTTCCTGCTGGATATCCTCTATGCCCTGCTCGACCCGCGGGTAAAAGTGGGGACGGAGAGCCGGCTGGATAAGGCGGTTTCCGGAAAGAAACAAAAGGGGCTCTCCTGGTTCCGAGATTGGATGAGCGCCGGGGGCGAAAGGTCCCGGCCGGCAGCGCCGCCAGCCGCCAGGAAGCAGCTTCAGGAAGCGAATACCGGTAAAGCCCCGGGCCTGTCCGGTTCCGGGCCGATCCACCGGGAGCCCTGGAGGGATGTTTTCCGGCGCTGGACGCAGCCTGTGCGAGAGCTTGCCGGCGCGCCCTCCGCTCTCTTCGGGCTGGCGATTATCCTTGTTTTCCTGGGGGTATCCATTTATGTACCCTTCGCAATGCCCTTGAGGGAGGCGCTCCAGATGTGGGACAGAGAAAATCCCATCTGGCTGGACAACCCGAAGCAGGCCGCTCCCGTCTGGGTGAATTTCTTCCGCAAGAACGACCTGCCGGAGAGCATCTTCATGGACAGCCGCTCGTCCCCGGCGATTAAAGAGGTTCAAGCGGTGGACGATGAGGTCTCCCAGATTAACATTTCCTTTCCGGTCGAATACCCCTATCGCGGCCTGCCGCAGTCGTTCTCTCTGCGGCTGGCGCCTGAGTTCGCACGGAAGTATCCTTACGCGGCGGTGACCTGGTTAACGCCGGATGGACGGGAGATCGAATTGGGCGATTTCACCGTCCCGCGGGAGGCCGGCGTGAATTTCACCCGGGACGGGGGTCTGAGACGGGTGCTGGGAGACCTCGCTCCGGAGATTGGCCTGTTTCTCGACCCGGACTCTGATGGAAACCTCGCCCTGCCGGGCCGGTATGAGCTGCGCATCTCCGCTTACACTTTTGAGGCCGGCTCGGATCTCAACGCCGAGCTGGAGATCATGGGCCAGGTGCACGGCTGGGCGGGGACCGATGTCTACCGCAGAGACCTGGGCCTGGGCCTGCTCTGGGGCGTCCCCTTCGCCCTGGGGGTAGGTTTGCTGGGTGCGGTTGGCACCACCCTGACCACCATGCTGATCGCCGCCATTGGGGCCTGGTACGGGGGCTGGGTGGATGGGCTGATCCAGCGCATCACCGAGGTCAACATTATCCTGCCTGCATTCCCGCTCCTGCTGATCATTCATAACCACTATTCAAAGAGCTTTTGGGTGATCTTGGGAGCGGCGATCCTGCTCAATATCTTCGGCAGCGGGATCAAGACCTACCGCTCTACCTTCCTCCAGCTGCGCAGCGCGCCTTACATCGAGGCCGCCCAGACCTACGGCGCCGGAAACTGGCGCATCATCTTCCGCTACCTGACGCCGCGCATCGCCCCTGTGCTGGTGCCGCAGCTCGTCATGCTCGTGCCGACCTTCGTCTTCCTGGAAGTGACCCTGGCCTATCTGAAGATGTCGGACCCGGTTTTACCCACCCTCGGCAAAGTGCTTCAGGAGGGCCTGGAGAACGGCGGTCTGAATGGGGCCTACCACTGGGTGCTGGAGCCGGCCGGTATCCTGCTGGCGATCGGGTTCGCGTTCCTGATGGTCGGCTTCTCGCTGGAGCGCATCCTCAACCCCCGGCTGCGGGACATCTGAAATTCTCTCCTGATAGTGACAGTCTGATGAAGGATGTGGGGGTCGAGCTTACCTCGACCCCCACATCCTTCTATATACGCCCGGCCGCCCTCATAGGGGTTATTCCTACCCGTGGATAGGGATATCCCGTATTGCGCTTGCCCCGCCCCACTTTTATAGTGGGAAGAAATTCTGAAAGGATGAGGAGGCAGAAGCAAGCGTGGACGGCCAGGAAAAGATGATGGGGGATGAAGGGCAGTACACCACCAGCCGGATCAAAAAATACCTGCACCCGGTTCGGGGCGAGGGTTGGGAATGGGAGCCCCTGTTTCAGCGCATTGGCGACGCCCGCTTTGTGCTTCTGGGCGAGGCCACACACGGCACGCACGAGTTTTACGCCGCCCGGGCGGAGATCACCCGCCGGCTGATCCGTGAAAAGGGCTTTTCAGCCGTGGCGGTCGAGGCCGATTGGCCGGACGCCTACCGGGTGAACCGGTTTGTCCGGGGGGGCGAGAGCGACGCTTCGGCCCGGGAGGCGCTGGGCGATTTTTCTCGCTTCCCCACCTGGATGTGGCGCAACACCGTGGTGGAGGAATTCGCTGACTGGCTGCGCGCTCATAACGCTCGCATTCCGGACCCGGCGCAGCGGGCCGGCTTTTACGGGCTGGACCTGTACAGCCTGCAGGCCTCCACCGAAGCGGTGGTGCGCTACCTGGAAAAAGTGGATCCCAAAGCAGCCGAGCGGGCGCGCTACCGCTACGCCTGCTTCGAGCACTTCGGCGAGGACCCGGCTGCTTACGGCTACGCGGCCAGCTTTGACCTGGGGGAGACCTGCGAAAACGAGGTGGTGGCGCAGCTCGTCGAGCTGCGGCAGAAGGCCTTTGAATACCTGCACCGGGACGGATTTGTGGCTGAGGACGAATATTTCTTCGCCGAGCAGAACGCCCGGGTGGCCCAGAACGCGGAGGAGTATTACCGCGCCATGTTTCAGGGGGACGTGTCCTCCTGGAATATGCGGGACAGCCACATGCTGCAGTCTCTGGAGGCACTTACAGCCCATCTGGAGCGGCAGGGACGGCCTACGAAGGTGGTGGTCTGGGCCCACAACTCCCATTTGGGGGATGCGCGCGCCACCGAGATGGCGCGCCGGGGCGAGCACAACCTGGGCCAGCTCGTGCGCCAGCGCTGGGGGTCCGGGGCTGTGCTCGTGGGTTTCACCACCTATTCCGGCACGGTGACCGCTGCCTCCGATTGGAACCGCCCGCCGGAGCGCAAGCGGGTGCGCCCCGCCCTAGCCGGAAGCTTCGAATGGCTCTTTCATGCCCTGCAGACCCCCGCTTTTCTGCTGCTCCTGGATTCCAGCCACGATGCCCTGGCCGACCTGAACCGGGAGAAGCTCGAACGAGCCATCGGGGTCGTTTACCGCCCGGAGACGGAGCGCCTGAGCCATTATTTTACCGCCCGCCTGATGGAACAGTTTAATGCGGTCATCCATTTCGACGAGACCCGGGCGCTGGAGCCGCTGGAGATCACCGCCGGCTGGGAGCAGGGAGAAGCGCCCGAGACCTTCCCCACAGGTGTATAAGCAGCTATGGAAGAACCGGACTCTGGAGAGGATGCGACCGGCGCTCGTCTCAGGGAGCTGGCCCGCGCCGTGGAGGACCTGGAGCAGTCGCCGCTGTATGGCTACCGCAAAGAGCAGGGCTACCAGGTTGTTTTTGGCGAGGGCAATCCGCGCGCGGCGCTGCTCTTCATCGGTGAAGCGCCGGGTGAGCGGGAAGCCCGCACGGGCAGGCCTTTCGTGGGGGCTTCGGGCAGGTTCCTGGACGAGCTGCTGGAGGGTATCGGGCTGCGGCGGGAGCTGGTTTACATTACCAACGTGGTTAAGGACCGCCCACCGGAGAACCGCGACCCGAAACCCGACGAGATCCGCCTGTACGCTCCATTTTTGGTGAAGCAGCTCGAATTGATCCAGCCGCGCGTGATTGCGACCCTGGGGAGATTCGCCATGGATTTCGTGTTCGAACTGCTGGATATGCCCGAAAAGGGAGGGAAGATCAGCAAGCTGCACGGGCAGCCGCTAAAGGCCGGCGCGTCTTACGGGGAGGTGATCGTCGTCCCGCTTTTCCACCCGGCGGTTGCGCTTTATAACCAGGGCCAGCGGGAGGTGCTGGTGCAGGACTTCCAGGCTCTGAAGGCGCTGGTTGAGAAGTGATCCGATCCGGCGGCTTATAGAAGACCGTAAGTACCTGTCCCCAAGTGTTATGTTGTTGTGATGGGGGGCGTCAGGTGCGTGAAGGGACAGGCTGCTCAATGAGGAGGCAGAGGATGCAGATTAAGCAAGGCGCAGAGGTTTACACAGCCGGGGGAGACAGGGTCGGCAGCATTGACCGGGTGGCGATTAACCCCCGCACCCGGGCTGTCACCCATCTGGTGGTGCGCAAGGGGCTGATCTTGCGCAGAGATAAAATCCTGCCGGTGGAGTGGCTGGCGGAGACCGGGGAGGAAAAGGTGATCCTGCGGCAGGGGGCCGGAGACCTGGATGGTTTGCCCGATTACGAGGAGCAGTACTTCGTCCCGACCGACGCGGTCCCCTATGACGCCACCGTCAATACCGGCTACGTGCCCATGGTTTACTGGTACCCGCCGGCGCTGAACACCGCGGTGGCGCCGGTCATTGACGATGTCCGCTACAACGAGACCCCGGCGCATTCCGGCAGCCCGGATACCACCCTGGGCGATTCCATCGCCCTTAAAGAGGGCGCGGCGGTGATCTCATCCGACGATCAGGAGGTGGGCCGGGTGGAGGGGATCCAATTTCAAGCGGACGGAGGCCAGGTGGAGCATATTGTCGTTTCGAAGGGCCTGCTCCAGAAGACGCGTAAGCGCATCCCGGCCCTCTGGCTGCAGACGGTCACCGGAAATGAGGTGCGCCTGGCGGTGGAGGCAAAGGTATTGGAGCATGTGCCTGATTATCAGGAGTGAAGAAAAAGGAGGTAACGATGGTTCAAAACCGGTCCGGTTCACAGGATGATGCAGATGTCTTGAGAACCATCCGTCCCGGGATGAAGGTGGTTGATATCAGCAACCGGGAGGTGGGCGTGGTGGAATACGTGCACCAGGGGGACGCCATGCTCCCGGATACCGGGCGCCGGCCCGACCGGGAGCTGGGGGAGGGCGTGGCGATGAACACCCCTGAGGACGAGGGCCTGTTCGCGGCGCTGGAAGACGTTTTTAACCCGGTGGATGAGATCGCCGGCGATATGCGCAGCCGCCTGTCGCAGTCGGGCTTTATCCGGGTGCAGGGGGACCAGCTGCTGGGGCAGGACCGCTACATAGGCGCCGACCAGATCCACTCGGTCTCCGGCGACTTCGTCAAGATCCACAGCAGCCTGGGCGGCATGATCCGGCGCTAGGATTAAATAAAACAGGGGGCACACGTCTCGTGTGCGCCCTGTTTTCGTTAATCATCTTTCCAAATGGGATCTCTCAGGATCAGCAGCACCACCAGCGCCAGGGTGAGGATGCCAAACAGCCCGGGGCCGAAGGAGAAGATCGGGTTGGAAGGGGCATAGACCACCGAGGCGAAGAAGGCGTAGGTCTGGTTGTTCAGGGCGTGCAGGAAGGCTGCCAGCCAGACGCTGCCGGTCTTGAGCACCACGTAGCCCAGCACGAAGGCCAGCAGGGTGGTGTAGCCGGTCATGAGGACGACGCCCTCCAGCGGGTAGCCGGGATAATTATGCCCCATAAGAATCACCGGGTAGTGCCAGGCGGACCAGATCAGGCCCAGGATCAGGATGCCGCGCTTTTTCCCGATTTTGACCAGCTCGGACTGCAGGTAGCCCCGCCAGCCGTATTCCTCGCCAAACCCGAGCGGCAGACCGATGAGCGAGCCGACCAGGATGGTCTGGACCCCCAGAAGCGGCAGGAGCAGGTTGGAGGGAATGCCCGTCACGCCGGCCTGGAGCAGCAGCGCGGCTGCATCCACCGGCTGCCCCAGGCGAAACAGGGCATTGAGACCGGTCTGCAGGGCGTAGAAGAGCACGAAAGCCAGCCCCCACAGCACCCAGTCCCGAAAGCGCCCGCCGCTCATATTCGCCCGGGCGAAGGCTTCTGCGCTGCTGAAGCCGCGCGCGGCCAAAAGCACCAGCAGGGCGAGAAGGGTCAGCGAGCTGGAGATGGCGCTGAAAGCCGCTCGCGCCTCGTTCGAAGCCGGGATGGACAGCGCCGCCAGGGCCAGGTAGACGAGCGTGTAAACCAGGAAGAAGTACAGGAACCAGCGCGGCCTCTCCCGGTAGGTGCGGAAGTAGATCGGGCTGTCCCGGAAGAAGAACAGGCCCAGAAGAATGGCGGAAAAAGCTGGGAGCAGCATTTGGGCCTGCAGAAAGAGCAGGGCCGAGAGCCCGCTGCCGTAGCCGGTGGTCAGCCACAGGACAGCGTCCAGCAGCCAGGTCAGACCGAAGGTCAGGGCGATAAAAGCCCCTACCTGGCGCAGGTTGAAGCGTGAAGCAGGCATAACTGTGGTTTCGGTAAGCATGTTGTTTTCTCCGGTAAGAACCTGTCCTTTTTTTGTTGTTGTGATGGGGGCGCAGCCCCCACCACAACAACCGTACATCTTTCGGATAGAACCTGAGGGGTCACTCCATGGCGGGCGGGCCGTTCAAAACCCGGGCGGCGGCCCTGCGTTGATAGACGAACGGGGTGATCACGTGCAGGACGATGTCTGCGCTGAAGTGCGCTACCATGGCGGCCTCCAGGCCGAATCTCCAGTAGACCAGGCCGAAGACCAACCCTGCGAACCCGTTCAAGACCAGGGCCCGGGTGACCACCAGCGGGGTCAATGGAGTCACGGCGGCGGTGGCGGGCAGGTGCGAGAGCCCAAAGAGCAGGGCGGCCAGCAGGTTCGCGCTCCAGAAGGCGCCGGCGGCGGGCTGCCCGCCGGGCGCCTGCCAGAACAGGCCCAGCAGCCAGGCGGCGCCTGAGAACAGAAAGAGCCGCGTCAGGATCTCCTCCGTAAATGCGCCGTAGAAGGAGGCCAGGAAGCCGTTGAATGGACCCGTCTGCGGGTTCATCTGCCGCAGTTTTTCCGGCAGGTGAGGAAGGAATACCGCCAGCTCCAGGGCGACCAGCAGGGCGCCCACGAGCAGGCCCGCCCCGACAGCGAGAGGCAGCAGGTCTGCCAGGCCCGCCAGGGCGGAGCGGCCCGCTGCCCAGGCGGAGATGAACGGTGCTCCCAGCCCGGTTGCGCGGGCGGCCACCAGCCCGAGCCCTACGGCCAGCCCCAGAATCACCCCGTTCTGGAGCAGGCTGAGGGCCAGCAGCGCCGGCAGGGGCAGGCTGGACTGCGGCTGCCGCTCCCGGCTGAGCGCCAGGGAATAGGGGATCACCAGTACGGTTCCGAGCATCCCCAATCCCCAGATAATTAAAAATTCGGTCCAGGGGAAATTAGCGAACATCAGGATTCTCCTCATTTTCGATATAAGGCATCAGGGTGGTGCTGAAAACCCGGCGGCGGCGAGGGGAGGAGGGTTCGTCCACCCTCGCCTCCCGAAAGGCGTTTTGCAGCGCTTTCCCCAGGCGCTCCACCTCCTCGTCGCTGAGCTCGACGATGTGTTTGTGGTAGCCTACCGCATCTGCGGCCATGTTCACCCGCTCAACGGTATCCAGATAACGTTGAAAATCGCTCAGCAGGCTGGCGACAAAGGCCACGAAGTAGCGGATATGGTCGTCCTTGCTCAGGCCGGCCATATCCGCTTCAGTCAGGTAGCTCTGCGCCTGGTCCAGGGCGTATACTTTCTCTACCGTGCCGCGCACCGGGCGCTCGGAGACCACGCGCAGGATGCCCGCTTTTACCAGCCGGTTGAGGTGCCGGTAGAGGCTGGCCTGGGGGATATCTTTCAGGATCTCCGCCAGCGCCTGGGGCGTCAGTTCCCTGCCCGCGAGCGCCATCAGGATGCGCAGCCGGGCAGGATGCAGGATTAAGTCGATGCGTGAGGTGTTCATGTCTATATTCTCATTCTTGATAATCTAAAATAATTATATTCTCAATTTTGAGAATGTCAAGAGGCATTTTTCCGTTTGATGATGGAGAGTAAGGCGCTTCAAGAGCACTCTAAAGTTGCAAAAAAAGGGGTTATTTGGGGTGGCTTTCCACGCCCAAATCACCCCCTTTACGAACTTTTCGTCTACCCGGTGCAGCCCGGTGAGAGAACTCAGCTCAGTTTTGGAGTAAAATCTACACAGGGGTAGAATGGTGATTAACATCAATAGATCTGACGCGTGAACTCGAAATAATGGCATAAGTTGGATGGGTGTGGGGCCCGGCGGCCGGGGCCCCCCCCGCCCACCGGGGTGTT
>JAEWYL010000147.1 GCA_023395675.1 Chloroflexota bacterium | reverse complement strand
CTGGAGCGCAACCTGCGCGCCCTGGCCGCTTTCGGGCTGCTGCCCAACCGGCGCACGCGCGCCCTGGCCGCCCGGGAGGGGCTCACCCCCGAGTACATCGCCGCCCACGCCCGCCTGCTGGAAGACCAGCTCCGGCGGCGCGGCCAGAGCCTGGCGGCCCACGCCGGCCTGCTGCTGGTGGTGCTCGAGTCCGGCGCGCCGCCCCCGGCCCTCAACCCCCAGGGCCACCTGCAGGGCTGCCGCTGCGAGACCTGCCGGCGCGCCGCCTACCGCCTGTGGGAGGAACTGTGAGGCCGGGCGAAACCGCCCGGCCCCGGATCTGCTGCTTATGGTCAGGAGAGAGATTGTGAACCTGTTGCCTGCCGTTTTGCGCCTGCCCCGGCCTGCCGCCTGCGGGCTGGCCGCGGCGGTCCAGGGCGCCCTGCAGGGGTTATTCCAGCGCCTGCGCCAGCGCCTGCAGGCCCGCGACCGGGTCCGGGCCCAGGTGGAAGCGCAGCGCCCTGCGCCCCGCCTGGATCAGCGCCTGGCGGTCGCCCAGCGCCTGCGCCAGCAGCAGGGCCCCGAAGGTGACCGAAGCCGTCTCGTCCCCGGCCTGGTCGGGGATGGGGACGTCCCGAGCGGGGTCGGCGGTGAACTGCAGGAAGAGGCCGCGCCCGGCGTCGCCCTTGTGGAGCTGCCCGGTGGAGTGCAGGAAGCGCGGCCCGTAGCCCAGGGTCACGGCGGCCTTGTAGCGGCTGCGCAGCTTCAGGCGCAGCGCTTCCAGCGCCGCGGCGGCCTCGGGCGCCGGGTTCAGGAAAGCCTGCAGGGCGATATAGTCCCCGCGCTGCAGGTCCTCCAGGGCCGCCCGGAGCGCCTCCCCGGGCGTGGAGGCCTCCCGCGGCAGGCCCTGCGGCGGGTAGTAGACGCCCACGCCCCCGGCCTGCAGGTCGGGCGCGCCGGCGGGCAGGGCGCCGCGCTCGCGGTAGGCGGACATCATCTCGCGCGCGGCGCGCTTGGCCGACTCCACGTCCGGCTGGTCGAAGGGGTTGATCTCCAGCAGGTAGCCGACCACGGCGGTCGCCAGCTCCCACAGGAAGAACTGCCCGCCGAGGTCGTAGGCGTCCGCCAGGCGCAGGCGGATGACCGGGTGCCCTTCCCGCTCGAGCTGCGCCGCCGCCTCGTCCTGGGAGGCGTCGCCCTCCAGGCGCAGGTGCACGAAGAGGCGGTCGGGGCCGAAGTCGGAGGGCGGGGCGGGCGGCTCGCCGACCACCGGCAGGACGCCCTTCCCCTCCTTCCCGGTGCTCTCGGCGATGAGCTGCTCCACCCAGTCGCCGAAGGCGGCGAGGGAGGCGGGCAGGATAAAGCTCAGCTTATCTCGCCCGGAGCGGGCGGCCTGCGCCACCAGCGCGCCCAGGCGGGCGGCGGGGTTCTCCTGGGCCGGGCGGTCGGGCCGGCAGGCGGCCGCCATGGCGGAGGCGCGGTCCAGCAGGCGGCGCAGGTCCACCCCGGTCAGGGCCGCGGGGACCAGGCCGAAGAAGGACAGGGCCGAATAGCGCCCGCCGATGTTGGGGTCGTTCAGGAAGATCTCCCGGAAGCCGTACTGCCCCGCCAGGTCCACCAGCTTGCTGCCCGGGTCGGTGATGGCGGCGAAGTGCGCGCCGGCCTCGTCGCGGCCCACCGCTTTCATCGCCCGGTTGTAGAAGGTTTTGAAGAAGGAGAGGGTCTCCTCGGTGCCGCCGGACTTGGTGGAGACGATGTACAGGGTGGTGAAGGGGTCCAGGCGGCGGGCGGCCTCGGCCACCGCCTCGGGGTGGGTGCTGTCGAGCACCTCCACCTGCAGGCCCCCGCGCGGGAGCAGGGGGCCGGTGAAGGTGCGGGCGAAGAGCTCGGGGGCGAGGCTGGAGCCGCCCATGCCGAGCAGCAGGACGTGCGTAAAGGCGTCGGAGCGCGCCTCCCGGGCGAAGGCCTCGATCGCCTCCAGGTGCGGGCGCATATCCTCCGGGCTGCGCAGCCAGCCCAGGCGGTTGGTGATCTCGGCCGGCTCCGGCTTCCAGAGGGTGTAATCCAGGTCCCAGATGCGCTTGACCACGTTTTGGGCCGCGATCTCGGCCAGCACCTGGCTCACGGAGGTGTCAATGCTGGCGGCGGCCTCCACCGCATAACCGGGCGCGGGGCGGGCGGGGGCGTGCCCGCCCCCGGCGGCCGGGGCGGGGCGCTCCGGCGCGGAGCCTGCCCCGGTCAAGCCCTGCATCAGCTTCTCGAAGGAGGCGGCGAAGGCATCCACCCCCTCCGCCTCCAGCTCGCCGGTCACCTGCTCCATGGAGATCCCCAGCCCCTCCAGCCCCTGCAGGGCGGCGCGGGCGCCTTCCAGGTCTTCCTCCAGCGTGGAGCGCACTTCGCCGTGGTCCAGGAAGGCTTCGATGGTCTCCAGGGGCAGGGTGTTGACCGTGTGCGGGCCGATCAGCTCCTGCACGTACTTGATGTCCGAATAGGCCGGGTTCTTGGTGCTGGTGGAGGCCCACAGCGGGCGCTGGACCCGCGCCCCGCGGGCGCGCAGCCCGGCGAAGCGCGGCCCCTCGAAGACCTGGCAGAAGCGGTCGTAAGCCAGCCTGGCGTTGGCGACCGCGGCCCGCCCCAGCAGGCCGCGCGCCTGCCCGGCCTCCGGGCCCCCGGCCGCGATGAGCGCCTCCAGGCGGCCGTCCACCTTGGTGTCCACCCGCGAGACGAAAAAGGAGGCCACCGAGGCCAGCCCCTCCACCGGCAGGTCCACCTTCACGCGCTCCTCCAGGCCCGCCAGATAGGCCTCGATCACCTCCGCGTAGCGCTCCAGCGAGAAGATCAGGGTCACGTTGACGTTGATCCCCGCCATCAGGGCGCGGGTGATGGCGGGCAGGCCCTCGCGCGTGGCGGGAATCTTGATCATCAGGTTCGGCCTGCCGACCAGCGACCACAGCCGCTGCGCCTCCGCCAGGGTGGCCTCCGTATCCCGCGCCAGGGTCGGGCTGACCTCCAGGCTGACGTAGCCGTCGTCCCCGCCGGTGGCGTCGTACACCGGGCGCAGCAGGTCGGCCGAGGCGCGGATATCGTCCACCACCAGGGCCTCGTAAATCTCCTCGATGCTCTTCCCCTCGCGCCGCAGGCGCTCCAGGTCGGCGGCGTAGTCCGTGCTGCCGGTGATGGCCTTCTCGAAGATGGAGGGGTTTGAGGTCAGGCCGCGCAGCCCCAGGTCAACCAGCTTCTGCAGCTCTCCGGTGGAGATAAACGCGCGGCGGATATAATCCAACCAGACCGACTGGCCCAGTTGAGCGAGTTCGTGCAGTTTCGACATGGATC
>JAEWYL010000082.1 GCA_023395675.1 Chloroflexota bacterium | reverse complement strand
CGCCACCTTCGGGAAGGCGTAGAAAGCGCCGTGCGGCTCGAAGGTGGGCAGCCCGAGCTGGTTCATCCCCGAAACGATCAGCCTCCTGCGCCGGTCGTATTCCTGGCGCATCTGCTCCACGTGCGCTTCCCCGTGCAGCACCGCCTGCAGCGCGGCGGCCTGGGCGGTGGTGGGGGCCGACATGATCGTGTACTGGTGGATGCGCAGCAGGCCCTGGATGAGCCCCGCCGGGCCGGCGGCGTAGCCGATGCGCCAGCCGGTCATGGCGTAGTTCTTGGAGAAGCCGCCCAGCAGCAGGGTGCGCGACTGCATCCCCGGCAGCGAGGCGAAGCACACGTGCGGGCGTCCGTACACCAGCTGGTCGTAGACCTCGTCGGAGATCACCACCAGATCGTGCTCCTCGGCAATGTGGGCGATCTCCATCAGAGTCTCGCGCGCCGCCGTCGCGCCGGTCGGGTTGCTCGGGTAGCTGATCAGCAGGGCCCGGGTGCGCGGGGTGATGGCGGCCCTCAGCGCCTCGGGCGTGAGCACGAATTCGTCCTCCATGCGGGTGGGCACCTCCACCGGCGTCCCCCCCGCCAGGACAGCCTCCGCCTGGTAGGAGACAAAACACGGGGTGGGGATGATCACCTCATCGCCGGGGTTCAGGACGGCGGTCAGCGCCAGATAGAGCGCCTCCGATACGCCGACCGTGATGACCATCTCGTTCACCGGGTCGTACTGCACCCCGTACAGGCGCTGCAGTTGAGCAGCCAGGGCCCGGCGCAGCTCCAGGATCCCCGAATTGGAAGTGTAATGCGTCTCGCCGGTCTGGAGGGAGCAGATCCCGGCCTGGAGGATCGGTTCCGGAGTGGTGAAGTCCGGCTCGCCAATGCCCAATGAAATCACATCTTGCATGGTGGCGACGATGTCGAAAAACTTGCGGATGCCGGATGGCTTCAAACCGGCAACGCGCCTGGCGAGATACTGGCTGTTCAATTCTGGTCTCCTTATAGGGTCACTTCGGTATTGTCACCCGCGTTCACGATCCCCGCCCGGCGGCGGATCACGGCTCGGCGGCCCACGAGAGAGCTCTCCAGGATCACCCCATTGACCTGGGCTTCATCTTCCAGAATAGAATCCTCAATGATGCTGTGCTCGACTTTGCAGCCGCATCCCAGCGAGACGTACGGGCCGATGATCGAGGATTTGATCTCGGCTGTGGGATGGATAAAGACCGGCGGGATGATCACCACCCCCGGGCTGCTCTGCACCTGCGCGCTGTTATCGTCCTCGTGCGTGAGGAGATAGCGGTTGGTCTCCAGCAGGGCCTCGGGGGTGCCGGCGTCCAGCCAGGTGTCCACCGGGCAGGTACGCATCTTCATTCCGCCTTCCAGCATCAGGTTAATCGCATCTGCCAGGAAAAACTCCCCCTTAAGCTGCAGATTCCGGCGCATCTGCTCTTCGATCGCGGCGATCAGGTCCTCGCCTTTGCGGAAATAATAAAATCCGACCACCGCCAGGTTGTTGTGCATCTCCTGGGGCTTCTCGATCAGCCGCTTTACCCAGCCCTCCTCCCCCACTTCCGCGACCCCAAAGCGGCGCGGGTCTTCCACCGCCTTCACCCAGGCCAGGGCGTCGGAGGTCTCCTCATTCAGGAAAGACAGGTCCGGGTTAATCAGCGTATCGGCGAAAACCACCAGGGTGGGCCCGTGGATGTACTCGCGGGCCAGGTAGAGCGCGTGCGACTGCCCGCGCGGGTCCTCCTGGATCACAAAGCGAGAGGTGCGCTCCGGGTAATTCTCTTCAATGTGGCACTGGATCTGGTCGCCCAGATAGCCCACAATATTGATCAGCTCGTAATTTTCAGGGTCCGGCAGCGTGTTCAGCGTATCCAGGACATGGTCGAGCACCGCTTTTCCCGCCACACTCACCAGTTGTTTCGGTTTGCTCCAGGTATGCGGGCGCAGCCGGGTCCCCAGGCCGGCCATCGGAATGACTACCTTCATCGTATCTGCCATTTTTATCTCAATTTCCCCTTTAAGGCTGAATACTGGTGCGGCTGGCTCAGAAGCGCGAAAAAAGGTCTGCAGCCGGGGCCCGTCCCGGGCCTTGAAGCTGCCTGGAGGCTTTGCTGCCGCATTTCCTGCCTGTAACTCTGCCGCACCCTCATTTGCGCACTTGCTGCCACCAGCCAGGCCCTTTTTCGAAAACTTCTAGTAAAATCAAATGGACAGCAGAACTCCGCAGGCCGGAAAGCGCCGGGCTGCGGGCGTCCAATCAAATTATACACGCGAATAGCAGGTAAGTTTGCCAGGGGACGGTAACCATGCTTTCTCAAGCATGAAAAACAGGGGCACAGGCAGGCGGCAGAGCCCGTGCCAGGCCGCCGCCCGCCCATGCCTCGGTTTCTCTCATTCAGGAGTTATGCAGTTCAGGGAAGAAAGAGGTGTTTTTGCGGGGGGGAGCCGCACAACCACCGGCTCCCTTCCAACTGCGTAAGTCCAAACATTAATAAAAAGGCTTTCGACCATGAGAAAGCCAAGGGCGGTCATATGATTAAGGGTAGAACCTTCGCACAGTGGGCCAGGCTCCTTGTACTGATCCTGCTTTTCTCCAGCCTCTCCTCCTGGGAGGCCCGGGCTGCGGACGCTCCCGGCGGCGGCGGGCCGCAGATCCACCTGCGCTCGGGCAGCTTTGATCCCCTGGCGGCGGTCCCCGAGGCGGGAGCCGCGGCGCAGCCCGGGGCAGGCGAATACCTGCTGCAGTTCACCGGCCCGGTGGAAGAAGCCTGGCTGGCTGGGGCGGAGGCTGCCGGGGCGCGCCTCTACGGCTACGTCCCCGATTTCGCCTTTATCGCCTCCCTGGAGGCGGAGGCCGTGGAACGGGTGCGGGCGCTCCCCTACGTGCGCTGGGTGGGCCCTTACCTGCCCGCCTACCGCCTCTCCCCGGACCTGGGCGCGGGCGCGCTCCGGTCCGCCTCCGGGCCGCAGCCGCTCTCGGTGCAGGCCCTGCCCGCCGCCTCGCTCCCGGACCTGGAAGCCGCGGTGCAGGCCCTGGGCGGCAGGGTGGTCGAGCGCGCCTCCACCGGCCTGAGCCACTACCTGCAGGTCGACCTGGACCCCGCCCGGGCGGCATCCCTGGCCGCCCTCCCGGGCGTGCTCTGGGTGGAGGCCTATCATCCCCCGCAGCTGACCAACGGCGCAGCGGCCGAGATCCTGCGCGTGGACCGGGTGCGCCCCGCCCTCGGCCTCTACGGCGAGGGCCAGGTCATCGCCGTCGCCGACACCGGGCTGGATACCGGCGACATGGATGACCTGCATCCCGACCTTGCCGGGCAGATCCAGAAAGTCTTCTGCCTGGGGCGGCCCAGCCCCTGCGACTGGAGCGATCCGCACGGGCACGGCACCCACGTTGCCGGCTCGGCGGTCGGCAACGGCGCCCGGTCGCGAGACCCGGAAGAGGCGCACCCCTACGCAGGCTCTTATGCCGGGACCGCCCCGCAGGCCCGCCTGGTCTTCCAGTCCATCCTGGACCTCTACGGGCAGTTGAGCGGCATCCCTTACGATAACGGCCTGCTGATGCGCAACGCCTACCGGGAGGGGGCCAGGATCCATTCCAACTCCTGGGGCGGGCGCACCAGCGGGGGCAACGGCTTCGGCGGCTACAGCGCCAACAGCCAGCAGGTGGACCAGGCGGCCTGGGAGATGAAAGACCTGCTCATCCTGTTCGCCGCCGGCAACGAAGGAAGGGATCGTAAAAACCTGTCCGACCAGGATTTCCCGGACGGGATTGTGGATATGGATTCCCTGGTGGCGCCCGGCACAGCCAAAAATGTGCTCACCGTCGGCGCCAGCGAGGGCCTGAGCAGCAGCGGCGGCTACAGCCAGTCTACCTGGTACACCTTCAACCCCACTTTCTTCCCACAGCCCCCGCTGAGCGGCGATTACATCTCCGATAACCCCAACGGTATGGCGGCTTTCTCCAGCCGCGGCCCGACCGAGGACGGGCGCGTCAAACCCGACCTGGTGGCGCCCGGGACCAATATCATCTCCCTGCGTACGGGCCACCCGGATTTTCGAGGCTCGGGATGGGGGATTTACGACGACGATTATATGTACAACGGGGGCACCAGCATGTCCACCCCCCTGACGGCCGGCGTCGCGGCCCTGGCGCGCGAATGGCTCGAGAAACGCATGGATGACCCCAGCGCCGCCCTGTTAAAGGCGCTGCTCATCAACGGCGCGGCCAACATCAGCCCCGGGCAGTACCAGAACCAGGCCGAGGTGCCCGCCCTGCAGCCCAATTTCGTCAGCGGTTGGGGCCGCCTGGACCTGCACGACAGCCTCCTGCCCGACGGGCGCTTTGTGTGGCTGAAAGACCGCACCAACGGGCTGCGCACCGGCGAGGAGACGCGCTTCTCTGTGAAGCTGGGGCAGCCGGAGGCGGCCGGGAACAGCGGGCGGCCCCTGCGCATCACCCTGGCATGGACCGATTTCCCCGCCTCTCTCCAGGCCTCCAGGGCCCTGGTCAATGACCTGGACCTGGAGGTCATCGCCCCGGACGGGAAGCGCTATCAGGGAAACACCGGGTTATATGCCTCGGAGAGCTGCTTAAGGGATGAAAAGTGGGACGCCTGCAACAACGTGGAAGGCCTGATGCTGAACGGCGCCCCCTACGGGACCTACACGATCATCGTGCGCGCCTACAACGTCCCCCGGGGGCCGCAGCCTTACGCGCTGGCAGCTTCGGGCGAATTCTTACGCGACAGCGACGTCCAACTGCACCTGATCTTCCTGCCGGTGTTCGACAGCTAACCGGCGGCCGGACAGGCCATCAGGGGGTGGGGACGGTGGCCTCCAGTTCCCCGATGGTCCCTTCGATCAACTGCACGGCCTCCGCCAGGGTCTCCGCGTCGAAGGCCAGCCGCCCGCCCGCCGCCCGGAACAGCTCGGGCAGGGGCACGGTGTTGCCCAGCGCCAGACCCCGGCGGTAGTCGGACACCGCCCCGGCCTGGTCTTTCAGGGCGTTGCTCCACACCTGCACCGCCCCGAGCTGCGCCAGCCCGTATTCCAGGTAATAGAACGGGTAGCGGTGGATGTGCAGCTTGCGGTGCCAGCCGGTCATCGCCTCGGCCTCCAGGCCGCTCCAGTCCACCCCGGGGATGTAGCGCCGCCACAGGTCCAGCCAGGCCGCGTCGCAGTTCGCCGGGTCCATGGCGGCCTGGTGATTTTCGTAGACCCAGTGCTGGAAGGAATCCACCACGGCCATGTAGGGCCAGAAAGCGATGATATGCTCCAGGTGCTCGATGCGCGCCCGGGCGGCGTCCTCCTCGGAGTATAACCCGCCCTTCTCCACCGACAGGTAGGGATAAGCCAGCAGCTCCATGGACATGGAGGCCACCTCGGCGAACTCCAGGCTCGGGTGGCGCTGCTGCACGTAGGGCAGGTAGAGGGTCTCGAAAACGTGGAACGCATGCCCGGTTTCGTGCAGGATGGTGCGCACGTCGTCCGAAAGCCCCACCGCGTTCATAAAAATAAACGGGCGCCTTGAGACGGGGAACGAGGTGCAGTAAGCCCCCGGCGCCTTGCCCTTGCGGTTGGCAAGGTTGAGGAGCTGGTCGCGCCGCATGATGCCGAAATACTCTCCCAGCCAGGGATCCACGCGCAGGAAGATGGACCCGGCCACCCGCTCCAGGTCCTGGCCGCTCCCGTAGGATGGGAGGGACGGGTGAAGCACCGGGTAGAGGTCGCGGTCCATGTCCCAGGGGCGGAGGGCGTCCACGCCCAGGCGGCGGCGGTGTTTTGCGTAAATGCGCGTGGCCGCCGGGACCACCACCTGCTCCACCGCCCGGCCGAACTGCCGGGCGTCTTCCGGGGTGTAGTCCAGGCGGTGCAGCTGCTGCCAGCGGAAGGCGCGGTAGTCCGGCAGGCCGGCGTTGTCGGCCAGCCGCAGGCGCAGCTCCAGCAGGCTGGCCCAGACTTCATTGATCGCCTCCCGGTCGGCGAGCTGCCTGCCCGCGGCCAGGCGCCAGGCCCCCTCGCGCCGCTTCCGGTCCGGGTCCTGGTACACCGGGCGAAGCTGGGTGAGGGTGAGCTCCTCACCCTCCCAGTTCACCGTCTGAGCCCCGATGAGCTTGTCATAGCGGGAGGTGAGCTTCCGCTCCTCCGAGAGCAGCGGCAGGTTCTCCTCCCGGAACAGCTCCGCCTCGGCCCGCATCTGCCGCAGCGGGTTTTGGAACCCCTCGGGGACCAGCTCGCTGTCCAGCAGCTTCTCCTTCAATTTCTGGTCGGCGGCCTGGGCTTTCAGGAACACGCCGTCCAGAAAGGCATAGAAACGCGCCTCCGCGGCCTCGTCCGTCGTGTCCAGGTTTACCGCCAGCAGCAGGCGGTTGTGGCTTTCGATCACCAGCTCGCCTAAACGGGTCCACATCGCCAGCCACTCGCCGACGTTGTCCCGGTCCAGCGGCCGGCTCAGCAGGTCCTGGAAATACGGCTCATAGCGCTGCCAGTCCCATTGAATAAATTCTTCGGGGTTCGTGGTTAGAGAAGGTAGCATGGAGACACTCCCATCCGGGTCAGGTTTTGAAGGGAAAGAGCGAGGTGTGGCTGTCCTGTATGATAAACACGCGTGGAAGTTTTGTGAAGGTCAGTAGGGCGAGGATTGCATCACAACTTCGTTCGCCGGTGGCAGGTTAAGCACAGATCCATGCTCTGTGCTTAACTTGTTAAGCACAGATCCATGCTCTGTGATTAACTTGCTAATCACAGATCCATGCTCTGTGCTCGACCGCTCAGCGCAGCTCCCCGATCTGCGCCAGGAGCGACAGCGAGGCGGCCCGGCCCTCCAGCAGGTAGCCGATCCACAGGTAATGCTGGGGGACGCGCAGCAGCGGGGAACGGCTACCTGCAGCGAAGCCATCCACCCAGACCGACAGCCTGCGCCCGTCCAGCTCGAACACAATCTCGTGCCGGCGCCCTTTTTCGAGCAGGTAGAAATTGCCGTTCGACTGGCGCACGTAGCGGTCCTGGTATTTCAGCACCACCGGCTGCCGCAGTCCCTCGGTCTGAAAGTGCAGCAGGTTGGCCTGGGTATCGAAGACCGGGATGGAGGGCGTGACCCCGATAAAGAGCACACCCTTGCCCGAGGCGGTGAATTCGTCAATCTGCAGCGTGAGCTGCACCTGCCCTTCGGACGGGATGGGGTAGTAAATGCCGTGCACGTCGCTGTAGCTAGAGGCGCTGGCCCCCACGGGCGGGTACTGGATCTGCAGCAGGCCGCCATCAGCCGTGAATCCCCGGTCCGCCAGGTCCCAGCAGCCGCCCCGGGTCTTATTCTTGGGGGGATAAATATTCCAGATCTCGGTGGAGAGACAGGAGGCAGCGATATCCAGGCCCGGCGCGAAGGTGGGCGTCAGGCTGGGGGTGGCGGTGGGCTCGGGCTCCAGGGTCAGGCCGGGGAACACCAGGGTGGCTGACACGCCCTCTCCCTGGCCGGTAGACTCAGGAGAGGGGGTCTCGCCCGGGGGCGGGGTCTGCGTGGCGGTACCGGTTGGAGTCCCGGTCGCGGTGGTGGCCGGCCCGGCGGCGATCTCATCCACCTCCCCGGTCTCGGGCAGGAACCCCGGGCTGTCCGTCCCGTCCTGGGTGGGGTTGGCCGCCAGGACGGCCAGGGTGGCGGTGGCGGTCTCCTGCGTGGCGGCGCTGATCCCGCGGCTGCGGTTGGGCCGGCTGAGAAGCAGCGCCGTCGCCAGGACCAGCAGCAGCAGGGCGCCCGCCGCCGGGAGGGCCCAGCGCGGCAGGCGGGACAGGGGCGAAGGCCCCGAGCCCGGGACCGGCGCCGGGTGCGCGTGTCCTTCCGGCGTATGCGCGTGCGGCAGGTGAGAGTGCGGCTCCATAACCGGAGCTTGCTCCGCAGCCGGCGCGGGCTCTGCAGCCGGCGCGGGCTCTGCAGCCGGAGCGGACTCTGCTGCCGGCGCGGGCTGCGAGGCGGGGGCGGCTTCGATGCTGAAGATCTGCCCGTCCGGCGCGCCGGTGTACAGCACCGGCGTGCCCCATTCGCTGAAGTTGCCCCCGGCGTAGATCGCCCGTCTGGCCTCCGCCAGGGCGGCATCCACCCCCAGGCCGTCCACCAGCGAGGTGTAGAAAGAGCGGGAGAAGAGGATGGCGGCCTCGTCGGAGACCTCGAACTGCATGGCGATGACCGCCGGGATGCGCTGCTGCACCAGGCTCTGCGCCACCCCCGCGAAGGGGTCCGAGCTGGAGGTGCGCGCCCCCTCGCAGGCGTTCAGCACCGCCAGGCGCAGGGTGCGCTCGTCGTGCAGCACGGTGCCCAGCACCTGCCCGCTCACCGTCTGGCTGCGCCCGTCCTCGCTCTCCAGGATCAGCAGCCCGTCCTGGGCCTGGGGGTCAAACCCGCCGTGGCCCACGAAATGGAAGATATGAAACTCCTCCTTACGGATGCGCGGCAGCAGCGCGGCCAGGGCGGGCTTTTCCAGGCGCTCCAGCCGCACCTGCCCGGCGGCCTCCAGCGCGCCGAGCGCCTCCTTCAGGTTCGTCCATTCCCGCTCCACGTCCAGGGCGGGGTAATCCGCCGGGCTGGAGAACATCGCCAGCACGTTCAGGGGCGGCTTCAGCGGCAGCGGCTGGATCACCTCCGGCAGCTCCAGAAAACGCACCACCGGCGTGGCCGTGGAGAGGGAGAGAAAGCGGTTTACAGCCGGGTTGTAGAGGTATTCCCAGGGAAGGTGGATGAGATCGGGGGCGTCGTCAAAACGCAGGCGCAGCCTCAGGCCCATGCCCCGCCGGGTGGCCTCGTCCAGGCTGTTGCGCAGGCAGCGCCCCACTTCGCCGTCAAAAACAGCCTCGAACAGCCGCCCGCCGAAGGTCTTGATGGCCTCGCTCTCCGGGCTCTCCACCCGGCGCATCCCCCGCCGCGGCCTGCCGATGCGCAGGAGGTAATTTTCCAGCTCCAGGGCGGAGAAGGGCAGCGAAAAATCCGCCGTCCCCCGGCCCGCCGGAGAGTCCAGCACGCGCGCCCGGTATCCGTCCCCGGAACGGTCAATGAGGAGATCGAAATCCAGATACTGTTCAGCCATGGACCCTCCTGCTGCCCCCTGCGTCTCCAACGGCCTGTTTCCCGCTCACACCCGGAACCGGTCCGGGCGCCAGATACCGGTTCGATTTTTGCGCCCTTCCTGCTTTACCGGCAGGGCGGCGTTTCCCCCGCTCCCCCATCTCAAGCACTGTGTATTTTTCGGATAGATACCTGCGTGGTTCTCACGCAAAGTTGGTGAGTGTTGTTTGATGAGTGATTGTGGGGCTACACCCCACAATCACTCATCAAACAGTTCTTCCTTAGTCAGCGAGAAGACTACTTAGTGGTTCTCACGCAAAGTTCCTGAGCAAAGACTCGTGTTGTTTTTGGGGAAAATGTGCGGCCTGGTCAGCCCGCCTCCGGCGGTTTCCGGGTATGCCAGCCGGTGACGCCCTGGTAAGCGTGGGCGACCTGCAGCAGCCGCTCCTCCTGAAAGTGCGGGCCCATCACCTGCATTCCCACCGGCAGGCCCTGCTCGTCGAAACCCACCGGGAACGCCAGCCCGGGGATGCCCGCCAGGTTTGCCGGCAGGGTGAAAATATCCTCCAGGTACATCGCCAGCGGGTCGTCGCCGTGCTCGCCGGTGCGGAAGGCGGTGGTGGGGGCCACCGGGGCGGCGATGACGTCCACCTCTTTGAAAGCCTGCTCGAAGTCCCCTTTGATCAGAGTGCGCGCTTTTTGAGCCTGGCCGTAATAGGCCTCATAATAGCCGGCCGAAAGGGCATAGGTGCCGAGCATGATGCGGCGCTTGACCTCCGCCCCGAAAAGCTCGCCGCGCGTGCTGCGGAAAACGTCCCACAGGGCCCCGTTCTCCTGGCGCGGCCCGTAGCGCACCCCGTCGTAGCGGGCCAGGTTGGCCGAGGCTTCGGCCGGCGCGATCAGATAGTAGACCGGCAGGGCGTGCTCCGTGTGCGGCAGCCGCACCGGGCGGGCCTCGGCCCCCAGCCCCTCCAGCGTCTGGATCGCCGCCCGCACCGCCGCTTCCACCTCCGCCGCCATGCCCTCAACAAAGTACTCCTCCGGCACGCCCACCCGCAGCCCGCGCAGGCCCTCGTGCCCCTCCAGCCGCACCGGCTGCACCGGCAGGTCCACGCTGGTGGCGTCCAGGGGATCGCGCCCCGCCATGAGCGCATACACCGCCGCCGCGTCGGCGGCCGTGCGGGCCAGCACCCCCACCGCGTCCAGCGAGGAGCCGTAAGCCACCAGCCCGTAGCGCGAGACCCGCCCGTAGGTGGGCTTGAGCCCGGTCACCCCGCAGAAGGAGGCCGGCTGGCGCACGCTGCCGCCGGTGTCGCTGCCCAGCGCCGCGGGCACCATCCGGGCCGCCGCGGCGGCGGCGCTGCCCCCGCTGGACCCGCCCGGGACCCGCCCGCTGTTCCAGGGGTTGCGCGTGGTCCCGTAAGCCGAATTCTCGGTGGAGGAGCCCATGGCGAACTCGTCGGTGTTGGTCTTCCCCACGACGACCGCCCCGGCCTCCACCAGGCGCGCCACGGCGGTGGCGCTGTGCGGCGGCGTAAAATTCTCCAGGATGCGCGAGCCGCAGGTGCAGCGCACGCCGGCCAGGCAGAGCACATCCTTCACCGCCAGGGGCAGCCCGGTAACCGGCGTCAAACCGTTCTCCCGGTCCCTGCGCCAGGCCGCCAGGCGCCGGTCGGCCGCCTCGGCCTGGGCCAGCGCCAGCTCCGGCGTGAGGGTGAGGAACGCGTGCAGCCTCGAGTCCAGCGCCTCGATGCGCTGCAGGCAGGCCAGGGTCAGGTCCCGGCTGGAGAACTCGCCGCGGCGCAGGCCTTCCCCGGCTTCCAGCAGGGTGAGATCGGTCAGATCCGCCATGACTGCCGCCCGGCCTCAGTCCAGCACCGGCGGGACGCGGAACTGCCGTCCCTCGCTGTCCGGCGCGTTGCGCAGCAGCCCCTCCAGCGGCAGCCCCGGGCGGGCCGCGTCGGCGCGCAGCGCGCTCTGGGGCGGCAGCACGCTGGAGGTCGGGGGGATGCCGCTCGTATCCAGGGCCTGCAGCCGGGCCGCGTACTCCAGGATGTCCGAAAGCTGCTCCCGGTAGCGCTCTTTTTCCTCCGCGCTGAGCTTCAACCTGGCAAGCGCGGCGATATGTTCAACTTCTTCAATGGATAGGGCCATGCAAAGATTATAAATCAACTTGCCATTCCTGCGCATACCAGCGCAGATAGCTCTCCACGTGCGCGCTCCAATAGGCCTCCTCGTGATACCCCGTGAAAAGGCGCCAGGAATGGGGGATGTTCAGCCCGGTCAGCAGCTCCTCCAGCCAGAGGGCCGAGCGCAGGATTTCGGGCCGGTCACGCTCCCCAATATCCAGGTAAATGCGCGGCAGGCTCTCGACCGGCGTTTCGGACAGCAGCAGGCGCAGCCGCCCGGTATCCTCGTGGAACACCGCCGGGCTGTGGCCCCCCAGGGCGCCGAACAGGTGCGGGTAGTTCAGCCCGAAATGCACCGCCCAGCCCCCGCCGCGCGAGAGCCCGCCCACGGCCCGGTACGTTCGCTCGGGCAGGGTGCGGTACACCCGGTCCACCAGCGGGATCAGGACCTCGATCACAGCCTGCCCGAAGGGGTCCTCGGAGGGCTGCGTCCACACCCGGTCGCGCGGCATGACGATCAGGAAGGGCGGCAGCTCTCCGCTGGCGACCAGCCGGTCCATGGCCTCGTCCGCCCCCAGGCGGTCCCACTGGTCCTGGTTGTAGCTCTGACCGTGGATCAGGTACAGCACCGGGTAGCGGCGTTCGGGCTGCTCGTCGTAGCAGGGGGGCAGGTAAACCAGGTATTCGAGCGGCTGGCGCAGCAGTTCGGTCTCCAGGAGGCCGTCCACTTTTCGCCCGCCCTGCTCCCAGCAGGGTGGGCGGGCGAGCGTCAGGGTGGGGGCCGGCGTGGGCGGCTGGAGCGGCGGGAGCGGCGAGGCGCCGGGCGTGGGCGGCTGGAGCAGCGGGAGCGGCGAGGCGCCGGGCGTGGCCGCTGCCAGGGTGAGCGGGGCCGGGACTGTGGGCGGCGCCGCGGCTGTGGATGTCGGGGAGGCGCGCAGCGGTGCGCTGGTTGGGGAGGCGGTTGGGAGGCCCGCGGGCGGCCCTGCCGGGCTGCAGCCGGCCAGGAGGCAGAGAACGGGCCCCACCAGCAGCCGGAGCGGTAGCGAACGAAAGACAGGCATAAGCAATAGAGGAAGCCGGGAAACCGCCCGCAGGCGGCGCCCGCGGCCCCTGTACTCCAACAGGTTCTTAAGGGAACAAAGGCCATTGCCCGGCTGGGGCAATGACCATCAATTGAGCGGGGAGGGGGAGAGAGAGGCTTTAGCGGGGCTCGACAATGAACTTGATCGCCGTGCGCACCTTTTCGTCAATTTCAACGTCAACAAACTCCGGGATAAAAATAATATTAAAGCCATCTTCTACCAGATAGCTCTTCGCCAGCGCCATAGCCTTCACCGCCTGGTTAATCGCGCTGGCGCCAATCGCCTGCACCTCTGCACGCTGGTTTTCACGAATAACCCCGGCAATGGCGCCTGCCACGGCGGAAGTGCGCGACTTACCGGATACCTTAATGACGTCCATGATGGCTTCCTCCCCTCAAACATTGGGCTGACCTGGTTTAAGGCCGGGTTCACGCAAGTTTTTTGGATTAATGTACTTATCATTATTTTACAAGACTCCTTATACCTGAGCAAGCGAATCGAGGCACGAATCTATGTTAATTCAAAGATTCGCAAAGATTCTCTAATAAAATCACCCGGGGAAAAATGCTTCTCCCCGGCTCTGGGGATCAGGAGCGGGGTGGGCTGAACGCCCATGCTTAAACGTGGGGCGATTACGCCACATAGCACCTGGAAGAAGTGATTTTTATCGAATTGAAATTGTGCCGCAATCCATGTACACTGCTTAAGACGGCAAAGACGTTTCATCCTCGCCCGGCCGTGCCCGGGTCCCCCCTCTCACTTTAATCCGGTGCAGTCTGAGTGTTCAAGAGAACGCCATCAGGAGATTCAAAATGGATTACAAATTTTTGGAGATGAAAACGACTGCCGATCTCAACACCTCCCCGCGCATCCTGCTGGGACCCGGGCCGAGCATGGTGCACCCGCGCGTGCTGCGCGCCATGGCTACCCCCCTGGTGGGCCACCTGGACCCCCAGTTCCTGGCCCTGATGAACGAAGTGCAGTCCATGCTGCGCCACGTGTTCCAGACCCACAACGAGCTGACCATCCCGGTCTCGGGGACGGGCAGCGCCGGGATGGAGGCCGCCCTGTGCAACTTCATCGAACCGGGGGACCGGGTGCTGGTGGGCGTGATGGGCTACTTCGGAGAGCGCCTGGTGGATATGGCGGGGCGCTACGGCGCCCGGGTGGACCGCCTGGAGCGCCCCTGGGGCGAGGTCTTCGAGCCGGAGGAATTCGAGCGGGCCCTGCGCGGCAGAAACTACAAGCTGGTGGCGCTGGTGCACGCCGAGACCTCCACCGGCGCCGAGCAGCCGGGCGTAGCCGAGATTGCCGCCTCCGCCCACCGCAGCGGGGCCCTGGTCGTGCTGGACACGGTCACCTCGCTCGGGGGTCTCCCGGTGCAGATTGACGCCTGGGATGTGGACGTGGCCTACAGCGGGACCCAGAAATGCCTCTCGGCCCCGCCCGGGCTGGCCCCGCTCACCATCTCGCCCCGCGCCCGCGAGGCCCTGCACAAACGCAAGACCCCCGTGCCCAACTGGTACCTGGACCTGAGCACGCTGGAGAAATACTGGGGCAGCGAGCGCACCTACCACCACACCGCCCCCATCAGCATGGTGTACGCCCTGCGCGAAGCGCTGCGCATCGTCATGGAAGAGGGGCTGGAGGCCCGCTTTGCCCGCCACCGCCGCAACGCCATGGACCTCTGGCGCGGCCTGGAGGCCCTCGACCTGCCGCCCCTGGTGCCCCTGCCGCACCGCCTGACCACCCTCACCACCCCGCAGCTCGGCCCCGGCGTGGACGAGGCCGGCGTCCGCCGCTGCCTGCTGGAAGAGTACAATATCGAGATCGCCGGCGGCTTCGGCCCCCTCAAAGGGCGCATCTGGCGCATCGGCCTGATGGGCTTCAGCAGCCGGCTGGAGAACATCACCCTGCTGCTGGGGGCCCTCAAAAAGCTCCTGGGCCGCTACTGATCCCGGCGGCCGCTGGCTGAAGAAAACGCCCCTCCCCGGGCCAGAAACAGGCCCGGGGAGGGAGCCGCGCGCCCCTGCGCGCCTCCTGCGCGGCTCCCCGCCCCGCTCCGGAACTCTCGCTTTACGTAATCGCCCCCTTATGGCACAATAACCCTCGCCATGTCCCGCTGGATCCGTTTCTTAATCGCCATCGCCCTGGGAGCAGCCCTGGGATTGTTTTACGGTTGGAGGGTCAGCCCTGCCAGGGATGCGCAGGCCAACCCCGACAGCCTGCGCATTGACTACCGGGCCGATTACGTGCTCATGGTGTCCGAGATCTACAGCCAGGAGCGGGACCTGCAGGCCGCGGCCTCCCGCCTAGAGGCGCTCGGAGAGCCGCCCCTGGAGAGCGTGACCCGCGCCCTGGTCTTTGCCGAGAACCAGGGCTACAGCCGCGAGGACCTGGACCGTATCCGCGCCCTGAGCGCGGCCCTGCTGCCGGGCGGCGCGGAGGCCCCGGCCGGTAACGCCCCCTCTCGCCCGGAGGGAACCCCGTGAACGAGGAGCGCGGCAACTGGTACCTGCTCACCGGGCTGGTGCTGGGCGTCATCCTGGGGCTGGTCTACGCCTGGCGCGTGCGCCCGCTCCAGTACACCGAGACCTCCCCCTCCATGCTCGCCCCGCAGGCGAAGGACCAGTACCGGGCGCTCATCGCCTCCGCCTACCAGGCCAACCCGGACCTGGTGCGGGCGCAGGCCCGCCTGCAGCTCCTGAACGACCCGGACCCGGCGGCCGCCCTCTCCGCGCAGGCCCAGCGCGCCCTCTCCTCCGGCAGCGACGCCGGAGAGGCCCAGGCCCTGGGGCTGCTGGCGGTCGCCCTGGGAGGGCAGGCCCCGCCCGGCGCCTCCGGCTCGCCCGCTCCCTCCCCGGAAACCCCCGGGGAGGGCACAGAGCCCGCCTCGGAAAGCCCGCTCCCCCCCCCGCCTACCGCGCCGCCTGCCGCGGCGCCCCCTCCAACCCCCCCCCGCGGCGCCCCCCCCGCCCCCCCCCCCCCCCCCCCCCCCCGGACCCCCCC
>JAEWYL010000049.1 GCA_023395675.1 Chloroflexota bacterium | reverse complement strand
CAAGCGTCTCGCACCCATTCCGTCCCGGTGCGAGGCACGTTCTCCCCGCAGCGCGCCGGCGCCGGCAAACGGCCCTCCCCCACCAACGAGTCTGCTCAGGCGTGGGCGTGCCTTGCACCTGGCCCGGCAGCCTCCCCCCTCCCCGCACAGGTGCAAGGCGCTGCCCCGCCAGACCTGCTCCAATTCAGCCTGAAAAGGGCTGCCCGCCGTCTACCGGGCCGGCCCTGCAAGCGTCTCGCACCCATTCCGTCCCGGTGCGAGGCACGTTCTCCCCCCGCAGCGCGCCTGCGCCGGCTAACGGCCCTCCCCCGCCAACGAGTCTGCTCAGGCGTGGGCGTGCCTTGCACCTGAATTAAACGCACCCCCTCCCCGCCCAGGTGCAAGGCGCTGCCCCGCCTGCCCTGCTCCAATTCAGCGTAAAAAGGGCTGCCGGCCGTCTACCGGGCCGGCCCTGCAAGCGCCACGCACCCAACCCGCTCCGGCGCGCTCACGCTTCGCCTTCGAGAAAATCCAGCATGGGCCGCAGCCCGGCCATCAATGCCTCCAGCGCCGGCAGGGTGAGGGCCTGCTCCCCGTCGCTGCGGGCCTCCTCCGGGTTGGGGTGGGTCTCCAGCATCAGACCGTCGGCTCCGCAGGCCAGGGCGGCCTTCGCCATCGGCAGCATGATATCGGTGCGGCCCAGGGCGTGCGAAAGGTCCACGATCACCGGGACGGGCAGCCGGCTTTTCACCAGCGGCACGCAGGAGAGATCGAGGGTGTTGCGGGTCAGCGGCTCAAAGCTGCGGATCCCCCGCTCGCAGAGGATCACCTGAGTGTTCCCCTCCAGGAGCACGTACTCGGCGGCGTACAGCAGCTCCTCCACGGTGGACATAAAGCCGCGCTTGACCATCACCGGAAGGCGCGCGCGGCCCACCTCGCGCAGCAGGGGGAAGTTCTGCATATTGCGCGAGCCGATCTGCAGGATATCCACCCCGCGCTCGATAAAGCCCTCCACATCGCGCGGGTCCATCACCTCCGAGATGACCGCCAGCCCGTGGGCGCGGCCCGTCTCCACCAGCAGGTCCAGCCCCTGCCAGCCCAGCCCCTGGAAGGTATGCGGCGAGGTGCGCGGCTTGAAGGCGCCGCCGCGCAGCACCGCCGCGCCCAGCGCCGCCGCAGCCGCCGCGCTGCTTTCCATCTGCCCGGGGGTCTCCACCGAGCAGGGGCCGAGCATAAAGGTCTTGCGCCGCCCGCCGACGGTAAATCCATTCTTCAATTCGATCTCTCGCGCCGCCGAGCGGCTCATCACGGGTACTGTCATTGCCTACCTGTCCCCTTCTTGCGACCAGAACCGGTGTAATAATTTTGCATAAACCAGCGGCTGCTCCAGGTGCACGCTGTGCCCCGCCCCCGGGACGATCTCCAGTCTCGCGGCGGGGATTTCCTGCGCCATGCGCCGGTTGAGGGCGCAGAATTTTTCGTCCAGCTCCCCGGCCACCAGCAGGGTGCGGAGCTGCAGGGCGGCCAGCCGCCCCCACAGCGAGGGCTGCACGCCCGTCCCCATGCCGCGCAGGCTGCCCGCCAGCCCCTCCGGGCGGTTTTGCAGCCGCCGCAGGCGCAGCTCCCGGCGCGCCGCTTCCGGCAGGCTCGCCTGGGAGGCGAAGAGCGGCAGCCGCTCCCACTCCGCCGTGAAAGCCTCCATCCCCTGCGCCAGGATGCGGTCCGCCAGGGTCGCGTCCGAGGCCCGGCGCGCTTCCCGCTCGGCTGCGCCCTCCAGCCCGGGGGAAGCACTCTCCAGCGCCAGCGAGCGCGCCAACTCCGGATACTCCAGGGCGAAGTAGAGCGCCAGCCGCCCGCCCATGGAATAGCCCAGCAGGTGCACCGGCCCGCCCGCCAGCCGCCGCACCAGCTCCGCCAGGTCCTGGGCGGCCTCCTCCATGCGGTAGCGCTGCAGGCAGGGCGGGAGGCCGCTCTCGCCGTGGCCGGGCAGGTCCACCGCCAGCAGGCGGAAGCTGCCTTCCAGCAGGGGGAGCAGCCCGCTCCAGCTCTCCTTGCTCCCGGTGAAACCGTGCAGCAGGAGGGCGTCCGGCCCGCCGCCCCGCTCTGTCCAGGCGTACTCCAGGTTACGGACGCGCCCGGCGGGCATAGGCCTCCTCCACCAGCGCCTGCACGCGGCGGCGCTCGATCTTTCCCGAGGCGGTCTGGGGGAGCTGTTCCAACTGCAGGATAAAGCGCGGCAGCTTATAGCCCCCCAGGCTGCGGCGGGCAAAAGCCAGCAGCTCCTCTGGGCCGGCCTCCTGCCCCGGGCGCAGCGCCACCACCGCCGCCGCCAGTTGGCCCCACTCGCGGTCGGGCACCCCCACCACGCAGACCTCCGCCACCGCCGGGTGGCGGCGCAGCACCTGCTCCACCTCGAGCGGGTAAATATTCTCCCCGCCGCTGACGATCAAATCGCTGCGCCGCTGCAGCACCCACAGGTCCCCCTCCCCGTCCAGGTAGCCGATATCGCCGCTGTGCAGCCAGCCCCCGCGCAGGGCGCGCCGGGTGGCCTCCGGGTTGCCCTCGTAACCGTCCATGATGGTCGGCCCGCAGAGGGCGATCTCCCCCGCCTCTCCCGGGGGCAGGGCCTCGCCCTGCGGGCCCAGGATGCGGAGTTCGACGTTCATCAGCGGCCTGCCGGAGCTGCCCGGCTTGCGCAGCGTCCTTTCGGGCGTCTGGGTGGCGGCCTGCGAGGCCGCCTCGGTCAGGCCGTAGCTGGTCGCCACGGGCAGGCCGCGCGCCGCGGCCGCCTGCACCAGCTCGGGCGAGGCCGCCGCCCCGCCGAGCAGGACCAGCCTCAGCCGCTCGGGGAAGCGCGCCCCGGCCTCCAGCAGGCGGTGCAGCAGGGTCGGCACCAGGGAGATGAGGGTGTAAGCCTCGCTCTCCGCCACCGCCTGCAGGTCAAATCCTTCGTGCAGCTCCACGCAGGAGCCGGCCAGACAGGAGCGGAAGAGCACCGCCAGCCCGCCCACGTGATAGAGGGGCAGGCAGCTCAGCCAGCGGTCGCCGGGCAGCATGCCCAGGCGCGCCGCCGAGCCCAGGGCGTTCCAGAAATGGTTGGCGAAGGTCAGGCGGGCGGCTTTGGGGAGGCCGGAGGTGCCGGAGGTGAAGAGCAGTCCCTGCAGGCGCCCCAGGTCGAAAGGGACCGGGCTGAAAGGCCTCTGGGGCAGCGTCCGGGCTTCCTCCAGCGCCAGGGCCTGGAGGCTCGGCCCGGAGAAGGCTTCGACGCGCCCGCCCTCGCCGACCAGCAGGGCCGGGCGCAGGTGCTCGAGCTGCCGCCCCAGCTCTTCCTCCGCCAGCCGCCGGTTGAGGGGCGCCAGCGCCAGCCCCAGCCGCGCCAGGGCGTGCACCAGGAACACGAAGTCGGGGCTGTTGGGGAGCAGCACCGCCGCCCGCGCCCCGGGCGCCAGGCCCAGGGCGGCCAGCCGGCCGCACCAGGCCTCCACCTCCCGGTCCAGCCCGGCATAAGTCCAGGCGCGCCCCTGGAAGACCAGGGCCGCGCCGTCCGGGTTCGCCCTTGCCTGGGCCGCCAGCCAGTCCGCGCTCATCCTAACCCACTCCACAGGCTCAGGGCCGGCGCGGCTCGCCGCGGTAGTCCGGCTCCCGGTGCTCCAGGTAAGCGTCGCGCCCCTCTTTGCCCTCGTCGGTCATGTAAAACAGCATGGTGGCGTCCCCCGCCAGCACCTGCAGCCCGGCCTGGCCGTCGCAGTCGGCGTTCATCGCCGCCTTGATGAAGCGGATGGCGATGGGGCTCTTCTTCAGGATCTCCTGCGCCCATTCCACGCCCTCCTCCTCCAGGCGCTCCAGCGGGACCACCTTGTTCACCAGCCCCATCTCCAGCGCCTCCTGGGCCCCGTACTGGCGGCACAGGTACCAGATCTCGCGCGCCTTCTTCTGCCCCACGATGCGGGCCAGGTAGCTGGAGCCGAAGCCGCCGTCGAAGCTGCCCACAACCGGCCCGGTCTGCCCGAAAACGGCGTTGTCGGCCGCCAGGGTCAGGTCGCAGAGCACGTGCAGCACGTGCCCGCCGCCGATGGCGTAGCCCGCCACCAGGGCGATCACCGGCTTGGGCATGGTGCGGATGATGCGCTGCAGCTCCAGCACGTTGAGGCGCGCCGCCCCGCGGTCGTCCACGTAGCCGCCGTGGCCGCGCACGCGCTGGTCCCCGCCGGAGCAGAAGGCGTATTTGCCGTCTTTCGGCGAAGGCCCGTTCCCGGTTAGCAGCACCACCCCCACCTGCGGGTCCATCCAGGCGTGCCGGAAGGCCTCGATCATCTGGTCAATGGTCTGCGGGCGGAAGGCGTTGCGCACCTCGGGGCGGTTGAAGGCGATGCGGGCCATGCCGTCGGCCTTCTGGTAGGTGATATCCGAATAATCCTTTACGGTCTGCCAGTTCACCATGCTAAATTTCCCTCTTTTCTGTCTTTAACCTTCAGAGTTTCCTCGAAAAGCCGGAGTCTTTTATTTTCCGCGAGTTGACCACTCAGTACTTCATCCGTATGTTTGGACGGATGTGCAGAGGCTGCGCCCCTCCACATCCATCATTTTTGCCCTGACTGCCTGAGGGTGCTCTCGCGGCGGTGGCTGCTGGGTTTCTCCACCGTTCGCAAACACAGGAGTGCGCACCCATGGCAGTCCATGGTTTCCCAGGCCCGCCTACCCCGGCTCCGGGAGGGCGGCGGCGACCGCCGCGGCGGCTTTTTCCATCACCTCCCGGTGCAGGCGGAAGTCGGCCTCCGAATCGGTGCGCACCTCGATCAGGTGCGGGGTCTCCGTCCCCACGCTCTCCTGCAGCGCGGCGCGCAGGTCTTCCCGGCTGTGCGCCAAACGGTGCTCCAGCCCGTACATCGCCGCCGCCGGCTCGAAATTCAGCCCGTGCGGGGTCAGGAAGAGCTCCTCGAAAGGCGGCTCCCAGGCGCTCACCGGCAGGCGGCGGAAGATGCCGCCCCCGTTGTTGTTCAGGAGCACGAACGTGACGCGGCGCAGGCCGTGCCGGCGCAGGGCAAAGAGCCCGTTCATATCGTGGTAAAAGGTGACGTCCCCCACCAGGGCCGCCAGCGGGCGCTCGCGGTCGCAGGCGGCCACACCCAGGGCGGTGGACAGGTTGCCGTCAATGCCGCTGGCCCCGCGGCTGCCGTAAACCTGGATGCGCCGGTCCGAGGGCCGGGCGTAGGCGTCCAGGTGGCGCACCGGCAGGCTGTTCCCGGCCCACAGGCGCCCCCCCTCCGGCAGCGCGGCCAGGGTCTCCGCCGCCGCCCACCCTTCGGTGAGCGGCAGGCTCTGTAGGGCTTCCTCCAGGGCCTCCCAGTAGCGGCGCTCGGCAGACTGCAGGCGGCCCGCCCAGGCGCTCTCCTCCCGCCCGGGCAGGAAGGGCAGCAGGGCCCGGCAGGCGAGGGCCGGGTCGGCCTGCAGGAAGAGGGTCGTGCGGTGCGTGTCGTCCTGCCAGACCCCGTGCTCCACGACGTGGACGCGGGCCCGGGGCTGCAGCGCGTCCAGACCGTTCATCAGGGCGGCCGAGGTGGGCACGCCCCCGAAGCGCAGCACCACCTGGGCCTCGCCCAGCAGGCGCTCGCGCAGCGCGGGCCGGCCCATGTAGGCCTCGTAGCCGCCCAGGCTGCCGGGGCAGCCAAACCGCAGCCCGGAGAGCGGGTCCGCCAGGAGCGGGTAGCCGCTGCGGCGGCTCAGCTCGCTCACCGCGGCGGGGAAGTCTCCGCCCGGGCAGCCCGGACCGCAGACGATCAGGCCGCGCGGGTGGGCGGCGATCAGCTCGCCCAGCTCGCGCGCCTGGCTCGCCTCCGGGGCGACGCGGCCCCGCAGCAGGCGGGCCTGGGGCGGCGCGCCCGCCTCCCAATCGAAGACCGGCAGACCCTCTCCGGGCTCCGGCTCCAGCGGCTTGCGGAAGGGAAAATTGAGGTGGACGGGGCCCTTCACAATCCCGTCCGCCGCGGCGTACGCCCGGGCCGCCAGCGCGCGCAGGCTGCGCTCCACCAGCGCGGGCGGCTCCGCCTCGGGCAGGGGCAGGTCCACCGACCAGAGCACCTGGTCCCCGTACAGCTTGACCTGGTCAATGGTCTGGTTGGCCCCGCTGCCGCGCAGCTCGTGCGGGCGGTCGGCGGTCAGCACCAGCAGGGGCAGGCGCGACATGCGCGCCTCGATGACGGCGGGGAAGAAGTTCGCCGCCGCCGAGCCCGAGGTGCACAGCAGCGCCGCGGGTCTGCCCCCGCCCATGGCGAGCCCCAGGGCGAAGAAGGCCGCGCTGCGTTCGTCCAGGTGCAGGTAGACCCGGATGGCCGGGTGGGCGGCGAAAGCCAGGGCGAGCGGAGTGGAGCGGGAGCCCGGGGCGATGCACACCTCGCGCAGCCCCACGCGCGCCAGCTCGTCCACGATCAGAGCAGAGAGGGACAGGTTGGGGTTCATGCCCGGCTGAGTACCTCGCTTTCCATTCCCAGGGCCCGCAGCACCGGTCTGAATTTCAGGGCGGTCTCCTGCCATTCTCGCCTCGGCTCAGAGTCGGCCACGATCCCGCCCCCGGCGTAGAGCCAGGCGCGCTCGTTCTGGATTACAGCCGAGCGGATGGCGACCGCGAAAACCCCGTCCAGCTCGGGGCCGATCCAGCCCACCGGGCCGGCATACCAGCCGCGGGTGACCGGCTCCTCGGCGCGGATAAAGGCCAGGGCGCGGGCGCGCGGCGTCCCGCCCAGGGCGGGGGTGGGGTGCAGGTGGGCGGCGAGGGGCAGCACCCCCTCGGCCCGCCGCAGCCGGGCCTGCATGGGGGTGTGCAGGTGCTGGATATTGCTCAACGCCAGGACCTGCGGCTGGCGGGGGAAGCTCTTCTCCGCGCTCCAGCCGTCCAGCCGCCGGCGGATGGCCTCCACCACCAGGCGGTGCTCGTGGCGCTCCTTCGGGCTCTCCAGCAGCTCCCGCCTCAGGGCGGCGTCCTCCGCCTCGGTGTGCCCGCGCCCGATGGAGCCCGCCAGGGCCATGGTGCGCAGCTCCTGCCCCTGCACCTCAACCAGCAGCTCGGGGGTGGCGCCCACGAAGGCGTGCCCGGGGCGCGGCTCGAACAGGAAGCGGTAGCAGCCGGGGTAGGCCTCGTCCAGGCTCTCCAGCACGGGCTCGATCTCGATCCCGGACCCGGCCCGGACCTCGCACATGCGCGCCAGCACCACCTTCTTCAATTCCCCCGCCCGGATGCGCTCCAGGGCCGAGCGGAGCATGCGCTCCCAGTCCTCCGCGGCCATCGGGTAGCGCAGCCGCACCGGCCCGGCGCCGGATCGCGCCGCGGTCTCGGGCCTGCCGTTCGCCGGGGCCTTCCCCGCCTCTCGCAGCAGCCAGCGGCGGCGCAGCTCCAGCGCCTCTTCCAGCGAGGCGCAGACCGCGGAGACCTCTTCGCCGGCCGGGGCCAGGGCGTTGAGGGTCAGGCGGCACTCGCCCTCGCTCCAGGCGATCTGGAAGTGCGGCAGGATAAAATGGGCCGGGTGGAAGGCCGACCAGGCCTCGTCGGGGATGAAATCGTCGCGGAAGGCGAAGCCCCCGACCAGGCGCGGGGCCGCCAGGGCGTGCCCGGGAGCGTGAATATAGGCCCCGGAGAAGAGGCGGCGCGCCTGCCGCTCGATCTCCGCGAAGCGCCCCCGGCCCCAGGCTTTGAGCTCGGCGGCCGCGCCGAAACCGGCGAAGACCTCCGGGCGGCCCGCCTCGCGCCAGTAGAAGCGCTCCTGGCCGCGGGCGGCGCGCAGGAACTGGCCCGGGGTGAGGCCCTCCACCGGGCGGCTGAGGCTCACCAGGCGCTGGGCGGCGCGGCCCTCAGTCCAGCGGCTCTTCATACCCCACGCTCTTGAGCAGGGCGGGCACCAGCGCCGCCAGGATGCGCTCCGGCTCCGGCTCGTTGGTGGTGAGCCAGTGGATGACCAGGGCGTAGATGGCGCCCATCCAGGCCAGCGAAATGACTTCCGTGTCCACCAGCTCGATCTCCCCGTTCTCGATAGCCTCCTGCAGGTAGCCGGCGATCAGGCGCGCGAAGCGCTCGTTGATGGCGTTGCGCTTCTCCTCGAAGGCGGCGCCCAGGCCCACCGCCTGCACCAGCAGGATCTTGGACGGGCGGCGGTAGCGCCCGAAGGTCTGCAGGCAGGTCTCCAGGGCCACGCGCACCCGGCCCATCCCCGCCTCCTGCTCGCGGATGGCCTCCGTCACCCGCCGCTCCAGCAGGTTGGCGAACTGGTCCACCAGGGCCAGGAAAAGCCGCTCCTTGTTCGGAAAATGGAAGTAGATGGCCCCTTTGGAGGTGTGAGATTCTTCCACGATCTCATCCATGCGCGTGGCGTGATAGCCCTTGCGCGAGAACACCCCCAGGGCCGCGTCCAGGATGCGCCCCCGGGTCGTGCCCGGGTCATCTTCGAGTGTGTTTTGCTTGCGCGGTGTCTCGTCCATCCAACCTCCCTGGTTTCAGACCGACCGGACGGTCTGTTCGTCCCCAATCATAACACAGTTTGTCCAATTCTGCACAAGCTCCAGCATCGGGCAGGGGGACGGGTTCGAGCGACAAAAGCAGGACCCGCAGTTGAACGCAGATAGAAAATAGGAGAAAAAAACTCTCACAAAGACGCAAAAGCGCAAAGAAGAATTATCTTCTTCTTCCTTGGCGTCTTTGCGTCTTGGCGAGAGACATCTTTTTCCCCTCTCGCTCAGGCGTTAATGGTCCGGGTTTTTCCTCTGCGTTTATCGGTGTGCAATTGTGACAAATAAAAACCACAGGTGACTTGACTGCAAAAACAGCACTTTAAAAACCGAAACCAGTGAACGTCCAACGAAAAATCAGCAGTATTGGTTCCAGGTAGGGTCCAAAAACAGATCAAAAAAACCGCGCCGATTCAAGCTGCGGTCATTTGAAGGCTCTGGCTCCCCTTTCCTGGTCCCCTCGGCTCGCTGTTTTCATTCAGAAAGCGCTGGATACGCCTCGTATTGATCATAGCCGCCGAAGCAACGATCATGCAAGTGGTCCGGAACAAGCCCCTGACCGGCAGCTTGCCCCCTGGGAAAGGGTGTTTGAGGGAACGGAGGGTGGCTTCCACCGCCGCTCGCAAGTTGCCTTCTTCTTTCTTGAAGGCCTGATGGCGTCTGCGCCGCCGGGCCCAGTTGACTTCTTGCTGGGTGAAGCTCAACTTCGGGTGCGGATCCTTCTTGCCTGCTTGTGCCCGGCAGCGGTTCTCCTGGAAGAAAGGGCAGTTCTGACAGATGTGCGGCTCAAAATGGACGAGGTAGCCCGTGGTGCGTCCCGGCTCAACGATGACCGTTTGTCCACCCGGGCAGGTCATCTGGATCGGCTTGCCTTGCTCGTCCTGCTGGATCTCAAAATCCGCCAGGTTGAGCTTGCCTGGAACCGGGGCATGGCCTCGAATGCCGGTCTGTACGATTTCAACCTTTTGGTCGATGGAAGCTTGATCCACTCCCGGACTGCCGAAGGCGCCATCCACATACAGGTCTTCTACTCCCGTGCGGGCTTTCAGATGGGGCAGGCTCTCGGCCAACAAATCGGCGTCGTCTTGATGATTGGGCGCCACCTGGATCTGGGTGATCAACTGCAAGGGATTGTCGGGCGTGCAGCTTTCCGCCAGGTTGGCCACATAGCCCTTGAAACCCTTGGGACCTTTCTTGCGATACGTGGCTTCCAGGTCATCCACCGACTGCAAGCAGCCAGCCGGAATCTCGGCGTTGTCAAGCGCACGCACCGTCTGTGCTTCGACCTGGTAGTTGTCTTCAAAGCTGCGCTTGAAAACCAGGTAGACGGGCTCCTGTTCGTAAGCCGCAGCCAGCTCGGTTACCAGGCGGTACATGACCTGCCCAATCTCAGCCAGGCGCGCCTCCCAGGCTTCCTTGCCTTTGACTGGATAGATGAACTGCTGCGCCCGCTTCGCCACATAAGGCGCTAGCAGTTCCGCATAGTGCGCTTGCTCGGCTGCATTCAGCACCCGTGCCAGGCGCTGAATGACTTCCACCAGGAGCTGTAGACGGCTGGCATCCACGATGTTGCTCATGATCTGGGTGCTGTCCATGCGCTGCACCTTCAAGTTGACCTGGTGGGCTCGCGCTTGCTGATCGGTCATCTGCTCGAAAGCGGTTTGCAGCAGGTTCTCCCCGGTTTTCAGGAAATGGTCTGCCAGATGACGACGGAAGTAGTACAGGGTGCGGATCTCAAAATCGCCTTCTTTCAAGTCATGCAAGCCTAAGGCAAAGCGCACCTGCAAATCGAAGGTGAAATGGTCGTAGAGTTCTTCGTCGCTCCATCCAAACTGCGCTTTGATCAGGTCC
>JAEWYL010000048.1 GCA_023395675.1 Chloroflexota bacterium | reverse complement strand
TATTTTATTATGTTGAGCGGCTGCGCCGCTCAACATAATAAAATATCTTCCCTTAATTCCCCAGGCATTAAGCGGCCTCGCCCAGGCGGGCGCGCTCCTCGCTGACGATGCTCTCGTCCAGCTTTTTGAACAGGGGGGCGGGCTGGCGCAGGGCCTGGCCCGGGCGCAGGCGGCTGGGCTGCCAGCGCCCGGCGGCGCCGCCGGCGTCATAGCGCAGCACCAAGTGCGAGCCCAGCTCGTCCTCCACCGTCTCAGAAAACTGCTTTCCAAAGAGCGGCTCGTCGTAGCCCAGGTAGGCGTGCAGGCGCTCGCCGCTGAAGGGCAGGAAGGGCGCCAGCAGGATTTTAAGCGAGTCGATGGCCCGCAGGGCGGTATAGATGGTCTTGGCCGCCGCCTCCCGGTCGGTCTTGATCTCCTGCCAGGGCGCGGAGGTGTCCAGGTACTTGTTCACCTCGCTGGCGATGCGGACGGCCTCGGACAGGGCGGCCCGCAGGCGCACCGCCTCGATCTGCTCGCCCACGCTGCGGAAGCCCGCCTCCACCGCGGCCAGGATCTCCCGGTCGGCGGGGCGCAGCGCCGCCTCGACCGCCTCGCCGGAGGCGCCGATCTCCGGCACGTGCCCCTCCCAGTGTTTGTAAGCGAAGGAAAGCACCCGGTTCGCCAGGTTGCCCCAGGTGGCGACCAGCTCGTTGTTGTTGCGGTTGAAGAAATCCTGCCAGTCCCAATCGGTGTCCTTGGCCTCCGGCATATTGGCGGTCAGGTAATAGCGCAGCGGGTCGGGGTCGTAGCGGGTGAGGAAATCCAGCCCCCAAACGGCCCAGTTGCGGCTGCCGGAAATCTTCTGCCCCTCCAGGTTCATAAACTCGTTGGCGGGCACGTCGTAGGGCAGGACCAGGCTGCCGTCCTGCCGCCCCTCGAAGATTTCGGAGAAGGCCTCGCCCGCCCCGGCGAGCTGTGCGGGCCAGATGACGGCGTGGAAGGGGATATTGTCTTTGCCGATGAAGTAATACGAGCGCGGCTCGGAGCCGTACCACCAGTCGCGCCAGGCTTCCGGCTCGCCCTGCAGGCCGGCCCACTCGATGGCGGCGGAGAGATAGCCGATCACCGCCTCGAACCAGACGTAGAGGCGCTTCTCCTCCCAGCCTTCGAGCGGCACGGGGATGCCCCACTCCAGGTCGCGGGTGATCGCCCGCCCGTGCAGGTCCTGGGCCTCGATCTGGCCCAGCGACTGGCGCAGCACGTTGGAGCGCCAGTACGGCTCGCGCTCGCGCAGGAAGGCGACGATCTGTGGCTGGAGCTTGCCCAGGTCCAGGAAGAAATGCTCGGTCTCGCGCAGCTCGGGCCGCGAGCCGTCAATCTTGGAGCGCGGCTCGATGAGCTGGGTGGCGTCGAGCAGGTTGCCGCAGCGGTCACACTGGTCGCCGCGGGCATTTGGGTAGCCGCAGATATAACAGGTGCCCTCCACGTAGCGGTCGGGCAGGAAGCGCCCCTGGCTGGAGGAGTACCACTGCTGCTGGCGCTCGGTATACAGGTAGCCGTTCCGGTGCAGGGCCAGGAAGACCGCCTGGGAGACCCGGAAATGGTTCTGCGTGTGCGTGCTGGTGAAGAGGTCGTAGCTCAGGCCCAGCTTCTCGAACAGCTCGATAAACCCGGCGTGAAACTGCGAATAGACCTCCAGGGGTGTGGAGTTCTCCGCATCGGCGCGCACCGTCACCGGGGTGCCGTGCGCGTCGGAGCCCGAGACCATCGCCACGCGGTTCCCGGCCAGGCGGTGGTAGCGGGCGAAGATATCGGCCGGCAGGTAAGAGCCGGTGATATTGCCGACGTGGATCAGCGAGTTGGCGTAGGGCCAGGCGACGGCGACGAGGATATTGCGGGTCATGGAAACCTCCATACATCAGGATCAGCGAGCGTGAACAGGCGCGGCCCGGGGGCGAGGGGAAAGAGCGCCGCACCCGCTCTGGAATGAAAACGGGCTGCCCGCTTGTGGACAGCCCGAAGTGGTCGGTTTTCCGGCGATGACTACAACAATCCCCCCGCGGCTGCCCGGGCGCGGAAGGGCATCGCCCGGCCGCGCATGCGCATCAGGGGCGCCGCAAATAGTTGGGAGAGATAATCAATCGCCACGGCTTACCTTCCTATGCGCATGAGTCTAAACGGGCAGCCGGGAATTGTCAAGAGAGCAAGGGGCGTTACGCAGGGCAATCACGGCTTGCCTTTTTCCTCCCACCCGAAAGGATAAAGCAGGGTAGTATGTGGGATGCAGCCCCACATACTACCCTGCGATTCCTGATTTTAGGGGTTGCGGCCCGGCAAGAGGGGATAATGCAATCGCCCTGGGCGCTGCGCCAGGGCTTCCACAAGGATGGGGATGGCGGGATGGGCATGCAGCTGCGCCGCACGCCCATCCCCCACACTCATCTCATTCAAAACACGGCTTTCGACCTCGAGAAAGCCGCAGGTCGTCAGCCCGTCACGGGCGAATACAGGTCGAAGACGAGCTGGTCGAAGGCGGGCTCTTCCTCGCCAGCGAGCAGCAGCTCCGGGTTCAGGCATTCCTCCAGGCACTGCCCGGGGGTGTGCTGGTACGGGCTCTGCTCGATCCAGGCCACCAGACCCTGCCAGGCGGCAAAGATATTCTCGGTTCCACGGCAGCGGGCGACGGCGTAGAGCCCCCCGGGCGCCTCTTTGACTTTCACTCCTTCGCCGGGCTGCACGGGCTCGCTGAGGGTCATCCACTGCTCGTACCCGTAATTCGGGCTTCCCGGGGTGGGGTCCGGGTTGTTGAAGCCGAAGAAGCGGCGAGCGCCGGCTTCCTTCAGCAGGCCCGCCTGCCCCGCCCAGCTTAGAAGAGTGTTCCAGGCTTCCGCCTCCGGGGAGGGGCCGAAGCCCAGGCTGTAAGCCACCTGCGCCGGTTCCAGGCGCACAATGCGTACCCCCAGGTTTTCCATTTTTATTTCTCCTTTGTTCGGACGTTGAAGTAGAGAGCGGCGCGCCCGCTTTACTTTTCAGGAGCTGCGCAGCCGTCAAACCCCGAACTGCGCAGCTCTGATTTGATTTTATTCCGGCTACCTGACATCTGCTGTCAGGAATTCGGTGTAGAATCTTTTTTAAGGAAACACCATGCGCGCCGACCGCCTCCTCTCCCTGCTGATGCTCTTACAAACCCGCGGGCGCCTGACCGCCCGGCAGCTGGCCGCGGAGCTGGAGGTCTCCGAGCGCACCATCTACCGCGATATCGAGGCGTTGAGCTGCGCGGGGGTGCCGGTGTACGCCGAGCGCGGCCCGGGCGGCGGGTGCTGCCTGCTGGAGAGCTACCGCACCAGCCTGACCGGGATGAAAGAAGCCGAGCTCCAGGCCCTGCACCTGTTCATGGAGTTCGCCCGCCAGGTTCCCGCCCCGCTGGCCGAGCTGGGCGTCAGCCAGGCGCTCAAAGCGGCCCTGCTCAAGGTCTCCGCCGCGGTCCCGCCCGCCCGCCGGGAGGAGGGAGAGCGCTACCGCGACCGCCTGCACCTGGACTCTACCCCCTGGAGCGGGGCGGTCGAGAGCTCGCCGCACCTGCACCTGGTGCACCAGGCGGTCATGCAGGAGCGCCGCCTGCGCCTCACCTACCGGCCCGTGCTCACCACCTCGGTCGAGCTGGTAGTAGAGCCATACGGGCTGGTCTCGAAAGCGGGGGAATGGCTGCTGGCGGCGGCCCTGCGCGGGACGCTGCGGGTCTACCCGCTGAAAGACCTGCTGCAGGTCTCGCTCCTGGAAGAGAGGTTTACTCGCCCCGCCGGTTTCGACCTGGCGGCGTTCTGGGAGCAGTGGCGCGCCGCCCACGGCCCCACCGGCCCGGGCTATCTCGTCCGGGTGCGCGTGGACCCGGCCCTGGAACCGCACCTGACGCGCTTTTTCGGGGAGAATCTGCTGCGGCGGGAATGCGAAGAGGCGCAGGGCGGCTGGCTGCGGCTGAGCCTGTCCTTCGACTCGCTGCACGCGGCGCGCAGCCGCCTGCTGGGCTTCGGCCGCGCCGTGGAAGTGCTGGAGCCGGAAGCCCTGCGCAAGAGCCTGCTAGATTTCGCCCGGCAGGTCGCGAGCGCCTACCAGGCCTGGGATGAGGAGCGGGAGAGGACAGCCTGAGAGGCGCGCTCAGCGCCCGGCGCGGCCGGTGATGAGGCGGAACAGGTCCACGACCAGGCCGACGACGATCCCCAGCATAGCCAGGGCCAGGGCAAAGCGCAGCAGGCTGTTGACAAAATCCGAAGTGAAATTGAAGGGGAAGACCCGGAAGAGGGTCAGGACCGCCCAGAATCCGGTGATGCCCTGGAAGATCTGCAGCAGGGCCCGGAACCAGGGAGAGTCGTTAAGCAGCAGCAGGGCGTTGGCCCCCACCGTGGTCAGAATGGCGAGGTCCAGCGCCGGAAGCACCTGTTCGAACTCGCCCGTGATAAAGGGGATATTCCAGTTCTCCAGGTTGTGGAAAACGTACAGCATGAGCAGGTTGATGAGGATGGCGGCGATATACCCCACCCGGCGACCTTCATGGCTGGGAGCGGCACTGCGGTTTGTGCTCATAGGTGACCTCACAGATATTCTCGCAGGTGGCGTGAGCGGCAGGGATGGCGCAGGCGGCGCAGGGCCTTGCCCTCGATCTGGCGGATGCGCTCGCGGGTCAGCCCGAACTTGGCCCCCACCTCCTCCAGCGTATTCGGCTGGTCCCCATCCAGACCGAAGCGCAGGCGGATGATGCGCGCCTCGCGCGGGGAGAGGGTGTCCAGCACCTCGTCCACCCGCTCGCGCAGCAGGGTCTGGTAGACGAGCTGCGAGGGGGTGGGGCTGATCTCGTCCTCAACGAACATCCCCAGCTCCGACTCATCTTCGTCGCCGACCGGGCTCTCCAGCGAGAGCGGGATGCGCGAGACCTGGAGCATCCATTTGACCCGGGCGGCGTCCAGGCGCATCTCCTCCGCGATCTGCTCCGCGCTGGGCGGGTAGCCCAGGGTCTGCTCCAGCTCGTGGGCGATGCGGTAGAGCTGGCGGATGCGGTCGCTGATGTGCACCGGCAGGCGGATGGTGCGCCCCTGGTCCGCCACGCAGCGGCTGATGGTCTGGCGGATCCACCAGGTGGCGTAGGTGGAGAAGCGGAAGCCGCGCCGGTACTCGAATTTTTCCACCGCCTTCATCAGGCCCAGGTTGCCCTCCTGGATCAGGTCCAGCAGGGGCACGCCCCGGCCCAGGTACTTCTTGGCGATGCTGACCACCAGACGGGTGTTGGCCTTGATGATATGCTCGCGGGCGCGGCGGGCGTCCTCCACCTGCTCCTCCAGCCGCCGGGCCAGAGAGGCCTCCCTGCGGCAGTCCAGGCGCGCCAGCTCCTGGCCGGCGTCCTTCCCCAGCTCGACGCGCTGCGCCAGCGCCACCTCCTCTTCCAGCGTCAGAAGGGGCACGCGCGACATCTCTTTCAGATAAATTTCAATTGCGTCTTCTGAGAATACCGGGTCCGCGCTGCGCTCTGCGCCCAGCGCGCCGGAAGGCTGCCTGACCTGGAAACTCTCCCCCGCTTCATCCAGGATTTCCACCCCGTGGCGGTGGAAATATGCCAGCAACTCTGCGATCTGCCCGCCCCCTTTTGGATCGCCCTCCAGGATGTCGTCGGTCGTCAGGAATCCCTGCACTTCCGCTTTCTCCAGGAGGCTGCCCAGAGCGTCGTTAAAAACGGTATTACCTGGATAAGCCATAAGGCACCTCCGGGGGGAGCGTTGAAAAGGGAGACTTTCAAGCGCTCCCCCACCGGGCAACATCTGCAGTGCTGAGATGGGTTCAGAAGGCGGCGCCGGGCAGCAGTGGGAGCGGCGCGCCGCCTCAGTCTTTTTTGCGGAGCTCTTTCAATTTTTCCAGGCGCGGGTCGATCGGTTCGTCCTCATGCACGTGAGGATTCTCGTTCAAATTTTCGCCGCACACGGGGCAGAGGCCTTTGCAGTCCTCACGGCACACCGGGCTGATCGGGATTTCCAGCAGCATATACTCTCGCACCAGAGGCGCGAGGTCAATATGGGCGTTCTCCGGCAGGAGCAGGCCCGATTCGGTGATCGAATCCCGTTTAAAGGCGTACAGTTCGGTAAAATCAGTGCTCAGAGGGACGGTAATGGTCGTCAGGCAGCGCACGCACTCCATCTCATAGGAGGCCTGCAGCTTGACCTGCACCAGCAACCCCTGGGCGGTACGGGTAACCCGGGCATTCCCGGTGACATCGGTTATTCGAAAACTGGGCTCCGGTTCATCCCACCGGAGCTCAGGAGCGTCCAAATAAAAATCCCGGCTGGTGCCGACTGCAGTGTTAATCAGGAAGCCGACGTTCAGCCGGAGGATTTGGCGATTGTGGGGCATTACGTTTTCCACCTTGCAATTTAATTATTTATTGTCATTGATTATAGCATATTGGGCCTGACTCGTCAAGTTTTTATGATTCAATTCATAATAATCCCGGGGAGAAATGTGATTAAATAGCCCTCTATGGCAAAACTCTTAATTGCAAGCAACAACCATGGAAAACTGGTCGAGTTCCAGGCCCTGCTGGGCGACCTCGACCTGGAGCTGCTCACCCCGGCCCTGCTGGGGCTGCGCCTGGAGGTGGAGGAAAACGGGCGCACCTACGCCGAGAACGCGGCTGCAAAGGCGGCTGCATTCGCCCGCGCCTCGGGCCTGCCCGCCCTGGGCGACGACTCCGGGCTGGAGGTGGACGCGCTGGGGGGCGAGCCGGGCATCCGGTCGCACCGCTTTGCCCCGCAGCCGGACGCCGGCGACGCCGACCGCCGCGCCTACCTGCTGGAGCGCCTGTCCGGGCATCCCCGCCCCTGGACGGCGCGCTTCCACTGCAGCGTGGCCCTGGCCATCCCGGGGGAGGCGGGCCAGGAACCGCGCCTGCACTTTGCCGAGGGCGGCTGCGAGGGCGAGATTATCCCCGAGGAGCGCGGGGAGACGGGTTTCGGCTACGACCCGGTCTTCTACATCCCGGGTCTCCAGGCCACCATGGCCGAGCTGGGGATGGAGCAGAAGAACCGCCTGAGCCACCGGGCCAACGCGGTGCGCGCCGCCAGGCCGCTGATCGCCCGGCTGCTGGGCCTCCCCGCCTGAGCGCGGCGGCGGCAGCCAGCGCGGCGGCGGGGGCCTGCGCGGCGGCGGAAGCCGGCGCGGCGAGGGGCAGGTTCATCCTTGTAAGGTAAATCTGCCCCTCTTACTGCCCGCCTGGTTTTAGGTTATCATAAGCCTTATGAGATCCGAGGAGGCCCCCTTCCTGCTGGACTGGCTGGCGGTTTCGCTGCGCTGGCTGGCCCTGCTCGGCATGGCGCTGGCGCTTGCCGGCGGGCAGAGCCTGGCGGGGAGCATGCTGTTCCTTTTATTAGCCGGGGCAGCCTGGAACCTGGTCCTGACCGTGCTGACCGCCCTGGGGCGCAGGCCGCCCCTGCACCATTGGCTCTACCTGGCAGCCGACTTCCTGCTGGCCGGCGCCCTCTTTTATTTCAGCGGCGGGCTGGAGGGCCGGCTGGCCTGGTCGGGACTGCTGCCCATCTTCACCGCAAGCATCTTTTTCCGCCTGCCCGGCGCGCTCCTCGCCGCAGCCGCCGCCACAGCCGCCCAGGGGGCGCTGGCCTGGCAGCAGGCCGGCGCGCAGCCTGCGCTGTTCTTCGCCCTGACCCTGCTGCCGCTCTACCTGGGGGCCGGTCTGGCGCTGGGCTTCATCGCCGGCCGCGTCCACCGCCTCGTCTTCACCCGCGGCGGCGGCACAGGCGACCCGCGGCGCGACCTGGAGCGCGCCCAGCGCGAGCGGCGCAGCGCCATTTTTGGCCTGGTGGCCGCCATGAGCGCCACCCTGAATTACGAGCGCGTCCTGGAGACCGCCCTGGACATGAGCGCCAGCGCCCTGGCAGGCCCGGATGGGGCCGAAAAAGCGCTGGCCAGCGCGGTGCTACTAAACGCGGCCGGCAGCAGCGGCGCCAGCGAGCTGCGCGTGGCGACCGCGCGGCGCTTTACCACCCCCGACCTGCGCCTGACCCTGCCCGGCGCCTCCGGGCTGCTCGGCCGCACCCTGGACGAGGGCGAGCCCCGCTTCTCCCGCACCCTCACCCGCGACCCCGAGCTCTCGCGCATCACCGGCCTGCAGAACTGCCAGGCGGCCTACTGTCTGCCCCTGCGGCACAACCTGCGCACCTACGGGGTGCTGCTCTTCGCCCACCCCGACCCGGAGTTTTTCACCGAGGACCGCCGTGAAGTGCTGGACCTGATCGGCAACCAGGCGGTGATCGCTATGCAGAACGCCCAGCTCTACCACGACCTGGAGCTGGAGAAAGAGCGCATGACGGAGATCCAGGAGGAGGCGCGCAAGAAGCTGGCCCGCGACCTGCACGACGGCCCGACCCAGTCGGTGGCCGCCCTGGCCATGCGCGCCAATTTCGCCCGGCGCCTGATCGAGCGCGACGTGAAGGCCGCCGCCGACGAACTGTTCAAGATCGAGGACCTGGCCCGCAAGGCCACCAAAGAGATCCGCCATATGCTCTTCACCCTGCGCCCGCTGGTGCTCGAATCGCAGGGCCTGGTGCCGGCCCTGCAGTCTATGGCGGAGAAGATGCGCGAGACCTACAACCAGGAGGTGTCCATCTCTGCCGACCCGGACGTGGTCTCAAAGCTGGAGATGGGCAAGCAGGGCGTGATCTTTTATATCGCCGAGGAGGCGGTCAACAACGCCCGCAAGCACGCCCAGGCCGAGAATATTTGGATTCGCATCCGGGACAGCGGCGACGGCCTGGCCCTGCTGGAGATCGAGGACAACGGAGTCGGCTTCGATCCGGGCTCGGTGGGCGCCAGCTACGAGAACCGGGGCAGCCTGGGGATGGTCAATATGCGCGAGCGCACCGAGCTGGTGAACGGCGTGCTGCAGGTGGAATCACGCGAAGGCCAGGGCACCCGCATCCGGGTGCTGATCCCTCTGAACGAGAACGCCGCCGACCGCCTGAGGCGCTAGGGCCGGCCGCGCGCCCCGGGAAACCCCAGGGATGAAGGCCGCCCCGCCGCCTCTCGACCCGCAAGAACTGCAGCGCCGGGCGCTCCCCCTGCGCAGGCGGGCAGGCGCCCTCTGGCTGCGCTGGACGGCCCTGGGGACCGGCATGGCCCTGCTGGCCTGGCTGCCCCTGGAGGACGTAAACCCCGCCTGGCCCCTGCTGCTCTCCGGGCTGGCCTGCTTCCTGGCTGCGGCGGCCCTACTGCGGCGGGCGCCCGCCGGGCGGCGCGCCGCCTTCGGGCTGCAGCTGCTCGCCGGGCTGCTCGGGGGCGCAGCCGCCCCCCTGGGAGCGGTGCTCTTAATGGTGTTCAAGACCGGCGTGCATACCCACGCCGTGCCCGATTTCACCCCTGCACAGATCAGCGAGGTCCTTACCAGGACCCCGATCTTTGCCCTGGGCGGCCTCCTGATGGGTCTGGGAGCCGCCCTGTGGCGGAAAGCAAGATAACCATCATGCCTGTTTGTGCCGACATTTACTACCACGCTTACAACGAAGAAGAGACCGGGAAAATCCCCGTCGTGCTCATCCACGGCGCCGGGGGGACGCACCTCTACTGGCCCTCCGAGATCCGCCGCCTGCCCGGCTTCCGCATTTATGCCCTGGATCTGCCCGGGCATGGGAAATCCGGGGGCTGCGGGCAGCAGTCCATCCAGGCCTACACGCGCGCCGTGCTGGACTGGCTGAATGGGGCCGGCCTGCACAGCGCGGTCTTTGTGGGCCACTCTATGGGCAGCGCCGTCGCCCTTTCCCTGGCCCTGGAGGCCCCGGAGCACGTCCTGGCCCTGGGCCTGATCGGCGGGGGGGCGAAACTGGGGGTGGACCCGGACATCCTGGAGTGCGCCTCCAGCCCCACCACCTTCCAGAATGCGGTGGACCGCATCATCAGCGGCTGCTTCGCCCCCAGCGCGCCCGAAAGCCTGACCTCCATCGCCGCCCGGCGTATGGTGGAGACCCGCCAGACCGTGCTCTACGGCGATTTCCTGGCCTGCGCCGGCTTCGACCTGTCCGAGCGCGTGGGCGAGATCAACAAGCCAACCCTGGTGGTGTATGGGGAATCCGACCGCATGACCCCGCCCCGCCATTCCCATTTCCTGGCGGCCGCCATCCCCGGGGCACAGCTCGCCGCCATCCCCGAGGCCGGGCATATGGTGATGCTCGAGCAGCCCTTCCGGGTGGCGGAGGCCCTCAGCGCGTTCCTGAACACGCTTTCCTATTGAACGAGCAATCATCAGGTGAGTGCGGCCGGCCCCTAATAGTTGAAATACATGGGGGTGGTTTGTGGGGGGGGGGGGGCCCCCCCCCAAACCCCCCC
>JAEWYL010000042.1 GCA_023395675.1 Chloroflexota bacterium | reverse complement strand
GCCATCCGGCTCTCGTTCATCGCCCTGCTGGGACGTTTGAACGTCTCCGAGCGCTTTACCCGCGCCCTGCGCTTTGTGCCCCCGGCTGTCCTTTCGGCGATTATCTTCCCCGAGGTGCTGATGCCCTCCGGCAGGCTGGACCTCTCGCCGGGGAATTTCCGCCTGCTGGCAGGGCTGCTGGCGGCCCTGGTCGCCTGGCGCACGCGCAGCATGGTGCTCTCCATCGCCGCCGGGATGGCGGCGCTGCTCATCCTCCAGGCTCTGTTCCGGTAAACCGGCGGGCGCCCTGCCCGGAAAGAAGGATTAATCGGTACGAAAAGTGGGGGCCCGGCGAAACCCGGCCCCCCCTCTTCGTTTTGGAAATATTTCTCATGCTGCGCTTATGGGCAGGTGGGGATCCTATCCCCCGGGTACCAGGTGATGCAGCCCTGCCGCCCCTGGGCGGGGGTGATCACGCCGTTCGCGTCCATGGAGAAGACGTACCAGAAATCACCCTGCCCCTTCAGGGGCACGGAGAACTCCATCACCATTCCATCCTGGTCGTAGACCTCGACCCGCGCCCCGCTCTGGATCATGGGCGGCACGTCGGGCGCAAAGCCCTGGTTCACGTTCAGGATGCCGAAATAATACATGGTGTTCGGCTCCAGCAGGCGGAAGTCCGTGGTCTCGGGGCCGTAGCCGTCCATATCGTCGTTCACCTGGCAGGCGTTCGGAAACATGGTGCAGTCGCCGTCGGTGTCCGGCTCGGTGCTCGGGCTCGGGTCGGCGTAGATGTGGGTGGTCCCCTGGGTCTGGTTGGTCACCCACAGGTGCGAGTCCAGGTCGTTACTCAGGGCGCTGGGCATAAAGATCTTCGTGTCGTTCCAGGTGACCAGGATCCTCAGGGCGGCGTTCTGCCCCAGCAGCTTATCGGCCAGGGTGAAGTCCATCTCTACCGTCTCGTCCGGCAGGATAGTCACGCCCTGGGTGCGCGGGAAAAAGTCGCCGTGCGAGGCGTCAATCAGGCGGCTGCCGGCCCACAGGGAGTCAAAACGGTAGCGCCCGTCCTCGTCTGTGGTCACGCAGATCTCGCCTGCGCACAGCTTCGCGCCGGGGATGGGGGCGTCGGTGGTGGCGTCGAAGACCTGGCCTTCCAGGCTGCCGGTCCCCGGGGTAAACCGGTGAAAAACCAGCGGCAGGTACTGCATCTGCCCGTCGAGCTCCCAGGCGCGGGCGTGCGCAGGGGCCGCGGGCGCCTGGCTGATCGAGAACAACAGCCCGAGCAGGAGGAGGCCCAGGCGCAGGCCGCGTTTCTTGGGGTTTCCAGTCAGCTTCATAATGGATCGAATCCTTTCGGTCGTTTTGATTCCAGGCGAGCCCGGTCACCCGGGCGAGCTGTGCTCGCCCGGATGGCTGGGGCTTACCTTTCGGATTACCGTTTTAGAGGCGCTTATCCACCGCCCGGAGGTGGTCTCCTGGGGGTGGGGGTGGGAGTTGGGGTCCGGGGCGGCGTAGGCGTCGGTGCGGGCCGGGTGGGCGTCTGCGTCCGGTAGGGGGTCGCCGTACGGGTCGGCGTGCGCGTGGGAGTCCGGGTCGGGGTGCGCGTCCGGGTCGGCGTACGAGTCTCGGTCGCCTTCAGCGTGCGGGTCGGCGTGCGCGTGATCGTCCGCGTGGGCGTGCGCGTCCGGGTGGGGGTCGGCGTGCGCGTGGCCGTGGCCGGGCCCGGGGTGCGGGTAATGGTCGGCGTGCGGGTCACCGTGGGTGTGCGGGTGATGGTCGGCGTCAGGGTTGGCGGCAGGTTCAGGGTGAATGTATCTTTCACCCGGGTGTAGTGCCGGTGCGGGTCGTTGTCTCTGGCCTGGGTATAGAGCGTGTAGGTCCCATTGCGGATCGGGTTGCTCGTCCCGGGCCAGTAACCGTTGCTGGTCTGAATCGGGTGGCAGTTCGAGCCGCTGTTGCCATTCGGGCAGAACGGCGCGCTGCTGTCATTTTTCTGGTAGACCACGTTGTTGCCGGAATCCCGGATTTCGAAAACGATGCGGTTAATGCTGCCGCCGGGGTCCGGGTCGCTGGCGGTGGCGCTGATCGTGAACGCCCCGTTCACCGGGCCGGAGGGCACGGAGGCATTCACGACCGGCCCGTAACGCCCGATCAGGTTGACCGAGCAGCTCAGACCGCCCATGATGTAGTCAATGGTGAGGTTGAAATCCCGGGTATGGTAATAGACGTAGTAGCTGGTGAAGCTCTGCGTGAAATCCAGCCGCAGCTGGTTATTGGCGCCGATGCCCAGAATCCCCAGGTTATTGTGCGAGAAAGTGACTCCCGGTGACAGGTTGACGTTGGTCGGGTTCAGCAGGGAGGTGTTGCCCCAATAGTAGCGGTCGAAGGCCTGGTTGGACGGGATGGGGTCCACCTCGTCGTGCCAGCCGCCGTTCCAGCTCGTCTGCACCCGGCTGAGCTGTACGGCATAGACGGTGCTCTGGTTGCGCAGCGGGATGAAGATTTTGTCGTTCTGGAAATAAAACGCCTCGCTGGCGTTCGTCACCAGGTCCGAACACGAGGGGGTCGGCGTGGCGGTGGGCGTCTGCGTCGGCGTGGAGGTGTTGGTGGGCGTGCTGGTCGGCGTCGGGCTCGGCATCTCCGTCGCGGTCGGCGGTTCGGTCACTATCAGGGTTTCGGTCTCCACCGGGGGCTCGGTAAAAGGCGGCTCGGTGATGACCGGGATTTCATCTGTCGGAACATTGATCTCAGGCGGCAGGCCCAGGACCCGGGCGGAGCGGAACTGCTCCAGAATGCCGGTGCGCTCGGCGTGCAGGCGCACCGAGGGCCAGAGCGAGGTCAGGAAAGGCAGGATGAAGGGATGCTGGTAAGTCACCGCCACCAGAACCCGGGTCGGCCCCTCCTCGGGGTTACCCGGATCGTCGAAGGGGCTGCAGGTGTCGGTGCTGCGGTTGTAGCTGAAGCCCGGGCGCGAGCTGCACACGGTCACGTGGAAGTAGCCCTCCATGCCTTCCAAAGCGCCGGCGTCCTTCAGGATGCCCACCGCAGAGCCATCCACTACATCATAGATCGAGGAAAGGCGGGCGGAGTCAATCTCTGCATTTTTATCCGCCCCGCCGCAGGCCTCGCCGCCTGAATCCACCCCGTCGATGCAGTAGCCCGCTTCGTATTCGCCTGTGACCGCGTAGCGCACCCCGAAGCGGGCGGCGTTGGTGATCACCAGGTAAGCCTGAAAAGCGCGGGCAAACTCGATGATCCCGAAGATCAGGAACAGCAGGATGGGCAGGATCAGCGCAAATTCGGTCAGCCCCTGCCCCGCAGAGAACCTGCGAGAGGGCAGCCTGAGCCGCCTGCACGCAGCCGCCAGCCAGGTCGTTCTGGACCTTGATGATTCTGTGTTGTTTATGTCCATCGGTAACCTTCCAGTGATGCAGGCGCTTTGTTCTGTCTCACTCGCACCAGGCGCAGCGCTTAGTGCACCAGGCGGGTGAAGATGCGGGAGGCGATATCCTCAAAGATTTTGCTGAGCTGCGGTCCTTCCGGCGCATAATAATAGTTCCCGCACCATTCTTCGTAATCGGAGACGTCCTTGCAGGGGTCTTTGGCCGGGTCCGGGTTGCCATCGTAGCCGGCGTTGGCAATATACCTCAGCAGGCTGGCGCCGTAAGGGCGCCCGTAGGATTCACCGGTCGAATCCAGCACGGTATTTCCCAGCCCGATGGTGAAGATCAGCGCGCCCTGTCCGATCACCCCATTGCAGGCTGCCGGGGTGTTGATCGGCGGGCAGGCCACAAAGTCGGCCATATCCCGGGCGTAATCGTCAGCATCATAGTAAGGGTTGCCGGTCGAATGGCGGGTGACTACATTGTGGTCCTGGCACAGCGGGAAGGTATCAATATTGCCGGGGCAGTACCCGATTGGGTAGGTGGCGTAGTTCGCCAGGCTGTCGCCCGGGGCCGTATCGGTGGCGTTGGCCATACCGTCTGTGAGCAGCACGACCACCCACAGGGCCTCGTCGCGCGGGTCCAGGGCGAACATATTCCCGGCGCGCAGCAGGCCGCCGCCGATGTTGGTGGTCTGAAAAGTGGACCATTCCCCGTCCGGCGGGTCGGCCTCCCAGCAGGTCAGGCAGTCGAGATACTGGTAGTTGTTAGAGGTATCGTAGTAGCGGCAGGGACCGACCTGATAATCCGGATTCACATGCGCGTCGTCATCATAACCGGGCTCGTAACAGCGGGGCGGGTCAAAAACGGACAGGTTGCGTACGATGGCCTGGGCCTCGCCGCCGTCCGAAGTCCAACCGGAGGTGCGGTAGTGGGTGCCCAGGTTGCCGGAAGCGCTCCAGCCGTTGGCAAAGGTGATGATCGAAAGCCGGTCCTCTTCCACCCCGGCGGGCTTATTAAGCACGCGGTTGATAAAGCTGGAGGCGGACTTTTTCACCTCTTCGAAGGGCTGGCATTCGCCGGGGAAGCCGTCCGCCCCGCCGGGATCGGCCAGGTTGCAGGCGTGAGGATCCCGCATCGGGTGGTCCTCGTGCGCATCCCAGGTCATCGAATCGGAGATGTCAATCACCAGCACCACGTCCAGCGAGGCCGCCTCGCCCACGGAGTCTGCGCTGATCTTGATATCCCGCACGCCCACGAGCGAGAGGAAGGTCATGGGCACAGCCACCTCGCCCTCCACCCGCACCAGTTTGCGGCGCGGGGTGGTGCACAGCGAGGGGTCGCCGGGGGCGTTGTCGCAGGTTTTCACCGCCACCGAATAGGTGCCGGGGTCAATCCCGTTCAGGTGCATCACCTGCACGGCGGCGGAGGACATCTCCGACAGGCTGCGTCCCTCACGGAACTGGGCGGCGGCGGCCAGCGAGGCGGCGTCGGCGGCCCGGCGCAGGTTGCCCATCGAGATGAACAGCTGGCCCACATCGGTGACCAGGCCGACGAAAGCCAGGAGGACGACAAATGCAACCGCGATCAAGATCAGCGACTGGCCTTTTTCTGTGCTGCGATGAGGGCATGAAGGTGTGTTCACAGGCGGATGTCCTTACGGCGCCGGTTCAGGCTCGGCTGAGACCAGCGGCATGATGGCGTAATTGTGCAGGACCAGCGGATCGGGAAGAAAAGCGGAGATCCAGGGTAGGTTCAGTTTCTGTTCGTAACCGTGGAAGACTTCCACCGAGACCAGTCCGGTGCTCGGGGCGCTGTTGGTAATGCGAGAGGTCAGGTCGGCGGAGGTGAGGCGGGAGACCTGGTTGCGGGCCCCGCCCTGGTCCACCGCCATAGACCAGCCGAATTCTTCCGGCCCGTCCGGGTGGCGGGCGATGACCCCCACCCCCTGGGCGACGCTGAAGGCGGAGACAATGATGTCGTCCACCCCATTACCGATATTGATCTGCACGCGCGGCCTTTCCTGGGCGAGCTCCTGGTTTACCAGGCAGGCTGTCTGGCGGTAAAAATCCTGGGTGGTGCTGCAGTTCTTGTTGAGGTCCGACATATAGTACAGGCCGTCGCTGGCGAAGCGGGCGGCGTTTCGGGAGGCGTCCTGCAGGGCAAGGTACTCGTTCAGGAGGAAGCCGAATTCGACCATCCCCGACAGGACGATCAGCAGGACCGGGAACAGGAGGGCGGTCTCGACCAGCCCCTGGCCGCGGGAGCGCCTTGCCCGGCCTGCCAGCTTCCCTATCAATTTTCCAGACAGTTTTTTAATCATCATCGCCCTTTCTGGAGAGCAGAATCCAGCTGCGATCACCTTGAGCCTCAGCCTGCTGGTGCTTCCACTGCCAGCGGGAAATCGTTCAAAGTTGTTGCTGCGTACTGGCCTGACCGGGGCCGCGCACGGCGATTTTTCACAACCATCACAGGCAGAGCCTGCTGGATGCATGTACTTCTATCTGAATTATACAGATCAGGTCCCTGTATAGAGTATGCCTTTGGTACTATTGGCCTAATAATCTTGAAAGGTGGTAGAGATTCACAATAAAAAATGCTTAGCGGGGCAAAAAGAGATCCAGCAAAAACCGGCGCTCTGCGCCGGTTTTTGCTGGATCTCGCGAAGCCCGCCCAATGATGCAGTGTTCCAGGCTTATAGATACTGGCTGAAGAAAAGCAGGAAAGAAGCGCTGATCACCAGGAACGGCCCGTAAGGGATGGTGAGGTCCGGGCTGTACCTCCCCTGCAGGCGGGCTGCCGCCAGCGCGGCGAACGCTCCCAGGCCCCCGACCAGAATGGTCAGCACCAGACCGGCGCTGATCCCGGGCCAGCCCAGAAGCAGCCCCAGCACGCCGCTCAGGTTCACGTCGCCAAAGCCGAGCGCCTCCCCGTCCGCGTCGCCCCCTCGCCAGCGGGCCAGCAGGCGCGCCAGCCCGATCCCCAGGAAGTACAGGCCGAGCATGATCCCAAAACCGGCCGCGCCGCCCAGCAGGGTGGGGAGCAGCCCGTGCAGCCAGATCCCGGTCGGGAGGGCCAGCGCGACGCCCGCCAGGCTGACCGGGTGCAGGATCAGGCGGTGCTCCAGGTCAATGACGGTCACCAGGCTGAAATAGGACAGCCAGACCAGCTCCAACGCAAAAGGCAGGCGTGAGGCGCCGGTGAGCCACAGGAAAACTGCCGCAGCCGGGAAGAGCAGCTCGACCAACAGGCTGCGCAGGCTGCGTGCCGCACCGCAGTTCGGGCAGCGGCGGGGCCAGAGGAAATAATTGCGCAGGTCCAGCGTGGCCTCACACCGGCGGCAGAAAGGGCGCGTGAGCCGGCGGCGCAGGGGCAGCACATCGGCCAGGTAGTTGACCAGCGCACCGGCCGCCCAGCCCAAAATTGCAGTTGCCAAAACCCAAAGCATAGGTGTATTATAGCAGGGCAATGGGCATGGAGGTTGCACCCTGTCCTCACAGAATTATCAATGGGAGAAGCACATGGATAAATTCATCATCGAAGGCAAACAGCCCCTGACCGGAGAGGTGACCCCCTCGGGCAATAAGAACGCCGCCCTGCCTCTGCTGGCAGCCTGCCTTCTCACCGACCAGCCTGTCATCCTGCACAACGTCCCCCAGATCCATGATGTTAAGACCATGCGCGCCCTCCTGGAGAGTCTGGGCGTGACGATTGATACGCTGGCGGAGCATAGCTGGCGGGTGCAGGCAAAGGAAGTGCGCCCGGCGGACCTTGACCCGGACCTGACCCGCCGCATCCGCGCCTCCATCCTCCTCGCCGGCCCTATGATCGCCCGCTCCGGCGAGCTGGTCCTGCCCCCGCCCGGCGGGGATGTGATCGGCCCCAGGCGCGTGGACACGCATATCCTCGCCCTGCGCGCCCTGGGCGCCCAGGCGGAGTACGACCGGGCGGCGCGGCTCTTCCGCTTTCACGCCCCCAGGCTTTCGGGTGCAAACATCCTGCTGGATGAGGCCAGCGTGACCGCCACGGAGAACGCCATTATGGCGGCGGTGCTCGCCCCGGGCGAGACCATCCTGCGCAACGCCGCCTCCGAGCCCCACATTCAGGAGCTCTGCCTGTTCCTCAACTGCCTGGGGGCAAAGATCGAGAATATCGGCTCGAACACCCTGCATATCCAGGGGGTGCCGCGCCTGAGCGGCGGCGAATTTACCATCGGCCCCGACTATCTGGAGGTGGTGAGCTTTATCGGCGCGGCGGCGGTCACGCGCGGCTCGGTGCTGATCCGCAACGCCGGCCCCAAGCACCTGGATATGATCTCCATTGTCTTTCGCCGCCTGGGGGTGGAGTGGGAGGTGGATGGGGAGGACATTTTCGTCCCCGCCGATCAGAAGCTGGCGGTCGAACCCGACCTCGGCAACGCCATCCCTGAGATCAGCGTCATGCCCTGGCCCGCCTTCCCTACCGACCTGATGAGTATCGCCCTGGTTATGGCGACCCAGTCGCAGGGCTCGGTGCTCTTCCACGACTGGATGTACCCCAGCCGCATGTTTTTCACCGATAAACTGGTCTCAATGGGCGCTCAGATCGTGCTCTGCGACCCGCACCGCTGCATTATCATGGGGCCGACCACCCTGTACGGAGAAAAACTGGAGAGCCCGGACATCCGCGCCGGGATGGCCCTGGTGCTGGCCGCCCTGGCAGCCAAGGGGCGTTCGGTGATCCGCAACGTCGGGCAAATTGACCGGGGCTACGAGCGGGTGGACGAGAAGCTGCGGGGCCTGGGGGCCTGCATCGAACGCCTCTCTGAGTGAGCGCATTTCCGCCCGAGAGCGCTGAAGCCAGCTTTGCCGGCCGGCGGTGTTCGAGCCTCCTAACAATTAAAGCGATCTGGCCGCCTATCCGGCGGCCAGATCGCTTATTACAAACCTCAAAGAAAGGGCGCTCAGGCCTGCGCGACCACTTCCAGGAACTGGGCCACCACATCGCGCAGCATCGGCTCGGGGAGAGCCCCAACCTGGCGGTGGATCACCTTCCCCCCGGCCACGAAGAGCATGGTGGGGATGCCCTGGACGCCGAATTTCTGCGCCCATTCCGGATTTTCATCCGTATTCACCTTGGCTACCAGTAATTTCCCGGCGTATTCGCTCGCCAGTTTATCCAGCGTCGGGGCGACCATGCGGCAGGGTCCACACCAGGGAGCCCAAAAATCCACAATGGCAGGGATGGTGGACTGCAGCACGGTCTCATCGAACGCCGCATCGGTCACATGAACCGGTTCATTTACCATGAAAACCTCCTTTATTGCTGACTGACTTGTATTTTTCAAAGCTCGCCGGGCCAGCCGGTGCTGCTTAAGCCTGTTCTCCCGGTTTCAAAATCCGGTAAGAAGTGCAGATCTTCGCTGAAGCTGCCAGCATAGCGCTGACTGAGCAGTAGATTTCTTTCGAGAGCATAATCGCCTGCTCGACTGATTTTGGTTCGATCCCCTCTCCCCATATCAGGTATTCTACTTCGATCTCTGTGTAAAGTTTGGGGTGCCTGGGGGCTCGCTTGCCCCGTACTCTTACCTGGAAATCATGCGGGGGCTGGCGTTTCTTGGTCAGGATCGAGACGACATCCATCCCAGAGCAGCCAGCCAGACTGAGAAGCAGCAGTTCCATGGGGCTCACTCCCGGCTCGCCGCCGGTGGTCCCCATCTGGACCGTCCCACCTTTCGCATTTTTACCGGTAAAACTCAGCTCTCCTTGCCACTCCGCCGAAACCTCTCGCCAATCTTCTGTCATGTAAAACTCCCGGATGCGTGCGAGTTGGTCTTTGCTCCCCCATCACGATCATTGTATTCAGCTCATAAACCGGATCTAAGTATAGCATGGAAGAGCATAATTGTCAGGGTTCGCACCACCGCATTCTCAGGATGACATTTTGGGGTGGGCGGTGGGTGGTTCTACCTGCCGTGAAAGTGCCTGGTACCCGGTCACGGCGTGCAAAAGACGGGGTGCGGGCCGCAGGGCAGCTCGCCCTACCCCGGTTTTCCGGCGATTTGCTGCGCTCAAATGTCAGGTATAATCTCAGGGATGGATCTCGACTTTGCCGGTCATCAGGCGCGGCGCTACAACGTCGCCACGCCTGTGTATGAAGGTCCGCTGGACCTGCTCCTCCAGCTCATCGAGCGCGCCGAATTGGATATCACCCGGCTCTCGCTTGCCCTGGTAACGGACCAGTACCTGGAGCATATCCGCCTGCTGGAAAACCTCAGGGCGGAGGAGGTTTCCGCTTTCCTGGTGATCGCTTCCCGGCTGATCCAGATCAAATCCGAAGCCCTGCTGCCGCGCCCTCCGGTGCGCGAGGAAGGGGAGGAGGACCCCGGGGAGGCCCTGGCGAGGCAGCTCCTGGCCTACAAACGCTTCAAAGAGGTCGCCCAGGGCCTGGGGGAGAGGGAGAGCCAGGGCCTGCGCACCTACCTGCGCCTGGCCGCCCCGCCCAAAATGGAGGGAGTGCTGGACCTGACCGGCGTCAGCCTGGAGGACCTGGTGAGCGCCGCCCGGCGCATCCTGGTGAACCCGGATTCCCGCCCCGCCCTGCGGACCGTGGTCACTCCCTCTCCGGTGACCATCCGCCAGAAGATCGGGGTTATCATTCGCTCTCTGCGGCAGTTCGGGCGCTCCAGCTTCCGGGCCATTTTGGGCAGCAGCCTCACCCGCCTGGATATCGTGGTCACCTTCCTCGCCATGCTTGAGCTGATCAAGCAGAGAAAAGTAGACGCCAGGCAGGAAGCTCTGTTTGGTGAGATTGAGATCGAACCCTCCGGAAACTGGGAGGAAGACATGGAGTTCGAACTCGAGTTTGGGGAATAAGGGAGGCGGGCAATGCCCAACCGGCTGGCGAACGAAAACTCGCCCTATCTTCTCCAGCATGCCGGGAACCCGGTGGATTGGTACCCCTGGGGTGATGAAGCTCTGGAGCGGGCGCGGCGGGAAGATAAACCCATCTTCCTCAGCATCGGCTACGCGGCCTGCCACTGGTGCCATGTGATGGCCCACGAATCGTTCGAAGACCCGGAGACCGCCGCCTTGATGAACGAGTTCTTCATCAATATCAAGGTGGACCGGGAAGAGCGCCCCGACCTGGACAGCATCTATATGAACGCCGTGGTGGCCCTGACCGGTCAGGGCGGCTGGCCCATGAGCGTCTTTCTCACCCCGGACGGGCAGCCCTTTTACGGCGGCACCTATTTTCCCCCGGCCCGGCGCTACGGCATGCCCTCGTTCCGGGATGTGCTCGAAGGCATCCGGCGCGCCTGGGCGGATGAGCGCGACTCGGTTCTGCAGACGGGGCAGCAGGTCGCCGGGCACCTGCAGAACCAGATCCGGCGCGGCCTGACCGCCCACCCCCTCTCCACAGAAGCCCTGGAACAAGCCGCCCTAAACCTGGCCCAGGCGTACGACTGGCAGAATGGCGGTTGGGGGCAGGCGCCGAAGTTTCCGCAGGCCATGGCGATCGAGTTCCTGCTGCGCCGCGCCGCAGCCGGTGACAATTTCGGGCTGGAGATGGCCGTCCACGCCCTGGATTCCATGGCAAAAGGGGGGATGTACGACGTGGTCGGGGGCGGCTTCGCCCGCTACAGCACGGATGACCGCTGGCTCGTCCCTCATTTCGAGAAAATGCTCTACGACAACGCGCTCCTGTCCCGCGCTTATCTGCACGCTTACCTGCTGACCGGCAGGCAGGACTTCCGCCGGGTGTGCGAGGCCACCCTGGATTTCATGGCGCGCGAGCTGCGCCACCCGCAGGGCGGCTTCTTCAGCAGCTTGGATGCCGACTCCGAAGGCGAGGAGGGCAAATTCTACCTGTGGACGCTCCGGGAGATCCGGGAGGCCCTGCCGGATGAGGAAGAGGCTGGTTTTCTTATCGCCGCTTATGGAGTGAGCGAAGGCGGGAATTTCGAGGGGAAGACCGTGCTGCAGCGCGCCCTGGATGACGAGCAGCTCGCAAAGCGCTTTCAGATTGAGACCAAAAGCGTGCCGCAGCGGCTGGCTGCACTGCACGCCCGCCTGCTGGATTACCGCGGGCGCCGGGTGCGCCCGGCAACGGATGACAAGGTGCTGGCGGCCTGGAACGCCCTGGCCCTGGTGAGCTTCGCCGAGGCTGCCCGCTATCTGAAGCGCCCGGACTACGCGGATACTGCTATACGCAATGGGCGCTTTTTGCTCGAAAACCTGCGCCCGGAAGGCAGGCTCATGCGCTCCTGGCGCTCCGGTCAGGCCCGCCATAACGCCTACCTGGAGGACCACGCCGCCCTCGCCCTGGGCCTGATCGCCCTCTACCAGCTGGACTTTGACCCCCTCTGGTTCACCACCGCGGTTGGCCTCATGCAGGAAGTGATTGAGCATTTTTCAGACCCCGAGGGGGGCTTCTTCGATACGCGCGCCGACCACGGAGAGCTGGTCACCCGTCCGAAAGACCTGGAGGACAACGCCACCCCCGCGGGGAATTCACTCGCCGCCCAGGCCTTGCTCCTGCTGCACGCCTACAGCGGCGAGGGAGGCTGGCGCGACCGGGCGGAGGCCTCGCTGACGCGCCTGATCTCTCAGGCGGTGCGCTATCCCACCGCGTTCGGCAACTGGCTCTGCGCCATGGACTTCGCCCTCGCCCCCGTCCAGGAGGCCGCCGTGCTGGGGCCGGAGAACGACCCCGAGACCCGGGGGATGCTGGCGCTGCTCTCCGAGAGCTACCGCCCCCATCTGGTGACCGCCTGGTCCGATTACCCCCCTCCCGCCGGCTCCCCGGCCCTGCTCCAGGACCGGCCCCTGGCAGGCGGCCGCCCGACCGCATACCTGTGCCGCGCCTTTGTCTGCCGCCAGCCGGTCAATACCCGGGAGGCCCTTGAGGCGCAGCTTTCCGGCTCCATAGAATAGACCCCATCCCCCTGCCTGGGATGAAACGAGATCAAAAAATTCGACGTAAAGCGTCGAATTTTTTCATCTCGCTCAATTCCCCACCCACCGCCGGGGCAGAGGCCGGGAGAAATACCTTCCAGGACTACCAGCGCCGACTGCCGGCGCCTATTCCAGCAGCATGGCGACCGGGCAGTGGTCGGAGCCGTACACTCCGGAATAGATCACCACATCGCGCACGCAGGACTGGAAACCGGCGGAGACCATGTAATAATCCAGGCGCCAGCCTACATTCTTCTCCCGCGCCCCCATGCGGTATGTCCACCAGGTGTATTCCACCTTCTCGGGGTAGAGCGCACGGTAGGCGTCCACGAAGCCGTGATCCAGATAGCGGGTAATCCACTCCCTCTCCTCCGGCAAAAAGCCGGAGTTTTTCGCGTTGGCTTTTGGATTGCGCAGGTCAATTTCACAATGGGCGGTGTTGAAATCGCCGCAGATGACCACCTTCTCACCGGAGGCGTGCAGCCGGTCGCAGATATCGAGCAGGCGGCTGTAAAAATCCAGCTTATAAGCCAGCCGTTCGTGATCGCGCTGCCCGTTCGGAAAGTAAACATTGAAGAGCAGGAAACTGCCGTTTCCGTAGGCATGGCGTGTGACCACCACCCTGCCCTCTGCGTCAAACTCGGGAATGCCCAGCCCGATCTGTGCCTCCAGGGGAGGCCGGCTGGCGAGGGTGAGCACACCGCTGTAGCCGGGCCGCTCCGCCGGGTTCCAGTACGCGCTGAATGCGCTGAGCGCACCCGCCTGGTCTGCATCCAGCTGTTCGGGCCGGGTCTTGATCTCCTGCAGGCAGACCGCATCTGCCTCCTGCTCGCTGAGCCATTCCAGTGCTCCCTTCCGGGCTGCGGCCCGCAGGCCGTTGACATTCCAGGTGATAATTTTCATTCAAACCCTTCCATCAGGGCCATAGGCAGGATCGCAACCCCGACGACGCCCGGGCCGGTATGCACCCCCAGGACGGGTGAGATGCGGGTTACCTCCAGCCTGGCGATGTTGAACCGCTCATGAAGCAGCCGCGTCAGGGTGGCTGCGCCGCTCTCGAACTGGCCGTGGAGCACGGTGGCCCAGAGCGGAGCCGTGGTCCCAAACGCGGTGGTGAGGTGCCCGAGCAGGACCTCCAGCGCCTTCCCGATGGTGCGCCCCCTCCCGGCCTGGCTGTACTTGCCGTCTTTCTTGTCCACAAAGATGACCGGCTTGATGTGCAGCAGAGAACCGGCCAGAGCCTGGATGCGCCCGATCCGGCCCCCGCGCGCCAGGTAATCCAGGGTTTCCAGGGTATAGATCGTCTCGGTGGCCTCTCGGATCTTCGCCAGCCTCTCCTGGATCCTGTCCCAGCTCCAGCCCGCCTTCAGGGCCTGAGCCGCCGCCAGCACCTGGTAGCGCTGCCCGCCGGAGAGCGTCTGCGTGTCCCACAGGGTGATCTTCGCCTCCTCTGCCTGAGCGGCGCCCTGGCGCGCGGCGTCCAGCGTTCCGCTCAACCCGGAGGAGATGTGGATGGAAAGAATCTCCTCGCCCTGCGCTGCCAGCCGGGCGTAGAGGTCCCGAAAGACGCCGGAAGAGGGTTGGGAGGTGGTCGGTATGTTGGGGAACATGGATTTCAGGCGGTCGTAAAAAGCGTCGGGGGCGATCTGCTCGGCTCCGACGCTCTTCTCGGGAAAATTGATCTGCAGGGAGGCGATCTCAATTCCATACTGCCCGATTTCTTCCGCAGTCAAATCGGCGGCGCTGTCTGTCACGATTCTCATCACGTTTCCTTTTTCGAGTCTCAATGAATTTGTCTTTCCCACCAATTCGGCTGTCCTGTTGGATCGGCGGCGTGACAATTTTACCCCATTCCGGGGAGCAGAATGAAATTCAACCCCGGGAAAGGCTTGAACCTCCCTGGCGAAATTTCTGGATGATGTACTGTGGGAGAAATGGACGGCAGAGTTGTGGGGGGGAAAATGGGGGCGAGCCGCCCCTTTTACCCCCC
>JAEWYL010000015.1 GCA_023395675.1 Chloroflexota bacterium | reverse complement strand
CTGCTGGTCAGCCTGGTCTTCGCCCTGCTCAGCCTGGCGGCTTTTTATTTTCTGCCGGCCCGGGTGACCTACCGCATCCAGGAGGAATATCGCTTCGAGGCGCCGGGGCGGCTGGCCCTGGGGCTGCTGCTGCCGGTAGACGGCCCTTACCAGCGGGTGAGCGCGCCGCAGGTGACCTGGGAGGGGGCGGAGGCGCTGCAGGAGGAGCGCCAGGCGGCGCCCGGCGTGCTGGCGCTGCGCCTGCAGGCCCGGGCCGGGGCGGCGCCGGCCAGCGTCCGGATCGCCTACCAGGTGGAACTCTACCAGGGGGCCAGGCGCTGGGCGGGCGAGCCGCAGCCGGCGGACCTCCAGCCCCAGCCCGGCATCGAGAGCGACGCCCCCGAGATCCAGGCCCTGGCGGCGCAGATGCCGGGGACCGGCCGGGCGGCCGCCCTCAGCCACTACCGCTACGCCGCCCAGGCGCTGCGCTGGCCCGCGCCCGGCGTGAGCCGGGTTAACGTCGAGGCCTCGGCCCGCACCGCCCTGGAGACGGGCGAGGGCGTCTGCGAAGATTTCTCCTACCTGATGGCGGCCGTCAACCGGGCGGCGGGCGTCCCCTCGCGCTCGATCAGCGGGCTGGCCTTCACGCCCTTCAGCCTGCCCTTCGTGCGGCAGCAGGCCGCCTGGGGCCACCCCGGGGGCGCCCACGCCTGGGTGGAGTATTACGCGGACGGCGAATGGGCCATGGCGGACCCGAGCTGGGCGGGGCGCCTGCTGCAGCCTGTGTATTTCGGGCGCAGCGACGGCTCTCACCTCTCCTACGGCGAGGTCCAGGCCGAGGCGCGCGCCTACCGGGAGCTGAGCGACTGGGCCGAGGCGCAGGGGCTGCAGGTGAGCGCGGCCATGAGCGCCCCGCTCAAATTCGTGTCGGCGGGGGAGGCCCCCGGCGCGGGCGTCGTCCCGCAGGCAGCGGTGACCAGGACCTGGGATGGGCGCTGGCTGAACCTGCTGCTGGGTTTCCTGCTGCTCGCCGCGGCGGTGCGCTTCACCGACCGCCTGCTGCTGCGCCGCTTCTCCGGCGCGGGCAGCGAAAGGGCCGGTATGGGGCGATCCCCTACCCCAGGTACAGAATTTCCCTGATCCAATTCAGGGGATTGTCCTGATTGCCCTGGGTCTCTTTCTTGTGTATGCTTAGCGTAAGCAAGATTTACCAGGCCCGGGCTGCTTTAGGAACGCTGGGCTGCACGGGCAGCAAAGAAATCCCAAACGACAGCGTTGGCAAACTCGCCAGGCAGGAACCCTGCCTGGCGAGCTGACTTTAAGAACTCGTTCCCTGATTTTACGGGACTGCGTCCCGGCAGCAGGGGATGCTGCAATCTCCCTGAAGGAGGCGGGTCAGACCCTGCCCGCGCGCAGGTTCTCCAGCGCTTTGGCGACGCGCCGACGGCGGGTCTCCTCCGTTTTCGCCCCTTCGATCTGCAGCACGATGCGGCGCCGGTTGCTGTAGGAGAGGCCCTGGAAAAAGCTCCGGGCCTGTGGATCGGTCTCCAGGGCGGCGGCCAGGTCTTCCGGCACGACCACCTCACGCGGAGCGGTGTCCAGCTCGAGGCTCACCTCCAGCTCATCCCCCGCCGCCACCCCGGCTTTCTCCCGCACCTCGGCGCTGACCGAGATCATCGGTTTCCCCTCCCAGGCGCCCACGGAGGTGGCGTAGGTGTAGCCGTTGAGGGTAACGCTCACCTTCGGGCGCTTGCCCGCGCCCAGCGCCTCCAGCGTCTCCTGCGGGACCGGGATGCCGGTGGTGGTCTTGCCGGTCGCCTCTACGGTGCCCCGAAATTTCATCTCAGTCTCCGTTCCCCGAACCAGAGCCAGCCCCGGCGCAGGATTTTTGCGCGAGAACCGCGAAGTTCCGGTCCGGTAAAAGCTTTTGTGGATCAAACAGCGTCTTATCCATTTTCCCGGCGGCTGTAATGCAGCCGCACCACCCCGGAGCGAAAGTTTTGCGTCTCGACCAGCCGCAAAAGCATGGAGCTCTCCACGGGCGGGGCCCAGGGCTTGCCGCCTCCCAGGATCACCGGGTGGAAGTAGAGGTTGATCTCGTCCACCAGGCCCGCCCGCATCAGGCTGCCCGCCAGCTCGCCCCCGCCGACGTTCAGGGGTTTCCCGGGCTCAGCCTTCAAGCGGGCAACCTCCTCAACCGCCTCCCCGCGCACCAACCTGGCGTTCTCCCCCACCCGCTCCAGGGTGTTCGAGAAGACGATCTTGGGGATCGCCCGGTAGATGCGGGAGTACTCGTGGACCACTTCCGGCTCGTTGGGGTCCTGGTCGGCGGTGCTCCAGTAGCCGTCCATCAGCTCGTACATGCGCCGCCCGAACAGGTACCCGCCGGAACCGCGCTCCATCTCGTTGAAATGGCGGTGCAGCTCATCGTCCACCTGGGACCATTCCAGCCCGCCCCGGGCGTCTTCGTAAAAACCGTCCAGCGAGATCGAAGTGGTGTAGGTCACGTTACGCATACATCCTCCTGAAATTTGAACAGGACCCGCTTCCTCAAGGCCATTCCCTGCGCTCAGCCGCCAAAACGGCGCGCGGCGCGCTCTTTCGCCTTTGCCGCCTCGACCTCGCGGTTTCTGGGGGCGGCGTTGGACTGCAGGGCCTCCAGCAGCCGGAGCGAGGCCGCAGCCACCTCGTCCACCGCGGCGTTAAAGGCGGCTTCATTCGCCCGCGAAGGGGCGTTGTAGCCGCTGATCTTGCGCACGTACTGCAGCGCAGCCAGGCGCACCTCCTCCCCGGTTGCCGGGGGCTCGAAATTGAACAGCGGGCGGATATTTCTACACATGGCGCTCTCCTGCGGTCTTCCGGCGGGCTGATTTGGCCGCCTGCCCGCCGGGCGGGGGGGCCGGCTTCGCCTGCGAGGGCCTTCCGCCCTCATACGGCGCGCCCTCACCCGGCTGCGGGGCGGGTCCCTGCGGGCTCCCGGCGGCGGGCGTTTGCCCCTGCCGGGACTGTGCGGTTTCAAAATTTTCGATGAGTATCATCCTGGTCCCCTCTCTCTACCAGCCGGGCAAAGCGGCTGCACGCCGCCTGACCCCCGACCGCTATTGTAAACCAGCTCGCGGCCCTGCGCCGCAATTTCCCCACTTTTTTACTCGAAATTAGCATAATTGTTCTAATAATATACCGGTTTCACTTCAAAAAGTCAAGCACCGGGTGCAAATTTTAAGAATTTGAATTGCAAACTTGAATTTAAAGCGATTCCTTACTATACTTAGTATGAATCCAATTAATGATCACGTGGTTGTGCGGGGGCCCCTTCTGCGCCCCACACAACCACCTGAATTTGCTAGAAAGCAGGTAGACCCTGGCATGAAAAATCGAAGCTATCACCAATACTGCGGGCTGTCCTACGCCCTGGACGTGGTCGGCGAGCGCTGGTCGCTGCTGGTCATCCGGGAGCTGGCGGCGGGGCCGCGCCGTTTCAAAGACCTGATGGACGGGCTGCCCGGCATCAGCACCAACCTGCTCTCCGAGCGCCTGAAAAGCCTGGAGGCGCGCGGGGTCCTGCGCCGGCGCGTGCTGCCCCCGCCGGCCGGCTCCACCGTCTACGAGCTGACCCCGCTGGGGCAGGGGCTGGAGCCCGCCCTGCTGGAGCTGGGGCGGTGGGGCAGCCAGTTTGTGCCGCCCATGAATGAGGAGGACGCCGTGCTGCACCTCGGCTCGTACGCCCTGACCCTGAAGACCTTTTTCCGCCCGGAGCGCGCCCGGGGGCTGCACGAGAGCTTCGAGCTGTGCGTGGGGGAGGAGGTGCTGCTGGTGCAGGTGGACGACGGCGAGCTTCAGGTGCGCCAGGGGGCGGGCGGCGGGGCGGGGGCGGTCATCCACACCGATGTGCCCACCTTCCTGGCGCTGCTGCAGGGGCAGTTGGAGCCGGAGCAGGCCGTCGCCCGGGGCCTGGCCCAGGTGGAGGGGGACCCGGCGGCCCTGGGGCGCCTGGTGAGCCTGTGCGGAATCGGCGGAGGATGAAAATAACTCGGATGATCCGCAGGTAGGATTGGAAGTTGTAAGAAGATCTCTCGCAAAGACGCTAAGGCGCAAAGAAGAAATTTTTTTCTTCTGCCAGGGCGTCTTTGCGTCTTGGGGAGAGCGATCTTTTGATATCTGCGTCTACCGGTGTGTATCCGTGGCTCATAAATAAAACCACAGATAAACACGGATGGACACCGATAGAAATGGAAGAATATAAATCTCTCGCAAAGACGCTAAGGCGCAAAGAAGACTTTTTTTCTTCTGCCAGGGCGCCTTTGCGTCTTGGCGAGAGCGTTCTTCTGATAGCTGCGTCATCTGTGGATATGCCTCCATTTTCTCCCCTCTCCAACCCGCCGCGCATTTGAAAAGCAGATATATAATCCAATTATGTGCAGGGTACGCGCGTCCGGGGCGCAGCCGCTCCGCAGCCTGCAGGGCTCTATTCGTTCTCCCGCTGAGGTGAGTTATGGACACACAGGCGCCGCGCAGACGCTACGAGCTGGACTGGCTGAGGGTGCTGGCGGTCCTGGCCATTTTTGTCTTTCACTGCACCCGCTTCTTCGACACGGGCGACTGGTCCATCAAAAACCCGGCCACCTACCGCTGGGTGGACGGCTGGAACCTGTTCGCCACCAGTTGGGGCATGCCGCTCATCCTGATCGTCTCGGGGGCGAGCATTTTCTACACCCTGGGTAAGGTGGGCGTGGGGACGTACCTGAAGGGCCTGGCGGCGCGCCTGCTGCTGCCCCTGCTGGTGGGCATGTTTACCCACATCGCCTTCCAGGTCTACCTGGAGCGGCTGCACAAGGGGGAGTTCAGCGGCTCGTTCTTCGAGTTTTACCCCCACTATTTCGACGGGATGTACGCCTTCGGCGGCAATTTCGCCTGGTTCGGCATGCACCTGTGGTATCTCGAGTCGCTGGTGATCTTCTCCCTGCTGCTCCTGCCCCTCTTCTGGTGGCTGCGAAAGGGCGCGCGAGGGCAGCGCCTTCTGAACGGGCTGGGGGACCTGCTGGCGCAGCCGGGAGCGCCCTACCTGTTCGCCCTGCCGGCGATCCTGCTCATCCTGGTCCTGGACCCGCAAACCCTGGGGATCCGCAACTTCGGCGGCTGGAG
>JAEWYL010000004.1 GCA_023395675.1 Chloroflexota bacterium | reverse complement strand
TTGGCGTACGTAAAGCGCCACTCGGAATCCAAAGCGATAAACCCGTCCTGAATGCTCTCCAGGATGCCAGCCAGTTTCTCCTGGCTCTGCCTGGTTTCGTGCAGGGCCAGTTCCAGCCGCCTGCGCTGGTGCTGGAGAAGGGCCTGCTGGCGCTCATTTTCGGCAGAGAGCTGCTCCTGCCGGGTGATGTCGTGCCACACCACAACGGCCCCCGCCAGCTCGCCCCCCACGTTGAGCGGGTAAGCCCCGGCGACAGCCACCCGCTCCTGACCTTCTGCATCGCGGAAGCGGAAGCGCTGGTCGTGCACGCTTTCTCCCTGCAGCACCCGGCTGCTGGTCAGTTCTTCCAGATAGACCGGTCTTCCCTCGAGTGTACGGACCGGGAGAGGCCGGGGCGCCTCGTCCTGCCCTGGAAGGGCAAAGCCGTAATCCTTTACGGCGCTGCGGTTGGCATGAATAACCTTTCCATCCCGGTCGTACACCACGACCGCTTCGATCATGGCGTCGAAAATGGAGCGCAGCTCGGCGGCGCGACGGTTCGCCAGATCCGCCATTGCGGACAGCTCTCTTTCGAGCTGCCTCTGGTGCGTGATATCCGCGGATACCGCTACCGCCCCGGAGATGCGGCCCTTTTCGTCCAGGATAGGCGCGGCACCGTTCAGGATCGTGCCCATGCTGCCGTCAAAACGCCGGATATCAATCATCTCCCCGGTGGAGGTCTCGCCGCTTTGCAGCGCGCGGGCCAGAGCCCAATCCTGCGCCTCCAGTTCAGCGCCTGTGTCCGCCCACCAGCCCTGATATACCCTGTAGCCGGTGATCTCCTCCGGCAGCGGGGCATCCCCACCCCAGACCATATCCACAGACCGGTTCTTGGCAATTATCTGCCCATCCGGTCCGGCAATCCAGACCGCCACCGGCAGGGTGTCAAGCACCACCTGAAGGCGTTCGTGAGCGCGCCGCAGCTCCAGCTCGGAGCGCATCTGCACGGTAACATCCCGCCAGAGAGAGACGGCGCCAACCAGTTCTTTCTCCACCAGGATGGGCGAGGCGGAGGCCTGCACGTAGTACTCCTTCCCCTCCCGGTTCCTGAAACAGACCAGCATATCGTTGGTGCGCTCGCCTCGCAGCGCCCGGCTGCTGGGAAGGTCCTCCAGCGCCAGCGGGCGGTCGCCCGAATGCCAATCGTACATGGAGCCCAGGTTTGCCTCCAGGGCCTGGCCTGTTGGATCAAATCCCAGGATCTCCCTGGCGCTCTGGTTAGCCCGAACCGTGATCCCCTCCCGGTTGTAAATCAGAAAAGGATCGGTGAGTGCGTCAATGATCGCCTGCAGTTCCGCCGACCGGTGGGAGGTCTGGAACGCCAATTCATCGCGCAGCCTTCTCAGGTCGCCTTCCTGCGCGGCCGCATTTCCCCGGAGGGCAGCGGCTTTTCGAACATGGATCAAGAAGCCTTCCACCCCATCCGCGTCCCGGTTAACGGCCCTGGCGGACACCAGCGCCAGCCAGGGCTCTTCGCCCGGTCTCGCCAGGGGCAGTTCCAGGTCAGCCGCGCCGGCGCTTAATAACTCGCTGCGAAAAGCACTCCAGACCGGGCCGGCAGCGTTCCGCCCCAGCAGCTCCTCCAGCGCCCGGCCTGCGGCCTCTTCAGGCGCCACGCCGAAAAGCTCCTCCGCGGCGGGGTTCCAAAAAGTGACCCTCAGTTCCGGTCCGGCGCCGATGACGGCCTCGGGAAAAACTTCCAGCAGCCGGAGTGGAAGCTCCAGGGAGCCGGATCGGTTTTCCAGCTCGGCCAGGCGCTCTTCCAGCTCCTGGATTCGACTATTTTGTTGAGAGGAAGGAGGTGACATCTGATTCACTTTTCTACGGCCCGGTTCCTTCCGGGCCGTCCTACTCGAACATTTCAACCCGGTTGCGCCCGTTCTGCTTGGCCCGGTAAAGGGCTGTGTCCGCCAGGACGAGCAGCTCGGCCAGGTCCAACCTGCCCGGTAAAGCCTCTACCACCCCGAGACTGATCGTGACCGGGATTGGCCCGCGATGGGTCATGAATGGCTCGGCGGCAACCAGCTGGCGCAGCCGTTCCGCCAGTTCAGATGAGCTGGGCAGGTCGCTCTCCGGCACCAGGATGGCGAATTCCTCCCCGCCGTAACGGGCCAGGATGTCAATACTGCGGATGGAATCGCGGACCCGGACCGCCAGTTCGCGCAGCACTTCATCCCCCACGCCATGCCCGTAGGTATCGTTCACCTGCTTGAAGCGATCAATATCGAACATAATGACCGAGGGGCGGCGCTTATTCCGCCGCGCCAGCTCGATCTCATGCTCGCTGAGGGCAAACAGCCCGCGCCGGTTATACAGTCCGGTGAGAGAGTCGGTGATGGACTCCCGCTGGACCTCATCGTACAACCGGGCGTTACGGATGGCGGCTGTGGTTGTGGCCGCGAAGCTGACCAGCAGGCGCAGGTCGCCGGGAGTGAAGGCATCGGGCCGGGAAGCGCCGAGGGAGAGGACCCCGATGCAGCGCCCCTCCAGGATCAGCGGCGCGGCGATGAGGGACCGGAACGCGCGTTCAGCCGGAGCGCCTTCGCGGTCACCCGGCACGCAGTTCTCCAGCTTGAGCATATCGGCGCACAACAAAGGCCGCCGGTTAGCGACCACCTGCAGGAGGTAGGGAGGGAGCTCCTTGGCATCGCCCTGCATCAGGTGCAGGTTGCTGTACTCGGCCGCGGGCAGGGCGCTGCGCACGGCGTCCAGGATCTGAGGCAGCAGCTCGTCCAGGTCCAAGGTGGTGAGCAGGGCCGCAGTGGCGTTCTGAAGCGCCTGCAGCTCATCCGCCCGGCGGCGCAATTCCGCCGTGCGGTCGGCCACGGTCTCTTCCAGCACATCCCGGGCGCGCGCGAGCTGTTCGTTGGCGGCCCGCAGCGCCTTCTCCGTCTCTTCTCGCCGGGCTATCTCCGCGCGCAGTTCCTCGTTTGCTCGCCCGAGGTCGCTGGTGCGCTCCTGAACCCGCCTCTCCAGCTCGTTGCGGGCCGCCGCCTGTTCAATGGCGTAGCGGATGGAGCGTTCCAGCAGGGGCAGGCTCAGCCTCTCCTTCACCAGGTAATCTGCCGCGCCGGCCTGCATCGCGGCCAGGTCAACGTCATAATTGCCCTGCCCGGTCAGGATGATGATCGGCGCTCTGCAGCCGATGCGCAGCCCTTCCTCCAGCAGTTCCAGCCCATTGTGCTCACCGAGACGGTAATCAATCAGGAAGGCGTCGTAGGCGTCCTCCCGGAAGGCGGCCAGGGCGGCTTCAAAAGTGGCTGCCCAGTCAAGCTTGAGCTTGATCCTCCCCGAGCCTCCCGTTCCTTCGGAGATCAGCTCAGTTAATAATATAAATTGATCCTCGTCGTCGTCGACGAGAAGCACGTGATAGAGCTTTTTCATGTATCTGATTGTCCGGCGTTCGTGAAGCGGATTGTCCCGGTCAGCGGAGTGGTAAGCGCCCGAGCGCGTTTGCAATACACTCCAGCGCACGATGGATATTTCCCAGAGAATTGGCAAAGCACAGGCGCAGGTATCCCTCCCCCTGGGCGCCAAAGGCTGTGCCCGGAAGTACGGCTACTCCGGCCTCCTCCAGCAGGTAATCAGCCAGCCAGGCTGAGGGCTGTCCGAAAGCAGTCACGTTCGGGAAAGCGTAGAATGCCCCCTGCGGCATACGGCAGTGAACGCCCGGGATGGCGTTCAGCCCGCAGACCAGCGCCTCTCGCCTGGCGCGGTAGGCCTCGAGCATGGCCCCGGCCTCATCCTGCGGGCCTGCCAGGGCCTCCAACCCGGCATACTGGGTGAAGCTGGCGGTGCAGCCGATGGAATGTGTCAGCAGCAGTTCTACCCGTTCCGCCAGAGCCTCGGGCATAATGCCAAAACCCAGCCGCCAGCCCGTCATGGCATAGGTTTTCGAGAACCCGTCGCAGATTACGGTGCGAGCTGACATCCCGGGCAGGGCGGCGATACTGGGGGCCGGGGCCTCGTAGACCAGGCGGGCGTAGATCTCGTCGGAGAGCACCCACAGGTCATGCTCCTGCGCCGCTCTGGCGATATGCTCCAGCGCCTCGACCGGCATCACCCCGCCGGTCGGATTGCCCGGCGAGTTGAGCACAATCATGCGCGTCCGGTCGCTGATCAGGCGGTCCAGCGCCTGCAGGTCGAAGGAGAAGTCCTGCTCCTCGTGTAGCGGGACCGGAACCGGGACCCCGCCGGCCGCCTTAATCATGGCCGGGTAGGTGGGGAACCCGGGGTCCGGATAGATCACCTCATCCCCAGGTTCCACCAGGGCCAGGGTGGGAAAGAAGAGAGCCGGCTTGGCGCCTGGGCCGATGACGACCTGCGCCGGTTTGATCTGCAAGCCGCGCCTGCGCCCGGCCTCCGCAGCGATTGCGGCGCGCAGCTCGCCAATACCGCCCGGAGGATTGTAGCGGGTGCGCCCTTCCGTGATGGCGCGCACGCCGGCCATGCTGATATGGGCCGGGGTGCCGAAATCAGGCTCACCGATCTCCAGGTGGATGATCGTACGTCCGGCGGCTTCCAGGGCCTGGGCTTTCGCCAGAACATGGTAAGCGCCCTCGGGCTTCAATTCCATCACGCGTTTCGCAAAGCTCACAGGACCTCCCCTGATTATGCAAGCACAGAAACCCGAGGTCCTGCCCGTACCCTGGGGGGACGCACAGGCACTCTCAAGACGAGGCGCTCTCAGAAGCGCGCGCCTCTATCTATATTTTAACACTTCCGGCTAGATTTATTTCATAATAGGAGCTACGTAGTTGGAGGGAGTGGTTTATCCAGGCGCAGCCGGCAGAAAACACGGTTATCTTCCCGGAATTGCATAACTCTTCTCAAGCTTTAAAGGCTAGACGGCGCGCAGGGTTCGATTCAGGGTATCCAGGGTGCGTAAAGGAGCTGGCGGTGTTGATAACCTGAAAACCACAGGCTGGCTGTTCTGCAACCGCAGGAGAGGTACCCGGCGCGCGTCAATGGCTCTGCCGGACCGGCAGCGTGACGATGAAGGTAGCCCCCTCGCCGGGCGTGCTCTGCACCTCGATCTCTCCATGGTGCCGCTCGACAATACGGCGGCAGATGGCCAGGCCGATCCCGCTGCCGTCATACTGGCTGCGCCCGTGTAAACGCTGGAAGGGCTGGAAGATGCGCTCCCGGTGCTCCATGTCCAGCCCGATGCCGTTGTCTTCCACAATGACCCGGGTCATCTCGCCCTGCCCCTCCGGCGCCTCGGGTTTACCCACGGCTTCTGCGCGCACCTTGACCAGAGGAGGCACACCCGGACGGTGGAACTTGAGGGCGTTTGCAAACAGGTTTTGGAGAAGCTGCCGCATCTGGGGCAGGTCTGCTTCGACCTGGGGCAGGCGGCTCATCTCCACCCTGCCTCCCGTGCTCAGGATGCGCATTTCAAGGTCCTGGAGCACATCTTCCGCTACCTGATTCAGGTCCACATGGGTGAAGGGCTGCGCCCGGGTGGTGATGCGCGAGTAGGCTAGCAGGTCATCAATCATGCGGCGCATACGCTCGGCGGCGAAAATCATGCGCTCCAGATAATCCCGGCCCTGGCTGCTCAGTCCCCCGGTCCCATCGGCTTCGAGCAGTTCTCCAAAGGCGCGAATTTTGCGGAGCGGCTCCTGCAGATCGTGAGAGGCGATAAAGGCGAAGTCCTGCAGATCGCGGTTGCTGCGCTCCAGTTCTGCCGCGTACTGGCGCAGCGACTCTTCCGCCCGTTTCAGTTCGCTGATATCGATAAACGCTGCCACCGCGCCCCAGATGCGCCCGCTTTCGTCCTCCATGGGAGAAACGTTGCCGATCAGGTGGCGCACGCTCCCATCGGCAAAGACGATGTCCTCCTCGTACTCGCGGATCTCCTTCCCCTGCGCCAGGGCCGCCTGCAGGGGCAGCTCGTGCGGCTGCAGCTCAACACCGCGCTGGAAAAACCGTACGTGGCGCAGCTGCTGCTGGTCCCCATAGTTTGCCGAGAGGTTCGTCCCTTCGGGCGCTTTGAGCATGTCATAAGTGGCCCGGTTGCCGGTCACTACCCGGCAGTCCGGATCCCGCGCCACCCAAATGGCCGCCGGAACGGTGTTCATGATCGCCTCCAGCTCCTTCACCCGCTCCCGCTCGCGCGTCTCGCTCTTTTTCAAAGACTCTTCCATCTGTTTGCGGTGGGTGATATCGTGAATGATCGAGTAAAGCATGTCTCTCCCACCCACCCGGATCGGCCCGCTGAAGACCTCCACTTCCCGGGGATCGCCGCTCGAAAGGCGGTGCGTGAAGTAGAAATGCCGGCGGTTTTCCTGCCAGGCTCGCTCCATCTCCTGGAAGACCTCCTCGGGCGAGAGCAGGTTGATATCGGTGATTTTCCTGGCTGTGATCTCCTCCAGAGTGTAGCCGTAGAAGGAACAGGCCGCCGGGTTCGCGTCCACAATATCCCCGTTCTTCGGATCGATCAGCATCATCACCGCGTGGTTGTTCTTGAACAGGCTGCGGTAGCGTTGTTCGCTCTCCCGCAGCGCTTCTTCTGCCTCACGCTGTGCAGTAATGTCAATTCCGGTCCCGACCACATATTCCACTTCTCCGGAGGCGTTCGTTATGCCGGTATTGTTCCAGGAGATCAACCTGCGCTCACCAGAGCGGGTGAGCCAGTGATTCTCGTGGTGGTTGGGGAATTTTCCGGCCAGCAGGTCTGTAAAGATCCGGCGCACCTCTTTAACTTCACCGGGGATCAGGAACAGATCCCAGAAGAGTTTCCCAAGCGCCTCTTGAGCCGGGACGCCGGTGAGCTGCTCGCAAGCCCGGTTGAAGATCACGATTTTCCCCTGCCGGTTGAGCACGATGATGAGAGCAGAGGCCGTGTCCAGGACGGCAGCCGTCAAATTGAGCATCTCGAGCGCCGGCATTTCTTTATGGTCCATGCACTTACTCCTCCATGCACTGTGTGCAGGCAAATGTTGTCAGGTGACGTTGTTCTTTTGCGTGCACCCCATGCACCTGTCAGCGGGGGAGATTCGGGAGCTGCCAGTTGATCTCGGGGAGTCCAGCCTGCCGCAGGGCGGCATTGGTTCGGGAGAAGGGCCGGCTGCCAAAAAAGCCGTTGGCGGCGGATAACGGCGAAGGGTGCGCCGACTGGATGATGGTGTGGCGGGTGAGATCCACCAGCTCTGCTTTCCGGCGGGCATAAGCCCCCCAGAGAATGAACACCACTCGCTCCGGCTTCCGGTTGACCGCCTGGATGACGGCGTCGGTAAACTGCTCCCAGCCCTTCCCCTGGTGAGAGTTCGCCTGACCGGCCCGCACGGTGAGTACCGCGTTGAGCAGCAGCACCCCCTGTCGCGCCCAGGGGACCAGGCAGCCGTGATCGGGCGGGACGGCGCCGACATCCTGCTTCAGCTCTTTGAAAATATTCTGCAGCGAAGGCGGCGGCGGCACGTGCGGGCGGACCGAGAAACTACAGCCGTGGGCCTGGCGCGGCCCGTGATATGGGTCCTGCCCCAGGATCAGCACTCGAACGGCCTCATAGGGCGTGTACTCCAGAGAGGAGAACACCTCGGACTCCTTTGGAAAGATGGTATAGCGCTGCCGTTCGACAGCCAGAAAAGCCTCCAGCTCTTTAAAATACGGCTTGTTGAGCTCTTCACCGACTACCGGCCGCCAGCTGTCCGGCAGGCACATTCCGGTTGTATTTCCTGTCATCAGTCCCATCCTTTATGCGCCAGCTGTATCCCGTGAAGGTTTCCACTCCTCAATTGAAAATTTGCCCGGGCGCTTCAACTTCGGCGCCAGTGCGGGACAAGGAATCCTGGAGAGTTTGTTATGTAGTGGTGGGCGAGGCAGCCTGTGTCCGGCTGCTGCCCGAGATCACAAAACGCCCCTGTCCCATCTCACGGTAATTTATTTTACTTGAAAGCCCGCAGCGGTGGGAAAAAAGAACATTTCGAGTGCACAAAAAGTCTATAAGGGAGACGCGCTGGCCAAACCGGGGACATACTATTTCGCGCGCCCTATTGAATCTTAGGGCCTGCTGTGGAAATGTGGTACATTAACCCTGCCGCCGGGCCTGCGCCGAACGGAGGCAATCTATACGATCAACAGCGAGGACCGTGAGCGCTGCACCAACCCCCTTATCCCTGAAAATCTCGAAGAAGACGCCGAACATCCTGCGCCGCAGCTACGGCTATTTGAGGCCCTATTGGAAAATCACCGCAGGGGCCTACGCCGCGCTCCTGGGCGTGGCTGTCCTCAATATCGCCATCCCCCAATTTTTACGCTGGATCATTGACCGGGGGATCCGCCAGAACGACACCACCCTGCTGGTATGGGCTGCCCTGGGATTGCTTGCACTCACCCTGATCCGTGGAGCTCTGTCCTTCCTGGAAGGCCGCTGGAGCGAGGTCGCCTCGCAGCATGTGGCTTACGACCTGCGCAACGACCTGCAGAACAAGCTGACCATCCTTTCCTTCTCATTCCACGACCGGACCGAAACCGGCGATCTGCTGGCCCGGGCGGTGCAGGATGTGGAACGCATCCGCTTCCTGACCGGGCGCGCGACGCTGCGCATCGTGGATGCTGTGCTTCTGCTGCTCGGCACCGGCGCTGTTCTGCTGTGGATGAACGTCCGGCTGGCGGCCCTGGTCCTGATCTTTATGCCGTTCCTGGTCTTCGTAGCGCTGGAGTTCGGGCGGCGCTACCGCCCGCTCTCCCTGCAGATCCAGAAACAAATCGGGGTGCTGACCACGACCGTCGAGCAGAATCTGCGCGGGGCGCAGGTGGTCAAGGCCTTCGGGCAGGGAAAGGCGGAGACGGCCCGCTTCGAGACCGAAAACGAGCTCTGGTTCCGGCTGTCGGCGTACGCGGCGCGCCTGCAGGCCATCAACCTGCCGCTGATGTTCCTGCTGGCGAACCTGGGAGTGGCGCTCATCGTCTGGCTCGGCGGGCGGGCTGTGATCGCTGGAGACCTGACCCTGGGTGAGATGGTGGCCTTCACCACCTACCTGGGCCAGTTGATTGACCCGATCCGCAGGCTGGGGCTGATCATCCCCGCCATCATTATGGCGGCCTCAGCCGGAGAGCGGATTTTCGAAGTGCTGGATTCGGTGCCCGAGGTGAAGGATGCCCCGGGAGCCCGGCCACTGCCTCCGGTCAAGGGTCTGGTGCGCTTCGAAGGAGTTTCCTTCTCATACGGCAGGCACCGCGTGCTTGCGGATATTGACTTCCAGGCGAAACCGGGCCAGACGGTGGCCCTGGTCGGGCCGACCGGCTCCGGAAAATCCTCCATCGTAAACCTGATCCCCCGTTTTTACGATCCCACCCGGGGACGTATCACCATCGACGGGCACGATATCCGCCAGGTCACGCTCAGCTCGCTCCGCAGCCAGGTCGGGATCGTGCTGCAGGAGACGGTGCTCTTTTCCGGCACCATCCGGGAGAACCTGCTGTTCGGCTGCGAGGAGTGCCGGGAGGCGGACATGATCCAGGCGGCGGAGGCCGCCCAGGCGGATGAGTTCATCCGCGCCATGCCCCTGGGCTACGATACGCGTGTGGGGGAGCGCGGGATGACCCTCTCCGGCGGGCAGCGGCAGCGCCTGGCGATCGCCCGGGTGATGCTGCTGGACCCGCGCCTGCTGATCCTGGATGACGCCACAGCCAGCGTGGATACGGGCACGGAACACCTGATCCAGGAGGCTCTGGCGCGCCTGATGCAGAACCGCACGACTTTTGTCATCGCTCACCGCCTGAGCACCGTACTGCGCGCCGACCTGATCCTGGTTTTGGAGGCAGGACGCATCGCAGCCAGAGGGAAGCACAGCGACCTGCTGCTCAACTCGCCCCTTTACGCAGAAATCGCCAGGCGGCAGTTCCGCCGGGAGGCGGCCCCGGAGGAAAGCGGTGCGCCCACAGGCGCGGGGGAGGGGTCGAATGCTGCTTGAGCGGTTGGACCGGTTAACGGACAGAAGCGTGGACCAGGAGGCAGAGTGAGTTTTTCTATCGGCGGTTCCGGGATGAGCATGGGGCCTCGCAGCGCGATTGAAGCCTTCGGCGGCGAAGACGGGGAAGGCGTATTCTACAATCCGCGCGTGATCGGGCGCATGCTCAGTTTCCTGCGCCCGTATTTGAGACACATGCTGGGAGCCGCCCTGCTGATGCTGGTTGAATCCGGGCTGACGCTGCTGACGCCGCTGCTGCTCAGCCACGCCATTGACAACTACATCGTGTCCGGTAATGCCAGCGGGCTGGACCGGTTCGCCCTTGCCTTTGCGGCCGTTTTTCTCGGCCTGTTCGCTGCCTCGACCGGGCAGCGCTACCTGCTCGGGTGGGTGGGACAGCGTGTCCTGGCAAACCTGCGTGCGCAGCTCTTCCGGCATCTCCAGCGCCTGTCAAAGGGCTATCACGATACCCATATTATCGGGGTGACCGTCTCCCGCGTGATTAACGATGTGGCCGAGATCAACGAGCTGCTCTCCCAGGGGCTGATCACTCTGGTGGGCGATCTGATCCTCCTGGTCGGGATCCTGGTGGTCATGTTCAGCATGGAGCCACGCCTGGCCCTGCTGGCCTTTACCGTCCTCCCGCTGATGGTCCTGGCCACTTTGTGGTTCTCTCGGCGGGCGAAAACCGCGTTTCGGGAGACGCGCAGCCGGGTAGCCGCCGTGGTGGGAGACTTGGCGGAAGATATTGCCGCTATCCGGGTCATCCAGGCATTTGCCCAGGAGCGGAAGACGCAGGAGCGCTTCGAGGAGGTGAACGAGGCCAACCGGGACGCCTATATCCGCGCCATCTCCCTCTCTTACGTGTTTTTACCCAGCATCGAGTTCCTGGGGATGCTGGCGACGGTCATCGTACTGCTCTTCGGGGGGCTGGCGGTGACCCGCGGGGAGGTCAGCCTGGGTGTGCTGGTGGCCTTTCTCTCCTACGTCTCCCGCTTCTTCCAGCCGGTGCAGGAGCTCAGCCGGCTTTTCAACACCTGGCAGTCGGCGATGGCTGCGGGAGAGCAGGTGTTGAACCTGCTGGACACCGAGCCGCAGGTGGCCGACCGTCCGGGGGCGGTGGACCTGCCTCGCATCCAGGGACGCATCAGCCTGGAAGGGGTCTCCCTGCGCTACCGCCCGGACGCGCCTTTTATATTGAAGGATATCAACCTGGAGATCGAGCCCGGACAGACCGTGGCTCTGGTCGGGCCGACCGGGGCAGGAAAAACTTCCATCGCAAGCCTGGTGGCCCGTTTTTACGAGGTGACGGAAGGGGCGGTGCGCATTGATGGGTACGATGTGAGAGAGGTGACCCAGGCGTCGCTGCACCGGGAGATTGCCATCGTCACGCAGGACCCATTCCTGTTCTCACGCTCGATTGCGGATAATATCCGCTTCTCTCGCCCGGAAGCCTCCCAGGAGGAGGTGGAAGCTGCGGCCCGGATGGCGAATGCCCATTCCTTTATCGCCGCGCTGCCCGAGGGGTATGATACTCGCATCCTCGAAGGGGGCACTAACCTGTCCGTAGGCCAGCGCCAGCTGATCAGCATCGCCAGGGCGGTCCTGGCCCAACCCAGTATTTTGATCCTGGATGAGGCCACCGCCAATATTGACACCGTTTCCGAAGCCATGATCCAGGAGGCGATCGCCGGGCTGCTGCAGGGGCGTACGGCCCTGGTGATTGCCCACCGCTTGAGCACCATCCAGCACGCCGACCGCATCTGCGTCATTGCAGACGGCCAGATCGCGGAGCAGGGCAGCCATGAGGAGCTGCTCCGGCTTGGCGGGCTGTATGCCGACCTGCACGCGAAGCAGTTTATCGATACTGCCCCGGCGTCACAGGACGAAACTCATGAATGAACGGGCAGCAGCAGGGTAAATGTGGATCCCCTGCCCGGCTCGCTCTCCGCGCGGATTTCTCCCCCATGCGCCTGTACAATGGATCTGGCGATCGCCAGCCCCAGGCCGGATTCTCCGGTCCAGCTGCGCGACCGGTCGCCCCGGTAGAAGCGGTTGAAAATGTAAGGCAGTTCTTCCGGGTCTATCCCGCTGCCCGTGTCGCGCACCCGGAGCTGCACCCGCCCGCCTTCCGATCCAGCCAGCAGGGTGACCTCTCCTCCGCGAGAGGTATGGCGCAGGGCGTTGGCAATCAGGTTGTCGAATACCTGCAGCAGCCGCTCACGGTCTCCCTGCACTTCAGGCAGGCTTTCCGGGGCTTCCACCCGCAGCGCCACCCCCTCCCTGTCCGCAGCCACGGAATGGCGCAGGGCGGCCTCTCTCAGGAGGGAAGCCGGCTGCAGCGCCTGGAGGTTCAGGGGCAGCTCGCCCGCATCCGCCAGCGAGAGCAGGCGCAGATCGTCCACCAGGCGGTTCAGGTACTGGGTCTCGCGGTGCAGGACGGTGTACACCTCGGTGCTGCCGGGCAGCTTCCCTTCACTCATCGCTTCGGTATACCCGGCGATGACACTCAAAGGGGTGCGCAAATCGTGGGCAATGTCCGCGGTCATCTGCCTGCGCATCTGGGTGGCCTGTTCCAGGTCGCGGCTCATGCGGTTGAAGCTGTCCGCCAGCTGCCCCAGCTCATCCTGAGAGCGCACCTCGACCTGACGGCCCAGATTGCCGCGTGAGATATCCTCCGCGGCTTCCTTCATTTCCCGCAGCGAGCGCGTGAGGGTAAAGGCGAGCACACCCCCCAGCAGCAGGGCCAGGCCGGCGGCAAAGATCGCGCTCAGGCGCACCGCCTGGTTTACCTGCTGTAAAAAGATGCCCTCCGGGCTGTTGCGCAGCCATTCTTCCGTGATCGGGTCCCGCGCCAGCCAGCCCACGGTTTCGCCAGCTACCTCCAGGGGCTCTGCACGCGCCAGATCGTTCTCAGGGTAAATATCCCCGCGCAGGCCCGGGCGGCTGCTGAAAATCACCCGGCCGTCAGGGCCGACCAGGGTAAACAGGTCCCATCCCCGGCGCATCTGGCGCCGCATGCCCGGATGGTGGTCTGCCATACCGGCTGAAAGCCGCCTCAACCCCTCCGCCACGCCCTCCCAGCTGCCGTTTGTCTGGTAATAGTTCTCCAGGCCCTGTGCCAGCGCAGACTGCTCCCGGTCCTGGAGAAAGCCCTCAAAAGCCGCGCGGGTGCGGGTGCGCACAAACAAGGCGACCAGCAGAACTCCTGCCAGGGCCACAGCCAGGAAAGCCAGGGTCAGTCGGGTTGTCAGCGATCTCATGAAGAATCAGGTCTCGTTCCAGGCGGGCAGCCTGTTTAGCGCTCGGGCGCAAAGCGGTAGCCCGCCCCATATACCGTCTCGATATAGCGCGGCGTGGAGGCCTCCGGCTCGATCTTGAGGCGCAGGTTGCGGATATGCACATCAATAGTGCGTTCATAACCCTCGTAAGCCGTGCCCTGCAGGCGGTCCAGCAGTTCCAGACGAGAAAAAACCCGCCCCGGGGCAGACATCAGCACGCTCAGCAGGTCGAACTCGGAGGGGGTCAGGTCAACCTGCCGTGCGCCTACCTGCACCACACGCCCGGTCCGGTCGAGCAGGACATCTGCGGCGCGCAGAATCTCCGGCTCCTGGCGCGCTTTCTCCAGGCGGCGTAGAACGGCCCGCACCCGTGCGGTCAGCTCGCGCGGGCTGAAGGGTTTGGTGACATAATCGTCCGCCCCCAGTTCCAGACCGAGGATTTTGTCCTGCTCTTCCAGCCTGGCTGTCAGAATAATGACCGGGGTCTCCGCCTCACGGGAATAGGAGCGCATAAACTCGTAACCGCCCATCTCCGGCATCATCAGGTCGAGGATGATCAGGTCCGGCTTCTCGCTGCGAGCGGCAAAAAGCGCCTCGCGGCCGTTGCCCGCGGTCACCACATCAAACCCTTCCTGCGCCAGGTAAGATTTCAGCAGGGTCCGCAGTTCTTGTTTATCATCCACAACCAGGATTTTCTTCGCCATCAATTTCTGCCCTCGCAATTTCTATTATAAATAACGTGAGTACCGGACAGGGGTGATATTTTGTTGTTTTGGGCAGCGGCCTGCTGCAGGCGCAAACAGGGGAAGGTTCCGGGAGCTTCCACCTCCCGGAACCTTTTCAAGCCCACCGGATTTCTCGGGCTGCCGCCCGGGCATCAAAGCCCGGATGGAACGGCCGTATCCGGCGCCTGGGGCTCAACCGGGGGCTCAACCGGGACCTCAGGGCCAACGCCCCAACCGCCCCGGCAGCCAAACCCTCCTGGACCCCGGCGGCCCCCAAAACCGCGCCCGCCCGGGAAGCCGCCTTCAGCGCTGTGCTGCAGGATTGCATCCGCCTGGGCCTGGGTGATCTCGCCGGCTTCCACCGCCTGCCGGACTGCCTCCTGGAACGCCGTCTGCATGGACGAGAGGAAATCCTGGCTGCCGGAGAGGGCGTGGCGCCCGATCAGAAAGTCCGCCTGCTCTCGGGTCAGGCTGCCGTCTTCCACCGCCTGCTCGATCCGGGCAAGATAGGCCTCATCATAAGCTTCCTGCAGTTCTTCCACCGGGATTACCAGAGCGTCTGCCAGGTGGGCTTCGAAATCAACCCCATTCTGGCTCAGCCAGCCGCCCCAGCGCCCGCCCATGGGATGAACCCCCTCTCGCGCCAGCAGCGCGTCGGCCTGGGCCTGCGTGATCAACCCGTCCTCCACGGCCTGGGCCAGCGCAGCCTCCCGGGCGGTCTGGAAGGCGGTAGTGAGCTCATCCACGCTGATACCCAGCGCGCCAGCCAGCGCTTCAGCCCCTGCCCCGTCCGCGCCGCGACCGTGGCCGAAGTGCCGGAACCCGTTCCCGCGCCCGGGCATTTCCGCAGGGCCGGCAGGTGTCTCTTCCTGGGCCAGCGCAGGGTAAAAGGAGGCAAAAGCCAGGATACTCCCTGCAGCCAGCACCCCCAACAAAGCAAAAGTAAGCAACTTCTTGTAACGCATTGAACCACTCCTTTCAGTTCCAGATCCACTACCCGCTCCATTCAGCGGTCTCCGATACCTTATACAGCCTCCGGGTTGGCTGCCGGCGCCATATAGGGTCCCTGCGGAATAAGAAATCATAGAGTTTGTTTTGCGATTGTGGGCGGCAGCCTGCCACAGGCTTCGCCGCAAGCAACCACAAAACAACACCCTTATCCCGTACCCACGACAGGGATCTCGTGTAAGGTTGGGCCGGGGCTTAATCGGTGCTGCCTGGAAGGCCGCACGCCTCATGAGCCTGACCACGCTTACAGGATAGCAGGGGGTGGTTCAGAAAATGTTAAGATCCGATTTTGAAAATATTTGGGTTGCTTGCAGCTGCTGGGTAACAGGGTATTTCCAGGTAAAAATCCCCAAAGAGCCCCTCGCTTCCCTTGCAGACAGCGAAGCAAGTGCGTTGGTATTTTTATAACGCCAGTTCGGGAGAAAGAGTTCATGAAAGATCAATCGTTGTGGGGGGGGGCGGGGGGGGGCCCGGCGCCCCCACCCAACAACGATTGATCACGCTAATTCCGGCGGGAAGGGGGTAAAACGGTTACTGTGGGGCTGCCCTGCACAACGAAAAGAATAAATTATCTAAGGGCAGGTTCTTATCCAACTTTTTTCAACATGACCAGGGTGACGTCATCTTCCTGTTCCCAGTCCTCTCCGGTAAAAGCCCACAGCTGTTCGAGCAGGGATTCGATCAGTCCGTCGTTTTCAGAATGCTGCTGGATCAGGCTTTTCAGCCGTTGAGAGCCGAACATCTTTCGGTGAGCGTTATGCGCCTCGACCAGGCCGTCCGTATAAAAGAGCACGCAGTCCTTCTCAGACAGGCGGACCTCCTGCTCCGTATAGTTTTGGGACGGCATAAGCCCCAGAGGCATGCCTCTTTCCCGCAGGTCCAGAATATCGCCATTGCGAGAGAGCAGCGGGATATTGTGGCCTGCATTCGCGAAGGACAGCCTCCCGCTGCCCGGATCCAAAATGGCGTAGAAGCAGGTGGCAAAGGTGCCGCGCGGGATATGCTCCTGGAGCAGATTATTGACCAATCCCAATACCTGGCCGGGCGATGCCTTCCCTGGGGCAGCGGCGCGCAGCATGGCGCAGGTTGTCGCCATGATAAGGGCCGAAGGCACCCCTTTACCATTGGCATCTCCGATCACGATTCCGAGACGCCCATCCGGCAGCTCCAGGAAATCATACAGGTCGCCGCCCACCTCGCGGGCCGGACGGTAAGCGGCCTTGAGCTGCCAGCCCGGGATCGAGGGCGTCCTCTCGGGCAGCAGAGATTTCTGGATGTAGTGCGCCGAGCTCATCTCCTGCTCGATGCGGGCGCGCTCCTCGCGCCGGGCGCTCTGTTCTGCCAGCGCCTGGCGCTGATCGAAGCTGTCCACCAGCTGCTCCGCCATCTGGTTGAACTGCTGTTCGAGCTGCCCGATTTCGTCCGCGCGGCTGACCGGAACCCGCTGCGAGGTGTCCCCTTCACGGAAACGAGCGGTTGCGCTTGCCAGGCGCTCGATTCGCCGGATGAGGCCCCGGGTGGTGAGCACCCCAAACACCATACCGATGGGCAGCATGAGGCAGAGCCACAGCATCCCGCTCGGGATCAAAATGGAGGCGATTTCTCCCACCAGGTTTGTATCCGGCGGCCCCCCGGCCGGAGCACGGATATAAACCGCCCCGATGGCTTCCTGTTCCTGATTATAGATGGTGCGGGCGACGGAGGCGTGCATACCCAGGTCGGTCGTCCCCACCGCGCCGTCCGTTCTACCCCTCAACGCCTCGCGGATCAAGGTGCGGTCATCCGGCAGCAGGTCGGAAGCGCTGGCGGAAACCGGGTAGAGCTCGGGGCGGGAGCTGGCGACCACGCTTTCATCCGGGCCGATCAGCAGCGCAACCGGCAGGCGGCCCGCAACAGCCGCGCCCGGCTCCAGATAGGGCACCTCCAGGTGAAACCAGCTCATTTGCGGCGGGTCGTTCTCGCTGCTCACCGAGAGCGAAGTGGGCCGGCCGGGCTCGAAGGTGAGGTCCGGACTCAAGCCGGAGCCGTCTGCATGGACTGCGGCCTGCAGAGCGTATACCTGCGCCGCCTGGCCCGCCTGCTGCATCGTCCAGTAGGCAGCCAGGGGGGAACGCGTCACCGCGAACCAGACCACCGCCACCACCACCGTTTCCAGCAGCAGCACGATGACCAGCGTTACTGCCACGTATGAAAATGCGACGCGTGTCCGCAGCCTGGACAGGGGACGTATCCCTTCTATCGGGCGGGTAGATCCCATGGATTTCAAAACCCTCCTGGACCTATCTTTACGTCGGATCGGGATAAGGAACTCAGGGAACACACTTATCCCGTACTCAGGTATTTTACCTTTTCAAATCAAATTGCACCGGTGGTACGGGGTTCTGCGGTGCTGCAGACCGCTTCTCCCCCCTCCCTGGCGCTGAATGCGCCCATACCGCAGCTGCCGCCAGCCCTCTCCCCAGTGTGCCTGGCGATCAGACCGGCGGCAGCTGCTGCCCGTGATCCCTGTCCTGCCTCTACTGCCCGCCCCCATTTACCGTCGGGGGGATGTTCTGATTGAGGTGGAACAGATTGGTCGGGTCGTAGCGGGCTTTGATCTCTCGCAGCCGTTCCCAGGTCTGCCCGGGGTAAGCCTCCCGCAGGCGGGCTTCACCTTCGTCCGCCAGGAAGTTTACATACGCTCCCCGCTCCCCGCGCTGGACCTCTCTGGCGAACTCCCGGGCCCAGGCCAGTCTGGCGTCCCGGTCGGCCTCACCGGTGTAAAAGGCATAGATGCCCAGCATGATATTCCGCTTCCGGTTGGCGAACGCGGTGGCGTCTTCGGGCACGCGGGCGATCGCCCCGCCGAGCACCCGGATCTGCCCCACGCGCATGGGCGCATCCGAGGCCTGGAGATAGTGAACGATCTTTTCGGCAGAGCTGCGGTCCACGTCATCCATGAAAGCGGTGAGCCCAGCCGCCATCGGATGGTAGTCTTCGCTACCCTCCTCCTCCGGGAAATAGATCTCGGGATAGCGCATGGGCCTGAGCATGTCGGCCAACGGTTCAGCCAGGGCCCGGAAGGGCGCCACCACACGCTGTCCCTCCTCGGGAGGCCCGGCATACACCATCACAGCCATAACAATGAGCTGGCCGTAAACCGCCTCCGGCACGAACGGCATGGGCGGGGCAGGCATGATGTTGAAGATCCCCGTCAGTTCTTCAGGTGCAGCCCCGGCCACGTCCACCAGACCCTCGATCACCTCCGGAGTCGCCGGCAGGATAAGGATTCCGCCAAAGACTTCGTCCACCTCGTGGAGCTGGAACTTAAACCGGGTTGCCACTCCGAAATTTCCACCGCCGCCGCGGATCGCCCAGAAAAGATCGGGGTGATTCGAGGCGTCCGTGTACAGGATTTGGCCGTCCGCAGTCACCACCTCCGCAGCCAGCAGGCTGTCTATCGTCAGCCCGTATTTGCGGGAAAGATAACCGACGCCGCCTCCCAGCGTGATACCCCCAATACCGACCGATGCGGTATCGCCAAAACCGACAGCCAGACCGTGCCTGGCGGCCGCGTTGGTCACTTCTCCCGCAGTCAGGCCGGTCTCCGCCCAGACCGTACGGTTCTTCACATCAATGTCCAGCGCCTTCATCTCTCTCAGATCGATCATGATCCCGCCGTCTGTGACGCTGTGCCCGGCGACACTGTGGCCGCCGCTGCGAACGGAGACGTCCATCCCATGCTCGCGGGCGTATACAACGGCGCGCGCCACCTCCTGCGCATTTTTGGGCCGGATGATGGCGGCCGGCCGGTGATCAAAACCACCATAGAAAGTGGCCCTTCCCTTCTCGTAACCCTCGTCTCCCGGAGCAATCACACTGCCGTTGAATGCCTGGCGCAGTTCCTGGATCGAGAATCCGTTTTTCCCGGCAACCGCCGTACCAGTCCCCGCAGCCTGGTTTACTCTTGCATCCTGGTTCTCAGGCAACATGTCAAAACCTCCTCTGGAACTACAAAACCGAACTCTTTTGGGCGATTTCACTGATCGAAACGCCCGTTTCCCCATATTTTCAGGTCTGTCAATTTGACCCCTTTACTGTATCTCAACCCAGGGTGATCTTCCATCACCCACCCGGGGTGATTCGCCGGGTGATCGGGTGAAAAGCCCCCTTCTCAAACAGAGATGAGCACGATAGCCAGCAAAGCAGCCGCCACCCCGACCACCTGCACGCGCGCCAGGTGCTCCCCAGCCACCAGCCGGGCCAGAAGCGTCGTCACGGCCGGGTAAAGAGAAGCCAGCACGGCGGCCACGTCCAGCCGCCCGCTCAGGGTTGCCAGCAGAAAGAGCAGGTTGCCGCCCACGTCGAGCAGTCCCGCCAGCGACAGCAGCCGCAGCGGGAGGTTGGCAGGGAGGAGCGGCCGCCCGGAAGCCAGGGCAAAGCCAAGCATCAACGCCACAGCTACCAAACGGCTGGCTGTCAGGGACCAGAACACTGCACCATCTCCAACCTGGGCCAGCGCGCTGAAAAATACGCCGAACCCTACTCCCGCCAGCAGCGCCATCGCCAGCCCTTCCGGGCGCCCGCTGCCCGGCTCTGGGCGGGAGAGCAGCCAGATGCCCGGCAGGGCCACCGCAAACCCGAGCAGCTGCAGCCCGCCGGGCATACCCTCGGTAAGGATGGAGATCAGCACCGGGATCGCGGCGGCAAGCACAGCAGAGATGGGCGCCACAATGCCCATGCGGCCTGTGGCAAAGCCGCGCATTAAAAAGCCCAGGCCCAGCATGCCCGAAATCCCCGCCAGCGCCCCCCAGAGCAGGTCAGACGCCGGAGGGAAGGGCTCCTGGCGCACCAGGGCGACCAGCGCCAGCGCGACCATGCCGACGGAGTAGGAAACCAGCACGGTGTGGAACGGGCCGGCGCGCCGGCTGGCGAGGCCGCTGGTGAAATCGCCCGACCCCCAGGCTGCGGCGGCGGACAGGGCGAAGAAGGCCGCTAACCAGGGAGGGTTCATCTCTAATCTCCTGGCTGCCGGGAGACATTCCCCAGCGCCTCATATTCGGCGGGAGACGGCTCGGGGACCGGCTGCTCCGGCATGTGGCGGAAGAAGATCCAGACCCCTGGGATCGCCATCAACAGGCTGGACAGGATCAGCAGGAACTCGATCGAGAGAACATCGGCGATGGGTCCGAAGACGAGCATCCCCACCGGCATAACCGCGCTCATGATCAGCTGCTGCACCCCGAAAACTCGCCCCTGCATATCCTGTTCGACCAGCTCCTGAAACATGGTCGTGGTCGGCACGCTGAAGAACGGCATCGGGATGCCGGACAGGAACATGATCACCAGGTAGATAAAGAAAACCTTACTCACGCCCAGCCCGGCAAACAGCAGCGCCCACAGGATGCACGCCAGACCAATGGTGCGGAAATGGTTCTTAAACCCGCCCCAGAGGGTCATGATCAGCCCGCCCAGGATCGAGCCGCCAAAGAAGGTGACCTCGTTCGCGGTCAGCCTCCACACTTCATCTCCAAACGAGCGCGCGACCAGAAGCGGAGTGAGAAAAGCAGCCGGTGTCACCAGGAAGAAGACGAAGGCGAAAAAGATCATCAACGCCCGGATCGTGCGGTTCTCCCGGATATTAACCAGGCCCGCTTTCATATCATCCAGGTAACCCGTGACCTGCTCTGCAGTCGCCTTTCTGTGCACCGGCGCCTTGAGCACCAGCAGCAGGCCGATCGCCAGCGCCGCGGTGACCACATCCACAAAAAAGATGGATTCCAAGCGGGAGAAGGACATCAGCGCCCCACTGGCAACCGGAGCGGTGATCATGATAAACGGCTGGAGGGTTCCGTTGATACCGTTTACCCGCACCAGTTTTTCACCAGGGACAATCTGCGGCAGCAGCGCGCTGACGGCCGGAGCCTGGATACCTGCCCCGACCGAACGGATCGCAGACACCAGGAAAAGCAGCCACAGCTCCTGATAGCCCAGCAAGAAGATGACCGCCAAGATCAGGGTGCTGATCGCGGTGAGAGCATCGGAGCCGATAATCAACAGTTTCCGGGGGTAGCGGTCCGCCCACACCCCTGCAAATAGAGAGATGACGATCTGCGGCAGAAATGAGGCGATGGTGGCAATGGTGAGCGTGGCGCCGGACTGGGTGTTTAAGGTGATATGCCAGATAATCGCATACTGGACCAGCATGGACCCAAACATCGAAAAGCCCTGGCTGAACAAGAACAAGGCTGTCTTTTTCTGCCAGCCTTCGAAATTCTGCACTTCCTGGTTTACCGTGCTGTTGTTCTCTATCATCGCGTGTACCTCCGTAATCAGGACGCCAGGGCCCTTTACGCTCTACCTTCCCTGATTGAAACATCACGGCCGCCCAGAGGTTCTTGGGCAGCCAGTGGGAGAGGGGTCTTTACCGACAATCAGGATGTTCTTAGTACAAATATTCTATGTTTATACTGAAAGAGCTATAAAAAGTCAAGCACCTGTTTTAGATTTTAAGATTAGAGATTTCAAATTTGAAGCGAGCGTCTTCTCCCGATAGAGCAACGAATGCGGGCAAAACAGGGTGTCTATTTTACAACCCCGCGGCCGGATTTCACCTGTAAAATCCCTGAACGGATGGACGATAAGTTTGTAAAGGGGATGATTTGCGCATGGCTCCGCCGGAGCTCTCAATAAGCCCGCCGTAAGAAATAATTTGTCCAGGATGGGGTTAGCTTTTCGCGGCTGTTTTGAAACAGCCTCAGATACTTCTCCACCCTGTGCTGAAGACTGCCGCCAGGGAGACATCAACAGCCTGCTGGCTTCTCCAAAGGGCCTGCTTTCACGACCGTCCACCCACAAACTTTATCGCGTCTTCGGGTGAGCGGGCATCACCCCGCGTGGGTGATTGGAGGGGTGAACGCGCCTGCAGGCTCTGATTCTTCCTTACTCTTAGAAAGGAGTCTGGCCTTTTGCATTCAGGAGATATTCGGGCCCGAACAGCCTCCCCCTGTCCTGAGGCCGCCCCAATCCGCAGCAAAAAGGCCAGACTCCGGTGAGTAAACTTCCTGCCTGCGCCTCAGGAACGCTCTACCCGGGCGGGCTGGTTCCAAAGCTGGGAGCCGGCCGCGGCGGTCTCACCGGGTTCAGCCACGATCCTGCCGCCGCGCACCGTCGCTCCGATCACCAGCCCGGCCCCGATCAGTACCAGGTTTTTGATGATGTACTGGCCCTCCAGCGTGGGGACGAAGGGGAACAGGCTGAAAGCCTCTCCAGGGAACAGCGCCAGCGGGGTCAGGGTTCCAGCCATCTGGAAGGTCAGCAGCGCCAGGGTCAGGCGCATCTGCCTGCCGGTCAGGAACCCCAGCCCGATCAGCGTCTCGAGCCCTGCCAGCAGGATCAGGCTGATATTCCCGGGGATTAACCCAAAGGTGAGGACATCAATGGTGCGCACGGCCAGCTCTGTGGCAGGGCTGAGGCCCGGAAAAAATTTAAGCGCCCCGAACCAGAGAAACACCACGCCCATCCCAAAGCGCAGGAAGGGCAGGCTGGCGCGCGCCAGCCAGTGGACGACCGTCCGGTCTAAACGGTCCAGCAAGGTTTGCATCATGTTCAACATCTCGTTTCCTCCTTACCGGCAGGCGAATGAGATCACCGTCTCCGGTCTTTTCAAGATTGATGGAGGGCTGTCGATACCAGCATACAACTGCCGGGTCAATCAGACCGCCCCTGCTTTTGAAGGAGTCTACGGGGAGAGCGGGTGAAACGGCCTCACCCAAAAAGAGTGAAGTGGAGGGTGATTGGAGGGCGCTGCCGTGGGAAACAGCTTTAATACGAAGTGTGGGGCAGAGCTTCGCTC